>NZ_JBEXME010000022.1:41702-116849 GCF_040610355.1 Nocardia sp. NPDC004168 | reverse complement strand
CGGTAAGGCGCCAGCGAAGCTGCTCGAGGCCCGTCTCGGCCGTGGCGCGATCCTGGAGCAGGTCGTCAACGACGCGCTCGGACGCGAGCCGGGCCGCGAACGGCGCATGCTCGGTCTCGCTTCGCTCGAAACCCGTGGTCGAGGTGCGCTGGGCGCGGACGGCGGTAACCGCGTGGCCTCAGGCTCCGCCTTGGCAAGATGTGCTGGGCCCGCGCTGCGGTAACCGTGCGATCTGAGGCTTTGCCTCGGCCAGTGGGCGGTGGCTGCCGCTCACTCTTTCCCCACGAACGAACAGCCGCCCCCAACTGAGCCGAGCGCGCAACGGCATGCGCGCCGATCTCGCTGTCGGAACCGGCGCCGACCGCCCTGAGAAGCGACGGACGGACCCAGGTTTCGCTCGCGCCACTCGACACCGACACATCCGGCAGAGTCCGATCAGGTCACGGGGGCGAAGAAGGTCAGGATGTCACTCCACAGCATCTCCCGGTGCGGCGCTCGGGCCGAAACGAGGCGTGATTCTTCACGAGTCGTCCGAGGCCTGCGCGGTGATGCCGAGCACGGTGAGGAACGCGGTGGCCGCCGGTGTGCGGCTGCGGCTCCAGATGACGTATTCGACTCGGGCGGGGGCGTCGGTGACCTCGATGGTGGTCACGCCCTCCAGCTGGGGCACGTAAGCGGACGGGAGCATGGCGATGGCGAGGCCGGGGCGGACGAGTCGGGCGATATAGTCCGCGCTGGTCACTTCGAAAGCGACGTCACGGTCCAGACCGGCGGCAGTGAAGGCTTGGTCGGACTGGAGACGTCCGGCGGTCCCGGCCGGGAGATCCACGAAGACCTCGGCGGACAGCGTGCGCAGGTCGATCGACCGCTCTCCGGCGAGCGGATGGTCCAGCGCGACGACGGCTACGTGCCGGTCGCGGGCGAGTTCGTGCGCGACCACGCCTCGGGGTCGTGCCGTCGTCGGCAATCCGAGGAATGCGACATCGATGGCTCCTTGCTCGACCTTCTCCACCAGCTCCTCGCTCGCACCCACGCGCAGGCTGATGCGCACGTGCGGGTGGCGGCGGCGGAAATCGCGCAGCGCCTCCGGGATGTCCACCGCGGCGACGGTGGGGATCAGCCCGACGGCGAGCCGCCCGCGCACCTCGCCGACCGCCGCGGCCACCTCGGCGGCGGCGCGCTCGGCGGCGTCGAGGCACTGCCGGGCGGCGGGGAGGAACGCCGCGCCGGCCGGTGTGAGGCGCACCCGGCGGCTGGTGCGCTCGAAGAGTCGCGCGCCCAATTCCCGTTCCAGACGCGCGATCTGATGACTGAGGGCGGACTGCACGACGAGGCATCGTTCGGCGGCCCGGGTGAAGCTGTTCGTCTCGGCCACGGCGATGACGTAGCGCATCTGCTGGAGCTCCATGGATTGATCTTTGAACACGATTGATGAATTGACAAACATGTGTTGGACTCATTGATCACTTCCGCGCGAGACTGCGAAGGTGAAAAGTCCAGCAACACAGGCGGTTTTCGGCGGAACTGCGCCACTGGGAACCCTGCCGCGCACCGTCCTGACGGCGCTCGCTCCCGCGTCATGGGGCACGACCTATGTCGTCACCACCGAGCTGCTCCCACCGGGACACCCGCTGTTCGCCGGTCTCCTGCGGGCCTTGCCCGCGGGTCTGATCGCGCTGGCGATCACGCGGACGCTGCCGCGCGGAGCCTGGTGGGGCAAAGCCGCGGTGCTGGGTGTGCTCAACATCGGGCTGCTGTTCCCGATGCTGTTCCTCGCCGCCGAACGCTTGCCGGGCGGCGTGGCCGCGACCTTGGCGGCGGCCCAGCCGCTCGTCGTGGCCGTCTTGGCCGTGGTGATCTTGGGCGAAAGCCCCTCCGCTTGGCGCCTGGTCTGGGGAGCGATAGGCCTTGTCGGCGTCGGCTTGGTGGTGATCGGGCCGGACGCGGCCTTCGACCTCACCGGGGTTGTCGCCGGCCTTGCCGCCGCGGCTTCCATGGCGCTCGGCTTGACCCTCACGAAGAAGTGGGGGCGGCCTGCCGAGGCCGGTCCCACGGCGTTCGCGGGCTGGCAACTCACTGCCGGTGGGCTTTTCCTGCTGCCTCTCACGTTCTTCGTCGAAGGGCCGCCTCCCGCGATCGACCCGCCCGCCGTTCTCGGGTACCTATGGCTGGGGCTGGTCGGGGGTCTGCTCGCGTATGTCCTGTGGTTCCGCGGCATCGGCTCCTTGCCCGTCACCTCCGTCGCGGTTCTGGTTCTGCTCTCGCCGCTGGTCGCGGCGGTTCTCGGCGCCGTTCTGCTCGGCCAGACACTCGGCCCGGTCCAACTCGCGGGTTTCGGGCTCGCGCTCGCCGCGATCGTCGCGGGACAGCTTCCCGCGCCCACCCGCTTCTCCGCTCCTGTCGCAGCACCCGAAGGGATATCGAAATGAAGATCGCCGTTGTCGGAGCCGCAGGCATGGTCGGCTCGTGCGTCGTCGACGAGGCCACCGGCCGCGGCCACGAGATCGTCGCCGTCTTCCGGACAGGGCCGCGGATCGCCCTGCCGCCCATGGTGACCGTTGTCGAGGGCGACGCGAACGACAGGGTCCGGATGAGCGAATTGTTCGACGGCGCCGACGCTATCGTGGCCGCGACCCGTGCGGCCGCTGGGCAGGAACATACCGTCACGACGACTACAACAGCCCTGCTCGACGCGGCCGCGGCCACCGGGACGCGCATCCTCGTCGTCGGCGGCGCCGCGCCGCTACGGGTTCCGGGACACCCCGAGCAGCTGGTACTCGACAGTCCGGAATACGTACCGGCGTCGATCCGCACCATCGCCGCCGCGAGCGTCGCGCAATGGGAGACCTGCCGGGCGCATCCGGCCGACTCGGTCTATCTCAGCCCACCCGCCCTCCTCGAACCCGGACAACGCACCGGGAAGTACCGGCGGGGCACCACGACGCTCATCACCAGCGCTGACGGCACGTCCCGGATCTCGGCGGAAGACCTTGCCGTAGCCGTCCTGGACGAGCTCGAAAATCCCTGCGGGAATGGTCATTTCACGGTCGGTTACGGAGACGTCGAAACGCTCGGCACTGCCTGAACGTCTCGGCCCGATGCCGCAGGCCCCGCGACCACCGATACAGAGGAGCAATGAGATGAAGCGAGTCCTGGCGATCTCGGCCGCGCTCGGCTGTCTCGGCGTCGCGGCGTCGGCGCCCGGGGACCGGACGGCGGCATACCCTCCGGTCCTCGCCGCCGGGATCGACCTGCCCGCCGGGTTCCAGCCGGAAGGCATCGCCATCGGTACACGGCCGGTGGCCTACTTCGGTTCGCGAGTCGACGGCTCCATCTACCGCGCCGACCTGGTGACCGGGCAAGGCGAGATCCTGAGCCAGGGGCCGGGGACGCCCGCGCTCGGACTCCAGGTCGACCACCACGGTCGGCTGTTCGTCGCCGGCGGCACCGGAGGCGACGCACGCGTCGTGGACACCGGCACGGGCGCGGTATTGGCGAGCTACCCCCTCGGCATCTCGCCGGACACGTTCGTCAACGATGTCGTGCTCACGCCCACGGGCGCGTGGTTCACCGACTCGCGCACGCCCGTGCTCTACCATCTGCCCGTCGGTGACCAGGACGCTCTGCCCTCACCCACGGCGGTGGTGCGACGCCCGTTGACCGGCGACATCCGCTACGAGCCCGGAGCGATCAACGCCAACGGGATCGTGCGCACACCCGACGGCACCGGCTTGATCATCATGCAGTCGGTGACCGGCCGGTTGTTCCGCGTCGACCCGGCGACGGGCACGACGCGGCGGATCGACCTCGGCGCCGAGACGCTGCCCAACGGGGACGGACTGCTGCTGCGCGGCGACACACTTCTGGTCGTGCAGAACCGGTCCAACACGATCGCGGTGGTCGCGCTCGACCACGCGGGCACTACGGGATCGGTCGTAGGGCGCGTCACCGACCCACGCTTCGACGTACCGACCACCGTCGCGGCGTACGAGGAGCGGCTCTACCTGCCGAACGCGCGCTACACCACGCCACCGACCCCGACCACGTCATACAGCGCGGTCGGGGTCGACCGCCGAACCTAGCTGCAGGCGGCCAGGACCAGTTCGCGGACGCGCGCCGCGTCGGCCTGTCCGCGGGTCGCCTTCATGACGTCGCCGACGATTTTGCCCGCGGCCTGCACCTTGCCGGAGCGGATCTTGTCGGCGATGTCGGGATTCGCGGCCAGGGCCTTCTCCACCTCCGACTGCAAGGCGCTGTCGTCGCTGACCATGCCGAGGCCCTTGGCCTCGACGATCTGCGCCGGGTCGCCCTCGCCTGCCAGCACGTGGTCGACGACCTGCTTGGCCACCTTGTTGTTGATCGTCTTCGCGTCGACCAGCTTGATCACCTCGGCGACCTGGGCCGGGCTGATCGGCAGCTCCTCCAGCGCGACCTCGCGCTCCTTGGCCTTCTCGGTGAGGTAGGCGACCCACCAGGAGCGCGCCTCGTTGGCCGGTGCGCCCGCGTCGACGGTGGCGATGATCAGGTCCAGCGCGCCCGCGTTGACCAGGTCGCGCATCACCTCGTCGGACAGGCCCCAATCGGACTGGATGCGCGCGCGGCGCAGCCAGGGGTACTCGGGGATCGTGCCGCGCAACTGCTCGACCCACTCCGCCGCGGGCGCGACGGGCTCGAGGTCCGGCTCGGGGAAGTAGCGGTAGTCCTCGGCGGTCTCCTTGCGGCGACCGGGCGAAGTGGTGCCGTCGGCCTCGTGGAAGTGCCTGGTCTCCTGGACTATCGTGCCGCCGCCCGCGAGCACAGCGGCCTGCCTGCGCATCTCGAAGCGCACCGCGACCTCGACACTGCGCAGCGAGTTGACGTTCTTGGTCTCCGTGCGGGTGCCGAATTCCGTTGCGCCGATGGGCATCAGGGAGACGTTCGCGTCGCAGCGCAGCGAACCCTGCTCCATCTTCACGTCGGACACCCCGAGCGACTTCAGCAGATCCCGCAGCGCTGTCACGTACGCCCGCGCCACCTCGGGGGCGCGCTCCCCCGCGCCGGTGATCGGCTTGGTGACGATCTCGATCAGCGGCACCCCCGCCCGGTTGTAATCGAGCAGGGAGTGGCTCGCGCCGTGGATGCGGCCGGTCGCACCGCCGATGTGCACCGACTTGCCGGTGTCCTCCTCCATGTGCGCGCGCTCGATGTCGACACGGAAGATGCTGCCGTCGTCGAGCACCACGTCCAGGTGCCCGTTCGTGGCGATCGGCTCGTCGTACTGGCTGATCTGGTAGTTCTTCGGCTGATCGGGGTAGAAGTAGTTCTTCCGCGCGAACCGGCCCCACGGCGTGATCGAGCAGTTCAGCGCCAGCCCGATCCGGATGGCCGATTCGACGGCCTTCTGGTTGACCACCGGGAGCGAACCGGGCAAGCCGAGGCACACGGGGCACACCTGGGTGTTCGGCTCGGCGCCGAACTCGGTCGGGCAACCGCAGAACATCTTCGTCGCGGTGTTCAGCTCGACGTGGACCTCCATGCCGAGCACCGGCTCGAACCGGGCGATGACATCCGAGTAATCCATCAGGTCGACCGTGGGTGCGCTCATGGCCATCAGTTTAGGTAAGCGCTCCCGTCGCAGCGCAGCGGCTCTCGCGTCCCGCGGCGCGGTGTTACTTCACCGGGACCCGCTGCCGCAGCCAGCCGGTGACGTAGTCGAGCACCTCGGGAGAGATGGTCGTTTCGATGGCGCCGTACTCGCGGGGAAGGCCGGTCTCGGTGTGCTGCATCAGGTGGTTGAGACCCGGGAAGACGTGGACGGTCGCATCGGGGTCGGCGGCGAGGTGGTCGCGCATCGGCTGCTCGCTCTGCGCCGGGGGCACCTGGAGATCCTTGCCGCCGAAGAACGCGAACACCGGAATCCGCAGGGCGGAGAGCGCGGGCGCCGGATCGTAGGCGACCAGGGCGGCCAGATACGGCGTGATCTGCGCGGCCGCCTGATCGTCGGGCACGCGCTGGTCGGCGGGCAGGGCCTGGTTCTGCCGAACGGCCAGTTGTCTCGCTCCGTCGAGGTCGCCCGCCTTCAGCAGGGCGGACAGTTCGGCCATGTCCCGGACCTGGGTCTCCACCTGGTCGGGAGGTGTTCCGTTCGCGGCGGCGAGCAAGCGGGTCTGTTCGACGAGCACGTCCGAGCCAGGGACGCCGGGTCCGGCCATCAGGACGGCGAACGCGACGCCGCTGTCGGGGCGCGCGGCGACCAGCGGCGCGAGGTAGCCGCCCTCGCTGTGGCCGAAGAGCCCGACCCGCGCCGGGTCGATCTCGGAGCGGGCCCGCAAGAAGCGGACGCCCGCGGCGGCGTCCTCGGCCAGGTCGGTGTAGTTCGCGTCGTCCAGCTTGCCGCCGGTGCCACCGACGCCTCGGTCGTCGGTGCGCAGCACGGCGTAGCCCGCGCGGGTGAAGGTGTCGGCCAGCAGCAGGAACGGCTTGTGCCCCATCAGTTCCTCGTCGCGGTTCTGGGCGCCGCTTCCGGTGATCATGAGGATGGCCGGGAACGGGCCAGGGCCCTGCGGTTCGGTCAACGTGCCCGCGATAGTGATGCCGCTGTTGCCGTAGGTGACATCCTCGGTCTTGTACGGGAACGGTGGCTTCGGTTCCTGCGGATGGGCTGGCGGTACGACCTTGCCCCGGCTCAGCGCAAGCGGGAATTTCTGCCCCGCCTGGGTGAGATCTCCGGTGATCCGGTCGGTTCCGGACTCGTACTTGCCGTGGAACACCGGATCGCCAGGGACGTCGGGGACCGCGAAAGACACGCCGTTGCGGTCGGTGCTGACGTCTTTGAGTTGCACGCCGCTCATGCCCTGCGCCGGGATGTCGACGGTGGCCGTGCCGTCGTCGTGGAAACTCACGCCGACCTGCACCGGCTGACCGGGGACCTCGACGGCGCCGTGCCAGTCACCCGTGGTCGGCTCGGGCGGATTCGACTCCGAGCACCCGGCCGCCACTGCCGTGATCACCAACAGTGCCAACGCGATCAGTCGCCCACTGCGCATGCGACTCAGGGTACCGACGACGCGGGCCGGCCCCGGCCTATTCGCCGCGCGCGTACCGCACGGCCGCGGCGATCTCCGCCATGTCGAGTCGCGGACTCGGATCCCGTTCCTGCACCTCGCGGAACTCCAGCAACGCGTCCTCGACGGTGCTGCGCCGCGCCAGCCGCACCAGTTCGCGACGCGCATACTCCCCCAGCGGAACACCCGCGGAGCGAGCGCGGCGACCCAGAACGTCGAGCGCCTCGATCGAAAGGTCGTACCGCCGTACTAGAGCCACCGCGTCATCATCTATTTGCGGGGCCAGGTCGCGTCCTTCGGACTCCAAGAACTCGACGACCGCGTCGTCCGCCGTGCGTCGACCGGCCAGCGCGACCAGCTCGCGCCCGATGTACCGCGACAGCGGCAACCCGGCCGCGCGCGCTCGGCGGCGCAGGACGTCGACGGCGGTATCCGGCAGATCGTGCACAGGGAGTTCGGCCATACCGGCCAGCGTATCCGGACATATGCACATCCGCGTCGAAGCGACCGGCGCGGTCGCCCCGGAGACGATCACCACGCCTCGAGGCCCTCATCGAGCCGATCTCGGCCGAACATCGCGTCCACCTGATCACGTTCCTCAGCGCTGCTACCGGCGCGGGGTAGCCGGGCAAGCCGTCGCTTCAGTTCGACGGTATGGATCCCCGACAGCGGCGGTAACCACAGCTCACCGCTGAGTTCATCTGCCATATGCGACGCCCTTAACCGAAGAACGCCTCCGCCTCGCGGTAGCGCTCCGAAGGCACCCGCTTGAGCTGCTTGGTGGCCTCCGACAGCGGGACCAGGTCGATGGTGGTGCCGTGCAACGCGACCATCTGGCCGAACTTGCCCGCGTGCACCGCCTCGGCGGCGTGCAGGCCGAAGCGCGTGGCCAGCACCCGGTCGTAGGGCGTGGGGCTGCCGCCGCGCTGCACGTGACCGAGCACGGTGGTGCGGACCTCTTTGCCGATGCGCCGCTCGATCTCCACGCCGAGCTGCTGGGCGACGCCGGTGAACCGCTCGTGGCCGAACTCGTCGATGCCGCCCTCGCGCAAGGTGAACCCGGAGTCCGGCGCGGGGTGCGATCCTTCGGCGACGACGCAGATGAAGTGCTTGTCACCGCGCTGGAAACGCCGCTTGATCATGGCGCACACCTCGTCGACCTCGAAGGGGACCTCCGGCACGAGCGTCAGATGGGCGCCCGCCGCCATGCCGGCGCCGACCGCGATCCAGCCCGCGTGGCGGCCCATCACCTCGATGAGCATGACGCGCTGGTGCGATTCGGCGGTGGTGTGCAACCGGTCGATCGCCTCGGTGGCGATGTTCAAGGCGGTGTCGTGGCCGAAAGTGACGTCGGTGCAATCGATGTCGTTGTCGATGGTCTTCGGGACGCCGACCACCGGTACGCCTTCGTCGGACAACCAGCTCGCGGCGGTGAGCGTGCCCTCGCCGCCGATCGGGATCAGGGCTTCGATGCCGTTGTCGTCCAGGGTCTGCTTGATCCGGCCGAGGCCCGCGCGCAGCACGTCGGGGTTGGTGCGGGCGGTGCCGAGGATGGTGCCGCCCTTGGTGAGGATCCGGTCGGTGCGGTCGTCGTTGCGGATCTGGATCTTTCGGTCCTCCAATAGGCCGCGCCAACCGTCCTCGAAGCCGACGATCGCGTCTCCGTAACGGCCGTTCGCGGTGCGAACGACGGCGCGGATGACCGCGTTCAGTCCTGGGCAGTCTCCGCCTCCGGTCAGAACTCCGATGCGCATGGCCGCTATCTTGCCCCCCATGTCCGATCTCGGCAGCCCCGCCCCCGTGAACGTCGCGTAACACTGACCTGGACAGATGACCTCACGCGGCCGCGCAATGACCCCCGGCCAGCTCGCCGAGATGCTGGGAGACGACGGTGGCCAGTTTGTCCAGAACGTTCATGCCGTCGCTGAGCGATCCCGACTCCGGCTGCACCGCGACCGCGATCGCGATCTGCCCCGAGGGGACGTTGATGATCCCGAACTGCCGCACCAGGTAGTTGCCCGACACGTCCGGCCCCCAGCCGCCCTTGAACTCGGCGCCGCCGAACTCGCCGAGACCCCAGCGCTGGCTGGCGATGACCTGTTCCATCAGCGAAGTAACGCGGTCGGTCTGGGGCAGACACGGCAAATGTGAAGCGAACCGCACCTGGTCGATCAGCGACCACTCCGCCTGACCGAAGGCCGAGTGTTCGGCACGGGCACGGGTGGCGGGCACGACGGTCTTGCTGTCCCCACCTTCGCGCAGCACCGCCTGCACGGCCTGCGCCGCCTCCTGCGGCGTGCCCAGCGACTGCCACAGCACGTCGGCGGCGGCGTTGTCGGATTGCGTGATCGCGGCCGACGCGGCGTAGTTCGAGCTGCTCGGACTGCGCCGCAGCGCGGCGACGGTCAGCGGCACCTTCATCGTCGACCAGGCCGGACCGCTGGTCCATTCGCCGAAGGTGATCGGCTGCTCGCCGCCGACCGGCACGATGGCCATGCCCATCTTCCCGCGCACGCCCGCGGCGAGCTCGGCATAGCTCGCTGCCAAGGTGCCCGGCACGATGATGGACAGGCCCTTCTGGTCGGTGCGGGCTGCGGCCTCGGTGATGGTCGGCTCGCTCGACGAATCCTCGGCGCGGTTGGTACTACACCCGGCTACCAGAGCCGCGGCAAGCGCCGCACAACCCAGGACGTTTCGAACTCTGCGGAATCGATCAGTAGACATTTTCGGCACATTCTTCTCGCGAACTCCCCCGGCTCGCCGACCGGCGACCGCGACGGCAGGGGCGCGGCCTCGGGTCGACTGACTCTTGTCTCCCCGCCAGATGACGACGGCGCGGTCAACAAGCATGGACACCTCCACCTACCCGCCCGATGTCGCCGAGCGGCCGGGTTCGGAACCGACGTTCGCCGTCGGCCTCACCCGAGAACTGCTTCTCGTTATCCCGGAGAACGTACTAGATGAATTGATTACGCCCCAGTTCACCGAAAACCTCTGACCGCCACGGCCACTGCCGAACAGGTCTGCGCACCCCGGTCGCGCTCAATAGCATTCGAGTATTACCGCAGGACTTTTTGGGTGCCGGAGGTATGCCCCCGAGGGCAAGGCTTCCCGCGAGCACGTTTGGCGGGCTTCACCACGAGATGCACCCACCTTGGCGGAAAGCACATCGAGGCGGTCGACGCAAGCCCCCGAGGCCGGGACGACCACCGCCATGCAGTTCGGCAGCCACGATCGGATCGAGCCCGGCCGAAGTTCCCCGCCGCAAGCACGGTCACCGCCAATTCGCCAGAGTGGCGCCACTGCCCGGACGTGAACTTCCGATCCGCGGGCATTCCCGCGCCAGACCACGCCGGAGCACCGCCGTCCCGATCCGGCGCAAATCTCTCGCACACTTATTCGCAATCTCTCAGCAACCATCACTGGAGCCGAGCGGGAGGGGCGCACTCTCGAATCGGCGGCGAATTTTTTACCTATCGGTACATTATCGGTTGTCGCGCGGCCGTAGCGCGCCTAGTTTACTACCCAACGGTACAGAACTAGGAGTCCTCATGACCGGTAGCACCACCCCGCTCGGTGTCGGCGTCGTCGGCGCGAATCCCACCGGAAGCTGGGCCGCCGCGACCCACCTGCCCGCGCTGGCCGCACTGCCCGAGTTCCGCGTCGCGGCGGTGGCGACGACCAACCCCGCCTCGGCCGCCGCCGCGGCCGAGGCCACCGGCGCCACGCACGCGTTCACCGACGCGGCCGAGTTGGCCGCGCATCCCGAGGTGGACCTGGTTGTGGCGACAGTGAAGTCACCGGGGCACGCGGCGGTGGTGCGCGCGGCGCTCGCGGCGGGCAAGCACGTCGTCTGCGAGTGGCCGATGGGCGCGAGCGCGGCCGAGAGCGCCGAGCTGACCGCGGCGGCGACAGCGGCGGATGTAGTGCACGCGGTGGTCTTGCAGGGCTACCACTCGCCGTCGGTGAACTTCGTCCGCGATCTGCTCGCGGCGGGCCGGATCGGCGCCGTTTCCGCGGTCACCGTCATCGCCGCCGGAGATCCGTTCGGCGGCGGTTCGATTCGGCCGGAACTGGCTTGGACCACCGATCCCGCCCAGGGCACCGGTCTGCTGACGATCATGGCCGGGCACGTGCTCGCGGTGCTCGAACACCTGGCCGGTGAACTCGCCGAAGTGTCCGCCGTCGTCGCCGCACCGCACGAGGAATTGACCGTCGTCGGCACCGGCCGGACCGTCCCGAATCGGCAACCGGAGCAGTTGGTCCTGGCCGGTCGCTTGAAGAGCGGCGCGGTCGCCGCGGTGACCGTGCACGGCGGAAACGCGGACGCTCCGTCCGGATTCGCGCTGCACATTCGCGGTACGGAGGGGGCTCTTGCGATCAGCCCGGTGCAGGCCGGGATGTATCCGCACTGGGCCGACTGGCGCATCGAACTGCGCACCGATCAGGGGTTGATCAGCGAACTCCCGGTCCCGGAGCGCTACCGCCTGGTGCCGTCCACACTGCCCCCAGGCCCGGTCGCCCACGTCGCGGGCGTCTACCGCGAGACCGCGAGCGCCATCGCCGAGGGCAGGACCGCTCGGCCCGACTTCACCGTGGGCCTGCGCCAGCGCCGTCTCGTCGACGCCATCGCCGAAGCCGCGGAAACCGGTGTGCGCAGACCGGTCGGCGACCTGTGAGCGCGCACCGCGGCGGCCTAAGGTACCGATAGGCAAACAGCAGTGGGAGGTGCCCATGCCGGGAGGCAGGCCCCGGGGCTTCGACATCGACAGCGCGCTGGACCGCGCGCTGGAGGTGTTCTGGCGGTACGGCTACGAGGGCGCCGCGTTGTCGGATCTCACCGCGGCGATGGGCATCAACCGTCCCAGCTTGTACGCCGCCTTCGGCAGCAAAGCGGAACTGTTCGACCGGGCGCTCGAACGCTATGTCGACGGACCCGGGCGCTACCTCACCGAAGCCATCGAACTCCCGACCGCCCGCGCGGTCGCGGCCGCGTACCTCGCCGGCGCGATCGAGCTGACCACCGGGCACGACAGCCCCGGCTGCCTATCGGTGCGCAGCGCGCAAGCCTGCGGGCCGGAAGCCGAGCACAGCCGCAAGAGCGCGGTGGCGGTGCGCCTCGCGGGCGAGGCCGCGCTGCGGCGGCGCTTGGAGCGAGCACGCGCCGACGGCGACCTCCCCGAGGACAGCAAACCCGCCGACCTCGCCCGCTACCTCATGACGGTCTCCGACGGGATCGCGGTCCAAGCCGCCTCGGGCGCGAAACCGTCGCACCTGCGCCGGACCGCGGACATCGCACTGCGGTCGTGGCCACAGCCCTGAAACCAGCCTCGACGCCCTGGAACGTCATCTCGACGCCATGCCCGACGAGAAAGGACACCGATGAGCGAGCCCCGAGCACGACTGCGCACCGTCGACGGCGCGCCCACCCTGCGGTTCGAACGCAGGCTGGCCCATCCCCCGGAAAAAGTGTGGCGCGCGATCAGCGATCCGAGCCAGATGTCCGCCTGGTTCCCCGCCGCTGTCACGACCGAACCGCGGCCCGGCGCAGCGATGCGATTCACCTTCGCCGACGCACCGGAGACAGCCGACAGCATGTCCCACGGCGAGGTGCTCGAATTCGACCCACCCAAGGTCTACATGTTCCGATGGAACCGGGACGTGCTGCGCTTCGAGCTGGTGGCCGATGGGGACGCAACGCTGCTGATCTTCACCCATGTCCTCGGCGGCGGGCCCGGCGCGCGGCTCGGCGCCGCGCGGTCAGCGGTCGGCTGGGACCGCTGCCTGGCGGCACTCACGGCCGCGCTCGACGGTGGCCACACCGAACCGGACACCACCTGGCTCGCCGATATCGAGTACTACACAGCGGAATTCGGGCTGGACACGGGCGACTGCGCCGAGGTCGCCGACGGCTATGCGCTGCGCTTCGCTCGCGACCTGGTGTGGCAGCCGCGGGACCGGCTGTGGTCGCTGCTCACCGAGGAGCACACTCCGACCGTGGGCGGCCCGCCGCCGATCCGGGCGACCAACGCGCACGTCGAGGCGGGTGAGCTCGTCGGTGTCGAGCCGCCTCGGTGGCTGGAGTACGAGTGGCGGCACGACGACGCGGTGGCAGGCACCGTGCGCTGGTCCTTCGAAGCCGATCCCGACCTCGGCGTGCGGGTGGAGCTGACCCAGACCCTGCCGGAAAAACTGGCTAGGCTACGGCCCCAACTGCTGGCCGCCTGGCACGTCCACCTGGAAGTCTTCTTCGCCGCTACCCGAGGAGACATCCGGTGCCCCTGGCCCGCCGAACGCGTCGCCTCGCTCTCCGAACGGTATGCGGCGGACCTCGGCGAATGATCAGGCCGACCATCGCAGGAACGCCGAACCGCCGGTCGCGCAACGGCGGGGCTCGGTTCAGTCGCCACGACGCTTCCGCTGATACTGAAGAGGCGCTCCGGCGGGGCATCCACGCCCGTCCGAATGAGCGGACGTACGTGACCGAGGCCTCTGCCATCACTGAATCGCCAGTGCGACGGACCACCTTCCCGGATGAATCGCGATGCGGCACTGAGCCGATAAACCCCCTACGGGGACGACGAGGGCGGCCATGACGAAACACGGTCGAGAGGCGCCTGCCGAGCGGCGCGAGCAAGCCCCGGACCGACGCAGCCGCCGCGAACAGCTCCGCGTTCACCGATCGGGCGACTCAAACCGCCCCACCACGGCGCCGGAACTGCTTACGATCCCGTAGCTACATCGGAAAACATGCACCTGACCGGCGCGTAGCCGACCCCGCGTGCCCCGCACGCACCGGCGACGAGCCTCCTCTTCTGGAGTCATGCCCTTTGTCCACGCCACAGTCCCCGCAATCCACTTCTGAGAGCACGAAAAGCTGTCCAGTTCAGCACAATTCGCCACTAGACACCGACGGGCCACGGGTCGCGTTGTACACGGAGGCATTCGCCGCGGACCCGCATCACGCCTACCGTGAGATGCGCCGCCGGTACGGCTCGCTCGTGCCGATCGAACTGGCGCCGAATGTGCCCGCGACGTTGGTGATCGGTTACTACACGGCGCTGCGAATCCTCAACGACCCGGTGCACTTTCCCTCGGACCCACGCACTTGGCAGCAAGGCATTCCCGGTGGCTGCCCGATCCTGCCGATGATGGAGTGGCGGCCGAACGCGCTGCGCAACACCGGATTCGAGCACCAGCGCTACCGGCAGGTGAATGTCGCCGCTATCGACGCGGTCGACCTGCACGCACTGCACGCGACGACCGAACAGATCGCGGGCCCGCTGATCAACGCCTTCTGCCAGGACGGTGCGGCGGATCTGATCAGCCAGTACGCGTTCCCGCTCACATTCGCGGTGCTCAATTCGATGCTCGGCTGCCCGCCGGAGATCGGGCAGCACGTCGCGATCGGCATGGCCGCCATCTTCGAGGGCGTCAACGCGGACAAGGGCAACGCGATGCTCGCCGACGCGCTGTTCGACCTGGTGCAGATGAAACGGCGGAGTCCGGGGGACGACATCACCTCGCGACTGCTGCGGCACCCTGTCGGCCTCGACGACATGGAGATGATCCACCAGTTGGTCACCCTGTACGGGGCGGGGATCGAGCCACAGCAGAACCTGATCGCCAACACCTTGCGGCTGATGCTCACCGACCGCCGATTCGCGGGGGGGATATTCGGCGGCAGCTTGTCCACCCGCGACGCACTCGACGAGGTGCTGTTCGACGACCCGCCCGGCGCCAACTACTGCTTCAGCTACCCGAAACAGCCGATCCTGATCGACGACGTGTGGTTGCCCGCGCACCAGCCGGTCGTGATCAGCATGGCCGCGTGCAACAACGATCCGGCGATCCACACCGGCCAGCACACCGACAGCCGGGCGCACCTGGCTTGGGGAGCCGGACCGCACTCCTGCCCCGCCAAATCGATGGCGTACCTGATCGCGCAGGACGCCATCGACCAACTACTGGATGCCCTGCCCGAGATGCGACTGGCGGTCGAGCCGGAAGAGCTGTCCTGGCGACCTGGACCGTTCCACCGTGCCCTCGTGTCGTTGCCCGTCGTCTTCCCGGAATCCCCGCCCATGCCCGGGTTCGGGTAGCCGAACGGCGGTGGCGCCGCACGCCGAGGCCCGGTGTGCGGCCGTGACGGCGATCGATGAATTTTATTCGCCCTGATCGTGATTCGTGAAAATCCGGGCGCGATGGCGGAGAATCCACGCGGCAGCCACGAGCCGCTCATCCGATCGATCCCGTCAGGAGCACATGTGACCACATCCGTTCCGGTGAACCTCAAGCACGCGCGCGATATCCATCCCGACATCGACGTGCCGCTGGTTCGAGACGCCATCCACCCGGAGCGGACGCTGTGGTCACCCGCCGAGTTACACCGGTTGACCAGCTCGGTGGCCGCGGAATTGGCCACGCCGCTGCTGGACATCGTGCGCTTCGACGCCGAGCAGCGCTGGTGGACCCGCCTGGCCCTGACCATGGGCGTGGAGTTGTGGCTGCTGTCCTGGGCTCCTGGGCAGGGCACCGAACCGCACGACCACGGCGGCGCGTCCGGCTCGTTCACCATGACCGTGGGGGAACTCAGCGAGGAATATCTGTATCTGGGCGGGACGGTCCAGAAGGCGGAACGACGGGCAGGTGACACGGTCGGATTCGGTCCCGATCGAGCGCATCAGCTGCGCAACGACAAGCCGTGGCCCGCCGCGTCGGTGCACGCGTACTCTCCCCCGCTTCGACCGGTCCGCGAATACCGTACGCTGGCTGACTTCGCAGGGACGTCAGCGAGCGGAGTGGATGCACGATGAGTACAGGCGCCGAGGACATGGTGACCAGGGCCAGAGCGCAGCTGGAACGGGTGACGCCGGAGCAGGCCGCCGCGGTGCAGGCCGAGGGCGGACTGATCGTGGACATCCGGCCGCACGCGAACCGCAGTGCCGAGGGTGAGATACCCGGCGCGGTCGTGGTCGAGCGGATCGTCCTGGAGTGGCGCCTCGACCCGAACGGCGACCACCGGCTGCCCGGCGTCGCCGCCGACACCCCGGTGGTGATCGTGTGCAACGAGGGCTACGCCTCCAGTCTCGCGGCCGCCGACGGGCTGCGTCTGGGACTGCGTCAGGTGACCGACCTCGTCGGAGGGTTCCGAGCCTGGAAGGCGGCGGGCTTGCCGGTGGTCCCGGGCGGAAGCCCGGCCGTGCCGTAGCCGACCTGCGCCGCACCGTCAGTAGACGTACACCACCGCGTTCTCGCCGCCGCTGCACGTGACGACCTGACCTTCGGGCAGGCAGTTCATGGTGTAGCTGCGGCCGGTGACCGGGCTGATCGCGACGACCGAGCGCGGCGCGTCACGAGTCGCGTTCTGCGACTGGCCGAGTGCGGCATAGGCTCTGCGCACCTCCTCGGCGAACGCACAGCTGGTCACGGCGGTACCCGTCGCCGACTGGGTGAACGTCCCGGCGGCGGCCTGCCCCTGGCCGCACGGCTTCGCGCCCGCGGGCAGCGTGACCTGGGTCGGCTTCGCCGAGGTCGACGTGGCCGACGGGGCCGATGTGCGGCTCGGCGCCCGAGTGGTGGGCCCGGCCACCGGCGCGGACTCCTCGGAGTGCGCGGCGGCGGAGGTCGTCTCGACTTGCCCGCGGCCGAACGACTGCCAGGCGATCGCGCCGCCGACGGTCAACGCGACGATGGCGAAAACGGCCACCATGATGGGGAGCGCTATGGAGCGACTCGGACGAGACTCGGAGTAATCGGGCTCGTCGTACTCGTCATAGCCGTACTCCGGTTCGTCGCGGCCCAGGGGGCGGCCGGTGCGCGCGGGGTAATCGCCATGCGGCGGATAGTCGGTGCGAGCCGCGTGTGCGTGGTGCTCCGCCGGCGCCAGATACTGGGTCGGGGCCGAGTCCGGTGCGGGAAGGTGGTCGCGCGTGCGGTGCGGTGCGGGTGGCTGTTCTCGATCCGGATACTGCGGGTATTTCCCGAGCCCCGGATGACCTTCGGTGAAGGTGTTTTCGGTGGCCTGCGAATAGGGTTGCGGCGGCGTATCGGAATACGCCTGCGCCACAGTCGGTTCCGCGTATACCCGCGTGGAATCAGGATCGGCGTACGCGGAGTCGTCCGCCTGCCCCGCGTACGCGGAATCGAAAACCCCCGGCGCGGCTGAACCCTGCCCGAACACCTGCGTCGGCGGGGCAGCGGGCTCCGAAAACATCCGAGTGGAATCCGGATCGGGGTATGCGGCGTCGTCCAGCTGTCGCGCGTACGCGGAATCGAAAACCCCCGGCGCGGCGGAATCGGTGTAGCCCTGCCGATACACCTGTGTCGGCGGCGCGGCAGGCTCCGGCGCCTGCGGGTATCCCGCCGCCTCCAGATACGCCTGGGTTTCCGGATACAGGTGCGCGTCCGGGAAGGGACGTATCGGAGGCAAGTCCACCTCCGGCGGGAACGGGGCTCGCGGCGGCTCCGGCGCATCAGCCGACGGAAGCGGCGTGAACTGGAACTCCGTCGGCCGGACCACCGTCGGCGCGCTCGGATGGATCACGGGCAGCTCGCCGGTCGATTCCGGCGCGACCGCCGCACCGGCCTGCTGCGACCGGTCGGGCGCGCGCACCACCAGCGTCGGCCCGGTGGCAGGCGCCGAGGTGAGGGCGGCGCGGGCGGCCCTGGCCAGCGCGGTCGCGGTCGGGTAGCGGTCGGCCGGGTCCTTGGCCATACCGCGGTTCACCACCTCGTCCAACGCGGCGGGAATGCCACTGGCCTGCGCGCTCGGCCGCGGCGGCGGATCGGACATGTGCGATTTGATCAGCACGTTCATGCTGGCCGCCGGGAACGGCGTCGCTCCGGTCAGGCACTCGTGCAGCACGCAGGCCAGCGAGTAGACGTCGGCGCGGCCGGTCACCGGGCCGACGTCGAAGCGCTCAGGAGCCATGTAGATGTAGGAGCCGACGGCCATGCCGACCAGCGTCACCGCGCTGTCGCCTTCGGTATGCGCGATACCGAAATCGGCTAGATACGCGAAATCCGCGTCCGTGACAAGGATGTTCGCCGGTTTCACGTCGCGATGCACCAGATTGTTCGCGTGCGCGGCGTCGAGCGCCGAAGCGATCTGCTCGATGATGCCGACGGCGCGAGCGGGGCTCAGCGGACCCTTGCCGCGCAACAGGGTGCGCAGATCGACGCCCCGGACCAACCGCATGTCGATGAACAGCACCCCGTCGATGACGCCCCAGTCGTGGATCGGGATGACGTGCGGTTCGGCCAGCCGTGCCGCGGCCTGCGATTCGCGCCGGAAACGCAACTGGTACATCGGGTCTTTGGCGAGTTCTTCGGAGAGCAGCTTGACCGCGACCACCCGGTCCTTGACCGTGTCGTACGCCTCGTATACCTCTCCCATTCCCCCCTTGCCCAGCAACGACCGCAGTTCGTACGGCCCGAACCGCGTCCCGGTTCTCGGCCCAGGTTCCTGCACCCGTCATCCTCCGCATCCCGGGCCTGGAACGCACACCGAGATCACGCGGTACGCGACCGGAGCCTGCCCGTCATAGATTGGATTCTCCGGGTGTCACCACCCCGTGGTCAAACGCGAACACGATCGCCGCGGCCCGATCCCGCAGCTCGAGCTTGCCGAAGATATGCCCCACATGACTTTTCACGGTCACTTCCGAGATGCCGAGTTCACGAGCGATTTCCGCGTTCACCCGGCCGCGCCCGATCAGTTCGAGCACCTCGTATTCGCGCGCGGTCAGCTCGGACAGGCGTGCATCCGTGGTGGTGCGCACCGGGCGTACGGTGCGGTAGGCCGACAGCACGCGGCCGGTCACCGCGGGGTCGAGCCAGGCGCCGCCGCCCGCGACCATCCGTACCGCGCGAATGAGGTCCTCGGCGGGCGAGTCCTTGAGGATGAATCCGGCCGCGCCCGCGCGCAGCGCTCCAGACAGCAACTGATCGTCGTCGAAAGTGGTGAGCACCAGGACCGGCGGAGCCCCGTCGCGCGCCCGCAGCATCCTGGTCGCGTCGATGCCGCCGACCCGTTTCATCCGCAGGTCCATCAGCACCACGTCGGGGCCGACCTCCGCGACGGCGGCGGGCACCTCGTCGCCGTCGGCGCATTCGGCGACCACGAATCCGTCCCGCCTGCGCAGGATGCGCCGCAGACCGCCACGCACGAGTTCCTGGTCGTCGACCACCAGCACGGTTACGGCGTCCTCGCCACTGGCGGGTGTCGTCACGCTCACGACCGCACCCCGGTGGCGTTCGGCTCCGACCTGCACGACGGCACGCTCCGTTCTCGGTTCACTCGCCGGTGAACGCGCACGACTCCACCTCGTTGCCCGGACCCGACAACGCCCGATGCTCCGGTTCGCCGACGCTCGCTCACGAAACCTCCCGGCCGGTGGTGGAGCTTCCCGGCAGCACCGAACACGAGAATCCGCCGCGACCGGGCGCGAGCGGGATACCGGCTCGCACCGACCAGCCGCGGCTGGACGGGCCCGCCGTCATGCGCCCGCCGAGCAGTTCGGCGCGCTGCCGCATACCGGACAGACCCATGCCCGCGCCGCGCTGGGCGGGCAGCCCGGCGGGCACCGTGTTGTCCACCGTGAGGGTGACCATCGTCGTGTCCACCGCGACCCGGATCCTGGCGGACGCGCCGTGCGCGTGTTTGACCACGTTCGCCAGCGACTCCTGGCCGATCCGGTACAGCGCGAGCCCGACCGCGGGCGACACCGCGCCGAGATCGCCCTCGCGGTCGTAGCGCACGTCTAGACCGGCCCGCACGAAATCGCCGACCAGATCCTCGATGTCCTCCACACCCGGTTCCGGCGCCTGCTTCCAAGGGCGCGCGTCGAGCAGGCCCACCGTGCGGCGGATGTCGGCCATCGCCTGCCTGCCGAGTCGTTCGGCGTCGGTCAGCGCTTCCACGGCTTCGTCCACGTCGCGGTCGGTCTGCAGCGCGTGCCGGGCGGCGGTGAGATGCAACAGCGTGACGCTCAGCGAGTGCGCGATCACGTCGTGCACTTCTCTGGCGATCCGGCGCCGCTCCTCGTCGGCGGCCTGCGCGGCGCGGATGTCCTGATACCCGCGTTCCTGGTAGAGGAAGCGGCGCTGATACTGCAGCATCAACCCGGCCATCCAGCCGAAGGCGATGCCGACCAGATAGGTCGGCAACCCTTCGGTCACATGGCCGATCAGGGCGAAAGCGACCAGTTGCAGCATCATCGCGATGGTGACCGGGATGCTCACCCGTTTCGGCGCGATCGCCGCGATCTCGCCCGCGGCGGCCACCAGGACGAACGGCGCGAAATCGGCCTCGACCGGTTGAGCGAGGAACAGCGCCTCGGCCGTCATCGCCATCGCGCCGAGCAGCAGCGGGCGCGGCAGCACGCCGAGCAACGCATGCAAGGGACCGAAAGCGCAGGTCAGTAGCACCGCCACGATCGGAAGCAGGGTCGGGAAATAGCTGTGCCGCTGGATCGCCGCCGCGACCGCCACGGCGAAGACCGCGATGTCGACGCTGACGATCACCGAGGGCGGGTAGTCGTAGGGCAACTCCTCGACGCTGCGCCGGAAGGCCGCGACCGGATCGCGCGCGAACTCGGCGCACCGCTCCCCGACACGCCGCATCGAGGCCGGCACGCGGCCCGCGCGAGGCGTACCTGGCGGTGCTTCGGATACGCCGGTCGAACCCATTCTGTAAGGCTAGCCGCCGGATCCGGGCCGGTACATCGTCCCACGAGCGGGCCGCCGCTCCTACCGTGGTCGGAGACGCATTCGGGTCCCTGGCACGACGACAACAAGACGGTCGCGTCCGTAGCGTTGGCGGTATTCACAGAGGAAGGCGATGGCCATGTCCTGGACGGATCAGCACGCTCGAACCGACATCGTGCACACCGTACTCACCCGCGCGGCGCTCGACCCGGCCGATCCCGACCTGTTCGCGGGACTCCCCGATCTGGATCGGCTGTTCGGCGGCGAGGACGGGCTCCTGCTCACCTTGCGCTACCGGTGGAATCTCCACTTCGCCGCAAAACTCGACCAGGGATCGACGGCGATGGAGGCCTATCTCGAACTGGCGGCCGAGCAGCCGGTGCTGCGCGCGGTGCTCGACGCACAGTATCGTCGCCGCAAACTCGCGTCGGAGGCCATGGCGCGGTAACGCGCGACGAGGAACGAAGAACTTTGATCGACCATACGGAGCGGGGGACGACGATGCCGGAACCGGCAATGCTGGAACTATCGGGCGTGACGAAGGAGTATCGGGTCGGCGGCCAGGCGGTCCGCGCACTCGACGACGTCGCATTGCGCATCGAGACAGGGGAATTCACCTCGATCATCGGGCCATCCGGTTCCGGTAAGAGCACCCTGTTGCATCTGCTCGGCGCGCTGGACAGTCCCGACGCGGGCTCGATCCGGTTCCGGGGCGAGGAGATCGGCGTGCTGGACGAGGAGCAGCAGTCGGAATTCCGGCGTCACCAGGTCGGATTCGTCTTCCAATTCTTCAACCTGCTGCCCACGCTCTCGGCGTGGGAGAACGTGGCGATACCGAAACTGCTGGACGGCACGGGTTTGCGCAAGGCCAAGCCGCGCGCCCTGGAGTTGCTCGACCGGGTGGGCCTCGCGGCGCGGGCCGAACACCGTCCAGCCGAATTGTCCGGCGGGCAGATGCAGCGGGTGGCGGTGGCGCGGGCGTTGATCATGGACCCGCCGCTGATCCTGGCCGACGAGCCCACCGGCAATCTCGACTCCAAGACCGGCGCCGCCATCCTCGAGTTGCTCGGCGAGATCGCCGCATCGGGCAGTTCGGTGGTGATGGTGACCCACGACATGGGCGCGGTGACCTACTGCGACCGTGTGATCACCCTGCGCGACGGCCGGATCGGGTCCAACGACAAGGTCGAGCGGACGGTCAACGCGTGAACGGTCGGCGGCGCGGCGTGGACATGCGGGCGAGAAGGGAAACAGCATGATCGGCGCGGCGTGGGATCGCCTGCGGCTGTTCAACATCGGCGAGCTGCTCGCCCATCGCGGCCGCACCTTCATGTCGCTGATCGTGATGGGCGTGTCAGCGTCGCTGCTGGTGGCGGTGCTGAGCATCTCCGGATCGGTCACCGGCTCGGTGGACAGACTGACCCGCGGCCTGGGCGGGAAGGCGCAGCTGGAGGTCAGCGGGATCACCGACGCGGGATTCGACCAGCAATTGCTGCGGCGGATCGCGACCACACCCGGCGTCGCGGTGGCGGTGCCGATGCTGCGGGCGCAGATCGGCACCGGCGCCGACCGCGCGCTGCTGATCGGCGCCGACTCGAACATCGGCGCGCTGGGCAGCGAATTGACCGCGCCGATGAGCGCTTTCACGGGGAAGCTGCTCTCGGTGCCCAATGGGGTGCTGGTGGGCACCGGGCTCGGCCGCACCGAGGGCGAGCAGTTCGCGCTGGGCGGCACGACGGTCACGGTCGCGGGTGTCCTCGACGCGGAGACCTCCCGGAAACTCGACGACGGCCACCTCATCGCCGCCCCGCTCGGGCTGGCGCAGAAGATCACCGACCGCGCCGGGCGGCTGGACTCGGTGCAGATCATTCCCGCTCAGGGCGCCGATCTCGGCCAGGTGCGCGCGGCACTCACCGACGCGGTGGACGGCCGCGCGGTGGTGGCCGAGCCGAGTCTGCGCACCGCGCAGGCGGGCGGCGCGGTGCAGATCGTCCGCTACTCCACCACCATGGCGTCGGCGGCCGCGCTGATCGTCTCGGCGTTCCTCATCTACAACGCGATGAGCATGGCGATCGCCCAGCGCAGGCCGATGCTCTCGCTGCTGCGCGCGATCGGCGGCAAGCGCGGCCCGATGGTGCGCGACCTGCTGGCCGAGGCGGCGCTGCTCGGCGTGCTCGGCGGCGCGGTCGGCGCGGCGCTGGGTGTGTTCATGGGCAGCATCGCGATCGGCACACTGCCCACCGCGATCGTGCAGTCCGTGGAGGCGCGCACCGAATACTCGGTGCCCTGGTACGTGATTCCGTTCGCCGTCGTGGCCTGCGTGTTCACCAGCGTGCTCGCGGCCTCCCTCGCCGCCCGCCAGGTGTACAAGGTCCAGCCCATCGAGGCGCTGGCTCCGGTCGGAGCGGGCCGGACCGACACCGCGAGCCCGCTGCTGCGCTGGCTCGCCGTCATCGCGGGTGGCGGGCTGGCCGGGGCGGCGGTGCTGATCGCGAGCAGCGATCTCGGCCGCTACTCGCTGACCGCGATCTCGATGTCGTTCATCGCCGCGATCCTGATCTGTTTCGCCGCGACCGGCCCGATCGTGCGGGCCGCGGCGGGGATCGCGCGCTGGTTCCGCGCCCCCGGCGCCCTGGGCGCGACCACGCTGGAGCGTTCGCCGCGGCGCGTGTGGGCGACCGCGATGACGGTGATGATCGGTGTCGGGGCCACCGTCGGCATGAGCGGCGCGTCCAGCAACATGATCGACTCGGCCACGGTCACTTTCACCGATCTGGCCCGCAACGACGTCTACGTCAGCCCCGCCTCGATGGCGCAGTTCCCGACCGGGCCGCTGCTGCCCACGGATCTGGCGGGCAAGCTCGCGGCGGTGCCCGGCGTCGCGCATCTCAGCCCGGCGCAGATGGCCTTCGCCACGCTGGGCGGCAGTCGCGTGATGCTGCAAGGGTTTCCGCCCGACGCCAGGGAAACGCGGATGCGCATGCTCACCGACGAATCGGTCGCCCGGCTGTCGGCCGGGGAAGGCGTGGCCATCTCGCGCGACGTGGCGCGCTCACTCGGCGTCGGTGCGGGCGCGGAACTGACCCTGCCGACCCCGACCGGCCCCCACACCGTGCGTGTGTTGCAGGTGATTCCGTACTTCTCCGCCATCGCCGGCGTGGTGATGATGGACCTGAACCTGATGCGCAGCTGGTACGAACGGCCCGGGGAGACGGTCATCGCGGTCGACATCGCACCGGGCGCCGACCGCGCGGCGGTGTTCGCGGCGATACGGCAAGTGGTGCCGCCGGAGTTGAACGTGGACACCGGCGCGGACACGGTGGTGGCCGCTTCGTCGAGCATCCGGCAGGGCATGGCGATGAGCAACGCCATTCTCTGGATCGTGGTGCTGGTCGCCACCGTCGCGTTGCTCAACACGTTGATGCTCTCGGTGCTGGAGCGCCGCAGGGAACTCGGCGTACTGCGTGCCATGGGCACCGGGCGCAAGTTCCTGATGCGCTCGGTGCTGGCCGAGGCCGCCGGTATCGGGATCGTCGGCGCGGTGCTTGGTCTGGCGCTCGGCGCGTCGGTGCAGTTCCTGGGCACGGTCGCCATCGGACACGCCCTGACCATCGACGTGGCCTACCGGCCGAGCCCGATGCTGCTGGTCTACGCCGTGATCGCGCTGGCGCTGGCGCTGCTCGGGTCGATTCCACCCGCGTTGCGGGCGGCCCGGCTGCCCATCGTGGAGGCGCTGGCCGTCGACTGAGACTCCTGGTTCACAGCGGCAGGTCGGCGAACCAGGCCTTGAATTTCGCCGAGGTGATGCCGAACCCGGAGGTCGGCATGCTGTCGGTGAGGGTCACCGTGGCGAACAGCAGGTAGTTCGACCGGGCCGGGTCGTCGGCGAAGTCGACGACGAGATAGCCGTCCGGCAGTCCGCTCGCTTTCTCCTGCCACCGGTAGGTCGAATACGACTCGCCGTTGTTGCGTTCGGTCGTCGCGGTATTCGACGGCAGGTCCCGCACAGCGGCCTGGGCATCGGCGGACGACTTGAAGCCGATGAGGACGTAGTCGGGCTCGTCGATCGGTGTGCCCCAGCAGTTCCAGGCCGTCGCCCAGTTCGGGAAGTCGGGTACGCCGTTGGCGCTGGACACCTTGCCGCCCGGCTTGGCGGTGCCGAGGAAGCAGGTCTTGCCGCGATAGCCCGGTCCGGAGCCGATGTCGTATTTCGTATCGACGCCTTGCGGCAGCAGCTTCGGGAACGCTTCGGCGAGCCTGTCCGCGGCGGACGGGCCCGACGGCGTCTTGGTGGGGAGGTCGAGCGGCGACGCGGAATTCGAGAATCCGACCTTCGCGACGACGATGCCGACGCCGACCAGCAGCGCCACGATCACCAGGACGATGGTCACGATCAGGCCGGTATTGGAGCGGCCCTGCGACGGATAACTCGGCTGGTGGGGCGGATAGGCGATCGGCGCCGGAGCCGAAGGCAGCGGCGCCGCAGGGTAACTCGGCTGCGGAGCCGCCGCGGCATAGCCATTGGACGCCGAGAACTGCTGGCCGCTCATGGGGTTCGGGTTGTACTGCGGTGGAGCGGTATAGCCGGGGGCGGAGGCGGTGGGGACGTAGGTCGGCGGACTCGCCTCCGGCCCGGGATAGGCCGGTTGCGCGAGGACGGTGGGCGCGGGCTGCGGTTGGTACTGCGCGGCCACCACCGTCGGAGCGGGCTCGGTGAGCGCTCGCCGCGCGGCCGAGGCGAATTCGACGCAGGAGACGTATCGGTCGTCGGGTCGCTTCGCCATGGCCTTGGCGATCACCGCGTCCAGCGCGGGCGACAGACCGGCGCGCCGGGCCGCGACGGAGGGCGGCGGCAACTGGAGGTGGCCGCGGATGATGTCGGCGGGGGCGGGCGCGTCGAACGGGGCGACGCCGGTCAGCAACCAATACAGCGCGCACGCCAGCGAGTACTGATCGGAGCGGTGGTCCAGGTGGGCCCCGGTCATCTGCTCGGGCGAGGCGTAGGCCAGCGTCGCGGTGAACATGCCGGTCTGGGTCAGGTGGGTGGAATCCTCACGCAGCCGGGCGATGCCGAAATCGGTGAGGAAGACCCGCTCACCGTGGCCGCCCACCGCGCGGGCCAGCATGATGTTCGCCGGCTTGACGTCGCGGTGCAGCACCCCCATCCCGTGCGCGTAGTCAAGGGCGGAGGCGACGCCTTCGACGATCTGCACGGCACGCTCCGGCGGCAGGTTCTGCGGGTTCACCGTGGCCGCGTCGACGCCGTCGACGTACTGCATGGAGATCCACAGCTGCTCGTCCTCGGTGCCGCGGTCGTACACCGCGACGATGTTCGGATGGTCCAACTGCGCCGCCAGGTCCGCCTCCCGCTCGAAGCGGGCCCGGACCTCCACGTCGGTGAACAGCTCCCGGTTGAGCAGTTTGAGCGCGGTCTGCCGAGGAAGTCTGGGATGACGGGCGAGATACACCGATCCCATGCCGCCCTGACCGAGGAGCTTCTCTATGGTGAACCCGGCGAACACCGCACCGCTGTCGAGCAACACGCCCCCTTCAGGTGACCGCTTTCCTACCGATCCTGGAGCCTACCGGGTGACGCCGTGGCCACGGGGTTTCGAATTCTCCGGGAAGATCGGCAAAACTATGTTCGAGACATCGTGCCGTCGACGCCGCCGCGCGCCGCGGTGATGTCTCTCGTCCGGTCACCGACCGGACGGGCCCGATGAGATATTTTGCACCGCCGTTCTACAGCGCGACGCGTCACCGGTGGTGGGGAGGACTCGGTGGTGAGGTCGACGGGATCCGCTTCGTCGTGTCGTTCGGTGCTGCGCGCCGCAGCGATGGTGGTGCTGCTCACGCTGACTTCGTGCACGCTGCTTCCCGGCAATCGGGCCGACACCGATCCCCCGGCGGTCGTCGTCGACACCGCGGGGGCGTGGCGGCCGCGGCTCGCCATATCCATGCCCGACTCGCTGGCCGCCGATTTCACCCAGTTACAGCCCCAGCTCGGCGGACAGGTCGGCATGGCGATCATCCCCGTCGGCGGGGGCCGGATGACCGTCTTCGGCGACTGGGTCAGCGGCATCGCGTGGTCGACGATCAAGGTGCCGCTCGCGATCGCGGCGCTGCGGCACGACCCGCAGGAGGGCATCATCCACGACGTGGAGGCGGCCATCACGTGGTCGGACAACGACGCCGCGGAGGCGCTGTGGCAATCGCTCGGCGACGGGCTGGAAGCGGCCAAGGCGGTGCAGGACGTGATCGACGAGGCGGGCGACGCCACGACCGGGGTGGCGGGCCCGCGCACCACCTTGGACTACACCTCCTTCGGCGGCACCGAATGGACGCTGGCCAATCAAGCCCGCTTCGCCTCCCGGCTGCCGTGCCTGCCCGAGTCGTTCCAGGTCACCGAGCTGATGACGAAGATAACGCCCGAGCAGGCATGGGGTCTTGGCGTCCTGGAGGGCACGGCCTTCAAAGGCGGCTGGGGTCCCGACGACGACACCGGCGTCTACACCGTCCGCCAGTTCGGCCTGGTGCCGGTGCGGTCCGGCATGGTCGCCGTCGCGCTGGCGGCGACGGCCGATTCCGGCAGCTTCGACGACTCCACCACCATCCTGAGCCGGATGGCGCGGATGCTCGGCGGTCATCTCGACGAACTGCGCGGCGGGTCCTGCCCGCCGATGTGACCCGGCTCAGCCCGGGGTGACCAAGCCGGTTTCGTAGGCCAGCACCACGGCTTGCGCCCGGTCGCGCAGATTCAGCTTCGAGAACACCTTGGAAACATGGGTTTTCACGGTTTGCTCGGCCACGAACAGGGTTTCGGCGATCTCGGAGTTCGACATGCCTTTCGCGATCAGTTCCAGCACTTCCCGCTCCCGGGGAGTCAGCGCGGACAGCTGCGGCGACGGCTTGGCGCGGGCGGCGCTGCGGCGGCGGGTGACGTCGGCGATGAGTCTGCGGGTGACCGTGGGCGCGAGCAGCGCCTGACCGTCGGCGACCACCCGCACCGCGCGGACCAGTTCCTCGGCGGGCGCGTCCTTGAGCAGGAACCCGCTGGCGCCGAGGCTCAGCGCCTCGTAGACGTAGTCGTCGATGTCGAAGGTGGTGAGCATCAGTACGCGCACCGGCGGGTCGAACCCGGCCGCCAGGATGGCGCGGGCCGCGTCGAGCCCGTTCATCTCCGGCATACGCACATCCATCAGCACGACGTCCGGGCGCAGCCGCTTCGCCTCGGCCACCGCGACCTTGCCGTCCGCCGCGTCGCCCACCACGCTGATATCCGGCTGCGCGGCCAGCAGCGCCCCGAACCCCTGACGGACCATCGCCTGGTCGTCGGCGATCAACACCGTAATTGCCACCAGCTCACCCTAATTGCCCCGTACGACTGCGCGTCGCGCCGACCGGACGCACGAGCATGCCAGGGGCCCACCGTCCCGACTGTGCATCGACGGGCACGCTCGGCCCGTGTCCCAGGCCAGCACATCTGATCGCCGCTCGGGCGCTGCGGCCACGGTCTGCTCTGATGCGATGTCTCGACACCGCTCAACTCCCGATTCGGTGTCGTGCCCGGCAGCCTCGGGTGCTTTGTGCAACGGCGGCACCTGCCTTCCGTCGCTGCCTCCGATCGGCATCCGCAGGAACCCGCAGCGCACTGCGCATCCTCCCGGCGGTGCTCAGCGTCCTGGTTCGCCGTGCAGCGCGCCTGCACCGACAACTGCGGCAGCCGCTTCCGGCACGGTGAGCGGGAAGCGCGCGTGGACCCGGAATCCGCCGTCCGCGCGCGGCCCCGCCGTCACCTCGCCGCCCACGGCCAGCGCTCGCGCCTGCATACCCGCGATGCCGTGGCCGCCGTTGCCGACCGTCCGGGCGGGCGTGGCCCCCGGCTCGTTCTCGACGTCGAGCAGCAGCTCCGCGTCGCGGGCGATGCGCACCTGGACCGGCGCGCCCGGGGCGTGCCGGGAGGCGTTGGACAGTGATTCCTGCACGACGCGGAACAAGGCGAGGCCGGTGGTCTCCGGGATCGTGTCCAGCGCACCCTCGACGGTCCACTCGATGCGGACACCAGCGCGGCGCGCGCCTTCGAACAGGCCGATCACGTCGGCCGCCTTCGGCTGGGGCGCGTGCTCGGGCAACTGGCCGTCGCTGCGCAGCACACCCAGCATGCCGCGGATCTCGTTGAGCGCTTCGCGCGCTGTGGCGCCGATCGACTCGAACTCGGCGCGCGCGGCCGGGGTGACGCCCTCGACCCGGTACGGCGCGGTCTGCGCCTGCACCACCACCAAGGACATGTGGTGGGCCACGACGTCGTGCAGATCGCGGGCGATGCGCGCCTTCTCCTCCAAGATGGCCCGGCGGGCCCGCTCGAGTTCGTTCTCCTCCTCCTGGCGCACCAGCTGCCGCCGCGACAGCGCCAGCCAGCGGACGAGCAGTCCGAACAGCACCAGCGCGCCCAGCGCGATCGGCCAGCCCCACGCGGCGTTCGCGAACGCTTCGCCCTCGCCGGGCATGGTGGTCGCGAACAGCAGGGCGGTCGCCGCCCAGGACACCGCCACGATCTGTCCCGGGGCGCGCAATGCCACCGCGAACAACAGCACCAGCACACAGAGCACGTGCACGACCTGGAACGGCAGGTCGTTGTTCGGCTGATGCGGGATCGCCAGCGCGATCACCAGCGCGGAGCCCGCCGAGATGGCCCAGCCCAGCGCCGGGTTGACCCGGACCAGCAGCACCGGGAACGCGGCGAGCGCGGCGATGAACGGCTGCGCCGCGGCGGGCACCGCGTGGGTCAGGTGCAGGGTCGGCCAGGCCACCGCGTACCAGATCAGCGCGACCAGCACCGTGCCCAGGTCGAACCAGGTCCGCGCGTCCAGCCGTCGCGTCCAGCCGCGACTTTCTCGGTTCATGCCTACGACACTAGGAACTCCCAGTTCACCGCGGCCTCATACCCACGGGTGATTTCCGCCCCGATACCCCGGTGTGAGGCGGCGCGGCGGCTCCCCCGGCGGCACGGCGCGCGAAACCTCCCCGGGCGTGAGGCGGGACCGGAAAGCCGGCCCCTAACGTCGTCGCCATGAGCACACCGACCAGCGCCGGGCGCAAGACCCGGTTCGCTTCGGCCGTAGGAGCCCGAAATCATTCCGCCGCAGCCTCTTCCGTCACCGCGCACACGCGACGCTACGCCGCGCTCACCGCGACCGCGCTGACCACCGTGGCGGCGACGGTCTTCCTCTCCCCCGCCCCGCAGGCCGCCGCGGCGGCCGCGCCGATCGAGAGCCCGCAGGCGAGCGCCGCCGTCGCCGAGCTGGCCGCCGGTGGCCCCGACGCGCTCACCGCGATCCCGGCGGACTTCGTCGCGTCGTTCGGTTACCGGCCCAGCACGGTGGACGGTTTGCTGGTCGATCCGGACGGCGACTGCTCGTCCCCGGTGACGCTGCCCGCCGAGTTCGACACCGCGTGCAAGGCCCATGACCTCGGCTACGACCTGTTGCGCTACGCCGACCAGCGCGGCGAACCGCTGGGCCCGTGGGCGCGGCAGGCCCTCGACGCGTCGCTGGACCGGCAGATGCACCAGGCCTGCGCCACCCGCGTGGACCCGTTCTCCCGCGCCCGCTGCGATGCGATGGCATCGATCGCGAACACCGCGGTCGATCTGAACTCGCGGCGGCAGGATTACGGCGTACCGGTGGTCGAGCCCCTGTTCGACGCCGCCGAGTCCGACTCCGCGTCGAGCTGGAAGCTGCTCGGCGTGCTCGTCGCCGGAATCGCCGGTCTGAGCGCGGCTCTCGTCGTCCACAACCGGCGGCGTGGCTCCGGACTCGCGGATTGCCCGCCACCTGCGTCCGTCGCGGCAACGGTGCGGCGATGACGGCGTTCCCGAACCGCCGTCTCCGACTCCAGGCACGACCGCCGCGGATCGGCACGACACTCGGCATCGGGCTCGGCACACTGGCGTCGTTGGCCCCGGGTCTGCTCCCTCGCACACCGGGCGCGCAAGCCGTGCTGACCGGGCTCCTCGCGGCGCTGACGCTCGGCGTGGCCGGAACGCTGCGAATCATCGTGCGGCGAAGGGGTTTCGACTTCGATCGGCACCATGCGTGGCTGCGGCTGCCCCTGCTGATCGCGATATCGGTGCTGGTGGCGGGAGCGGCGGCGAACGCGGGACACTGGCAGAACCGGCTGCGCGCCGCGATGGGCACGCCGCCGATCGGCGCCGACTACTGGGTGCGCTGCGCGCTCGGCGCGGCGCTGATCGTCGGGCTGTTCGCCGCCGCCACCCGCTCGATCGCCTGGTCTTGGCGGAAACTGGGCTGGTCGCGGGGCGTCTCGCTGGCCGCCGTCGCGGCGGTGCTGCTGTACCTGGTCGGTGTGCCCGCGGTGGTCGGATGGCGGGAGGCGGCGTACGCGCGGGCCAACGCCGAGCTGGATCCCACTCTGGTGCGACCGGTTTCGCACGCCGGGTCGGGTAGCGCGGAGTCGGCGGTGAGCTGGACGTCGCTGGGCGCCGAGGGGCGCAAATTCGTGAGCGACGCGTCGGTGCGCGCCGTGCGGGTCTACGTCGGGGTCGCCTCCGCACCCGACCTGGACAGCCGCGTCGCGCTGGCGATCCGGGAACTGGAACGGTCGGGCGGCTTCGCGCGCTCGCACCTGGTCGTCACGGTGCCCACCGGATCGGGCTGGATCGACGCGAACGCCGTGGCGGGGTTCGATCGGCGCTTCGGCGGTGACGTGGCGCTGGTCGGGCTGCAATACTCCTATCTCCCGAGCTGGGCGACGTTCGTGTTCGGCCGGGAATCGGCGGTGACGGCCGCTCGCAACTTGTTCACCGCCGTCGAGCGCCACATCCAAAGCCTCGCGCACAAGCCGAAGCTGTACCTGTACGGGCAGAGCCTGGGCGCTCTGGGCGGCAACGCCGTCTTCGCCGACGACGCCGAGCAGGACGACCGAACCTGCGCGGTTCTTTGGGCGGGTCCACCGGCCGACAATGTCCACCGCGCCGGCGCGACCGTGCTGGCCAATAGCTCGGATCCGGTGATCCACTGGTCGCTTTCCCAGCTGTGGCGTGCGCCCGACCTGACCGGCGCCCGCGTCGACGCTCCGGTTCCGCAATGGCTTCCGGTGCTCAGCTTCGCGCAGACCACCGCCGATCTGCTCGCCGCGCTGCACGCTCCGCCGGGCCACGGCCACCGGTACGGCCAGGATCAAGGGACGGCGATGGGCTCGTGCTGAGCTGTTCGGCACGCCACTCGCCAGCGACCGCCATAGAACATGTTCTAATTTCTTCATGGCCTTCGTCATCGACCTCGCCGCCGACATCGACGCCCCAGCCGACCTGGTGTGGCAGGTGATCACCGACTTCCCGCACTACGGCGAATGGAATCCCTTCGTCACGGAGTGCCGCAGTTCGCTGGTGCCCGGCGAGCCGATCGACATGCTCGTCCAGGTCTCCGGCTCGAAGCCGCGCAAGCAGCGGGAATGGATCCGCTCGCACACCCCCGGCAGCGAGCTGAGCTACTCGATGAAACCCGTGCCCCTCGGCGCGCTGCACAGCCTGCGCTCGCACACTGTGACGCCGCTGCCGGACAACCGCACGCGCTACGAATCGCACTTCGAACTCGGCGGATGGCTGCACCCCGTGGTCGTCGCATCGCTGGGCAAGAATCTGCGCCGGGGTTTCGAGGGCATGACCGACGGCATCAAGAAGCGGGCCGAATCGCTGCGCGCTTCCTGAGGGCCGCCGTCCAGCCGTCCGACCGGACCGGGGAAACTGTTGCGAACGCGAAGGAGACCGCCCAGTTGACGGACGATCGATCAGCCCCACCGAGCAGTCTTTCGACGACGATGACTACGACGTCGGCCTGGAAGATCCGGTCATCGAGGGCGACGCGCCGACGACGTGGCAGGAATTCGCCGCGGACGCCCGCACGAGTGGGTCCAGCGATCTCGCGCCGATCGTGCAGAGCCTGGAAGCCGGGGACGCCACCCTCCCGTCCAACGCCGGTCTGATCGAGTAGACACCCGCGGACTCAGGCACGCAGATAGGCCAGCGCGGCGTCGAGGGCGGCGTCGGCATAGTCCTCGGTGAGACCACCGAGGCCGAGGGACCACCGCATCTGCACCGGACCGAGCAGCAGATCGATGGCGAGCTCGAGATCCAGATCCGCGCGCACTTCGCCTGCGGCGACGGCGGCGGCCAAGCGGTCGGCGACAGCGGCGCGCTGGGGCAGCAGCAAACGCTCACGGTAGGCGGCGCCCAACTCGGCGTCCTGCTGGATCTCGATGTACATCGCGCGGAGGAAGGATTCGAACCCGGGATCGGTCAGCGCGACGATCGAACCGCGCAGCAACTGGCGCAGATCGGCGGCGATGTCGCCGGTGTCCGGTAGCGCCGGACCCTCCGGCCCCGAATCGGCTTCGAGCATGGCATCGAACACCACCGCCCCCTTCGACGGCCACCAGCGGTAGATCGTCTGCTTGCCGACACCCGCACGGGCCGCGATGGCCTCGATGCCCAGCTTCGCGTAGGACACCTCACGGATCAGCTCGGCGGTCGCGGCGAGTATCGCCGCACGGGAGCGCTCGCTGCGGCGCGCGGCGGTGGGAGTCTCGGGCATGCCGTCATGGTAGCAGATGACGAGACGAAACGTCTCGTCTTGACAAGGCGCGAGCGACTTGGCACGGTATCCGACGAGACGGAGCGTCTCGCGACGAAAGGATCGCCCATGACCAGAACGTGGTTCATCACCGGCGCAGGCCGCGGACTCGGCCGCGCCTTCACGACGGCCGCGCTCGCCGAGGGGGATCGCGTCGTCGCGACCGCCAGAAACCCGGAGACCCTCGCGGGCATTGCCGACGACCGTCTCACCGTGTTGCCCTTGGACGTTCGCGACCGCGCCGGCGTGATCGCCACCGTGGACAAGGCGTTCGCGCTGACGGGCACGATCGATGTGCTGGTGAACAACGCGGGTTACGGCTTGGTCGGCGCCGTGGAGGAACTGACCGAGACGCAGATCCGCGACCAGATGGACACCAACTTCTTCGGCGCCCTCTGGGTTTCCCAAGCGGCAGTGCCCCATCTGCGCACGCAGGGTTCGGGGCACATCGTGCAGATCTCCACGGTCGGGGCCGTGGGCAGTCTGCCCCTGTTCGGGCTGTACAACGCGAGCAAGTGGGCACTGGAGGGATTCAGCGCCTCGCTCGCGGACGAACTGCGCCCCTTCGGCATCCGGGTCACGCTCGCGCAGATGGGCGGCTTCGACACCGACTGGGCCAAGTCGAGCATGCGATTCGCCAGCGGCATTCCCGCCTATGCGCCGGTACGTAACGCCATCCTGGGCATGCCGGACTACCCGGCCGAGGCGACCGGAACGGAGTCGACCGAAGCCGAGCCGGCGAACACACCGAACGAGCCCGCCGCCCCGGTCGAATCGGGCGCCGACACCGAGTCCGAGTGGATCGAAGCGCCTCCGGAGGTCGGCGCTGCGGGTCTGATCGAGTTGGTGAACATGCGGAACCCGCCGCTACGCAAGATCATCGGGCCTGGCGCGCACCAGATGGTCGCACTCGCGTTGGATCAACGCCGCGCCGACTACGCCGGCGACCCCGAATTCACCTGGCCCGCCTGATTGTTCACCGAGCCGCTCGGGACCGCGGGTGCGGTGAGCCGAGCGGCTCGGGGTGCGAAATATCAGGCGACGGGACCGCGGGCCGCCTCGTAGGCCGCGCCCACCCGGTAGAGGCGATCGTCGGCGAGGGCGGGGGCCATGATCTGGAGGCCGACGGGCATGCCGTCGTCCTTGCTCAGCCCGGAGGGGACCGACATGGCGGGGTGACCGGCCAGGTTGGTCGGGAGGGTGCACAGGTCCGACAGGTACATGGCCAGCGGATCGTCGACCTTCTCGCCCAGCTTCCACGGCGTGAACGGGCTGGTCGGCGAGACGAGCACGTCGACCTGCTCGTAGGCCTTGTCGAAGTCGCGGGCGATCAGCGTGCGCACCTTCAGCGCCTGGCCGTAGTAGGCGTCGTAGTAGCCCGCCGACAGCGCGTAGGTGCCGATCATGATGCGCCGCTTGACCTCGGGGCCGAACCCGGCCGCGCGCGTGGCCGCCATGACCTGCTCGGCGCTGTGCTGACCGTCGTCGGCGACGCGCAGGCCGTAGCGCATCGCGTCGAACCGCGCGAGGTTCGACGACACCTCCGACGGCATCACCAAGTAGTAGGACGACAGCGCGTATTCGAAATGCGGGCAGGACACTTCGATCACTTCGGCGCCGAGATCCTTCAGCACCGCCACAGCGGCGTCGAAGGAGGCGAGCACGCCGGGCTGGTAGCTGTCGGAGTGCAGTTCCTTCACCACGCCGATCTTGATGCCGCGCAGATCGCCCTGCGCCCCGGCGCGCGCGGCGGCCACCACCGGCGGCACCGGCACGTCGCGCGAGGTGGAGTCGCGCGGGTCGTATCCGGCGATCACCTCGTGCAGCAGCGCCGTGTCCAGCACCGTTCGACCGCACGGACCGCCCTGGTCCAGCGACGACGCGCACGCGACCAGGCCGAAGCGCGACACCGTGCCATAGGTGGGCTTGGTGCCGACGGTGGCGGTGACGGCCGCGGGCTGGCGGATCGATCCGCCGGTGTCGGTGCCGATGGCCAGCGGGGCCTGGTGCGAGGCCAGCGCCGCCGCGGAGCCGCCGCCCGAACCGCCCGGGATGCGGGTGGTGTCCCACGGGTTGCGGGTGGGACCGTAGGCGGAGTTCTCGGTGGAGGAGCCCATGGCGAACTCGTCCATGTTGGTCTTGCCGAGGATCGGGATCCCCGCCGCGCGCAACCGCGTGGTGAGGGTCGCGTCGTACGGCGACACCCAACCCTCGAGGATCTTCGACGCACAGGTGGTGGGCATGTCCGTGGTGGTGAACACGTCCTTGAGCGCCAACGGAACTCCGGCCAGCGGCGAGGCGGGCTCGGCGCCGGAGGCGATCGCGGCGTCCACCGCGGCCGCGGCCTCTAGCGCCTGCTCTCCCGCGACGTGCAGGAAGGCGTGGTACTCGCCGTCGACCGCGGCGATCCGGTCCAGGTGCGCCTGGGTGACCTCGACCGAGGACAGCTCGCGGCCGTGGATCTTGTCGGCAAGCTCGGCCGCCGACAGCGTCGTCAAGACGGAATCGTGATGCGATGCTGCGCTCATTCGCCCTCCCCCAGAATCTGCGGCACCATGAACCGCTGCTCGTCCACGGCGGGCGCGCCCGACAGCGCCTCCCGCGGGGTCAGGCCCGGCACCACCTCGTCGGGACGGGTCACATTGGTCGCCGGGTTCGGCGACGCCGTAGCCGGGACGTCGGCGGCGGCTACCTCGGAAATGGTCCGCACGTGGCTCAGGATCGAATCCAGCTGTCCGGCGAACTGATCCAGTTCCGCGTCGGACAGCGCGAGCCGGGACAGCCGGGCGAGGTGTGCGACCTCGTCGCGGGAGATGGCGGGCACCGCGGGACCCCTTTCGGCTTCGTTATCAACAGTGCTCAACCCACACAGCCTAGCCACCGGGGACCGGGTCACCACCCGGCACCCGGGCTTCGTCGGCGCGGCGGAGGAACCATCGCCCAGCAGGCCCCCGGCAACCCCCTCCGGCGCGCGACACGGCCGCTCGGACTAGCCCGACACGCCGGTTTCGCGCGAATTCATCGAGTGGCGCGCGTCACTCGCCGGTCTTCGACTCGATAACCGGCCGTAAGGGGTGTAAGTATTGCGTCACCCGGGTATCCGTTCAGAGCCTCGGCCGCCCTAAGAAAGGAAACGCACGTGTCGTATCTGCTCCGCGTGCAACTTCCGGATCGACCGGGAAGCCTCGGTGCGCTCGCCCTCGCACTCGGCTCCGTCGGTGCCGACATCCTCTCGCTGGACGTGGTCGAGCGCGGCGCGGGCTACGCCGTCGACGATCTGGTCGTCGAGGTGCCCTCCGGCGCACTCCCCGACACCCTCATCACCGCCGCCGAATCGATCGGCGACGTGCACGTGGACTCGATCCGCCCGTACTCCGGCGTGCTCGACACCCATCGCGAGCTCGAGCTCATCGATCACGTGGCCAGCGCTCGCGACGACCGGATGCAGGTGCTGGTGGACGGTGTGCCGCGGGTGCTGCGGGTCGGCTGGAGCACGATCATCGACATCGGGCCGCACGGCGCCTACCGGGTGGTCGGCAGCCCGAGTGCGCCACAGACACAAGCGGGTTCGGCACCGTGGATGCCGCTGGAGAAGCCGACGGTGCTCGACCCCGAAGCCGACTGGGTGCCCGAGATCTGGCGGGACATGGACACCAAACTCGCCGCCGCTCCGCTCGGCAACACCGGCAAGGTGCTGCTGCTCGGCAGGCCGGGCGGCCCCGACTTCCGGCCCTCCGAGGTGGCCCGGCTCGGCTACCTCGCCGGGATAGTCGCCACCGTCCTCGGCTGATTCACAAGCGGCGCAGCGGATTCCGCGCCGCGGACGACTACCTAGGCGGAATCGCCAGAAGGGCCGAGCGGTAGCCGGAGCACATGCAGCAGCTCCCCCGCGGGAGTACGCCAGTCCCGGCTCGGTACGGGGAGGAAGCCGAAGCGATCGTATATCCGCCGGGCGTCGACCATGGCGGCCATGGTGGTGAGGGCGACCGCCGCGCAACCTTCCGCGCGGGCGAGATCGAGCACGCTGCGCACCAGTGCCGTCCCGGCGCCGAGTCCGCGCGCGGTCTTCGCGACGGCGAGCATGCGGAACTCGAGTTCACCAGGCAGCGCGATCTCCGCGTACGGATTACCCGCGGGTGCGACCGTCAGCGAGCCGACGATCCGGCCCGCGTGCGTGGCGACCAGGACCCGGGCCGAGGCGGCGCGGCGGGCGGTGTCGGCCAGCTCGCCCGCGTACCAGCTGCCCGCTTCCACGTAGCTTTCGCCGACGTAGACCTCCACCGTCAACTCGCCGATCGTCGCGTACTCCTCGGGCCGCGCCGCCCGGACGACGACACCCGCGTCCCGCTCATCCATATCCGGCATGATGCCATCGACCATAGTGTGGGCTACGGCACGGCGACCGCTCAGCCGGGACGAGAAATCTGCCAGCGGTCGGGCTTGCCCGCCGGATACACGACGGTGAGCAGGTCGCCGATCGACGGCCAGGAACTCGTGTCCCAGGCGAAACGGCCGTACACGACCTTGCCGGAGACGGAAGGACCGCTCAGATTCCCGGTGATGGTCACGTACTGTTCGCCCGTCGCGTCGGGGCGCGGGCTCACACCGGTGACGTACAGCGTCCCCTCCTCCGGGTTCGCCGGGCGGTAGCCCCGCTTGCCGCGGATGGTGAACACGATCAGCGACACCAGCACCGCGGTCAGGGTTACCAGCGCGACGAACTCCAACATGCCCCCATGCTAAGTCGCGTCACACCGGCGTGAGCTCGCTGGCGCCCTGAGCCGTGCGCCGGACCTGCCAGACCGATGTGCGGGTGCGTTGCGATCGTCCGTTGCCCCGATCGATCAGCGTCCGATTGTTCGTGGTGAAGATCAACTGCGCCCCGCGCGCATTCGTCTCCGGATTCTGGAACAGCTGGATCAACCGATCGGTCTCCTCCGCGGGCAGGCACGCGCCGATGTCGTCGACGGCGAGTACACGGCCCTCGTCCAGCGCGTCGAGCATGGCGGGCAGGACCCGCAGCAACGACAGCGTTGCGGAGGATTCGTCGCCGATGCCGAACGGGGCGTCGATGCCGTCGTGCACCAGGCTCAGGCCGACACCGCGCCGGGCCACCATGCGCGTGTACAAGGCGTCGCGCGCGGCCTTCAGATTGGTCAGCTCACGTTCGAGCAGCACCGGGGTCAGGCCGTTGTCGCGAAGCAACTGGTCGGCGTGGCCGGGCGAGGAGGCGCACAAATCGATCTGCTTGCCCAGACCGGCGATGTCGGCGTCCAGATCACGCAGGTAGTCGGCGTACAACGGGTCGTGTTCGGCGACGAGCAGGTCGGTGATGCCCAACTCGGCCGTGCGCAGCAGCATCAGCAGCCGCGCCGCGTTGTCCGGGGATCGGGAGATGTGACTGCCCAGCCGATGGGCGATGGCGTCGGGTTCAGCGGGACCGCGCTGCACTTCGAGCATGGAATCGAACCAGCGGTAGGCGGGCACGAGCGCGTCGGAATACATCTGACCGGCGAGGCTGAGCAGCAACGCGTTCGGGCGGACCAGCGGAGCCAGGGCGGTGATCCCGTAGCGCGCGGCCTCGAACATCGGGCCGATCTTGATCTGTTCCCCGTTGCGCTCGAACACGATTCGCTTGCGCGAGCGCGGATGGGTGTGCAGCCATTCCGCCGTCACGTCGGCGTTGTCCAGCCGGAACCCGTAGGTATACGGCACGCCCTCGGCGACGAACGCCGCCACGAACTCCGAAGGCCGGTCCGGGAATCCGAGGTGCGGCGCCCGCACCGGGCCCGCGTACGGGTCCCACCCGGTCACCGAGTGCAACACCGCGTCGCGCATCTGCCCGAGCGCATCGATCAGGTTCGTCTTGCCCGCAGCGGCGCCGCCGTGCACGGCGGTCACCGGCACCGCCACCGGCCCGCTTCCTCTGGTGAGCCGCAACTCCTGCTCGTCGGCCAGCGATCTGTGATTGGTCACCTGAAAACTGCGCAGCATGCCGCCATACTTCCGTCTGTGGCATGGGTGGGCGACATCAGGCCGGTAGCGTCCGCGATCCGCGCCTGATCTTGCCCCACGTCGGCGACACGCGCACCGAGCCCACACACGGTTCGCCGGAGGTTCGAACGTCCGCCCTCTCTTTGTTCGATCACGAGCATTACCTGGGCGAACAGGTCTGCGACCGATGGCTGCGCGATCGGCGGCACGGTACCCTGATCGCATGACCGAGGCTTCGATCGCCTACCGCTGGACGCGCAGCGAGTTCCTGCGCGCGTGGGAGGCGGGCGCGTTCGACCATCGTGTCGAACTCGTCGAGGGGGAGGTATGGCCGGTGGTTATCGGGTCGTGGCACGGCCGAGCGGTGTTTCGCATCGCGCGGGAGCTTCCGACCAAGGGGGTCGAGGTGACCAGCGAGACGCTGCCCACCGCCCAGTCGCTACCCGATCCCGACTGCTGGGTACTGCGGGCAGACGCGGATCAGGTCGATTTGATCGGTTCGAAAATCGCTGTGTGGGATCCGGCTGATGTGCTCCTGGTCATCGAAATCTCCGACGAAACGGTGATGCAAGACCTCGGAGTCAAAGCGAAACTGTATGGCCGCGCCGGGTATTCGACCTACTGGGTAGTCACGAGAACCGTGATCTACGAGCACACCGAACCGATACCCACGGGTTACCGGACTCGCAAAGAGTACCGGCCCGGCGACCACATCCCGGTCCGCTATGCGGACACCACCATCGCCGTCGACAACCTGCTGTTTCCGGAGTAGCTCGACAGCAGTCGCCAGGACAGCAGGCGTGATAGCGGGTTAGCATGCCTGCACGCTGCGGTCTTGCCGCGGCGTACTGCCGAAGTTGTTCGATGGGATGAGGGTAACGATGGGATCGACGGTTCGTCGCGTAGTGGTCGGAGGCTCCGCCGTCGCCGCGCTCGCGCTGGGCTCGCTGACCGTGGCGCCGGAGGCGGTGGCGGACGCGCCGTGTCCGGAGGGCACCGCACGCGTGTTCCTGGCCAACAGCACGAACACCTGCCAGGGCGGAGGGACGGTCAGCTACGACCCGCCCGGCGTGGTGTCGAAGGTGTGCTCGACGGCGAGCGCCGACGTGTCCGCCGAGGCGACGTTCAAGAATCGCCGCGGCAAGATCATCACCCAGAAGCTCGACCTGAGCGACGGCCGTTGCGGGCGATTCGACATCGCGGGCCAGCTGGGCGCCACGGTCACGGTCCACTGAGCGGGCCACGCCCGAACAGCAGAGCGCTGTCGCCGAACTCGTGCCACAGGTAGCCGGTGTCCACGGCGGCGGCATACGCGGCGGCGACGGTTTCCTCCCCCGCCACTGCTACCAGGAGATCCAGGTGTGACGCGCCGGGCGCGTGCCAACCGGTGATCAGACCATCCACCACACGAGCCGGTCGCCGTGCGCCGAGCACCAGGTCGGTCCACCCGCGCGACGCGTGGACGAGTCCCGCCGGGTCGGCGGCGGTCTCCAACGCCCGCGTCACCGTCGTGCCCACCGCGACAACCCGCCCACCGGCGGCTTTCGTGTCGTTCACCAGCCGCGCCGTCGAGGCGGCAACGGCGAACCGTTCCGGGCTCGGCGGTTCCCCGGCCTCGGGCGAGGAGACGCCGGTATGCAGGGTGATCGGCGCGAGAGCAACCCCTGCGGTGATCAGATCCAACACCACACGCTCGGTGAACGGCCGTGCCGCGCTCGGCATTTCCGCGCTGCCCGGCACCCTGCCGAAGACCGTCGTGTAATAGGCCGCCGACCACCGCTGCCGCACATAGGCATACGTGATGGGGCGGCCGTGTGCGGCGAGCAACCCGAACACGTCGCCGGTGACGTCCGCACTCCAGAGACGACGTCCGCCGGGAAGCCAGGGCGCCCGCAGTGTGGCCGTCGCACCCGGCAATCGCAACACGGTCCCGGCCGAGAGCCCCTCGGACGGATAGGGAGTGCGTTCGGTGGTCCGGACCTCGACCACCCAGCGGCCGTCGTCCAGCCAGGTGGAGAAATGCAGCACGACCGGCTCGCCGTCCATCGTGGCGTCGACCGCCGACGACATGGTCGCCGAGTTGTTCACCACCAGAAGGTCGCCCGGGCGCAGGCGGTCGGGCAGCTCTCGGAATCGGGCGTGCGTCAGACCGTCCTCGACGACGAGCAAACGGACCTCGTCGCGCGCCATCCCTCTCGCCTCGGGCGGGAGGGTGGCGTTGCGATCGGGGGACAGATCGAAGAACGGCAGTTCGGTCCGCACCGTCATGACGCCCGCCCGGCCACGAAATCCGCGGCGGCATAACGCCCGCTCTTCGGCTTCTCGGCGAGCAACCGCAGCAGCGCGGGCACTACTGTCGCGGGCTCGGGCCGGTCGGAGATGTCGACGCCGGGAAACGCGGCCTGATGCATCTCGGTACGCATGTCGCCGGGATCGAACGCGTAGATGGACAGGCCCGGATGTTCCGCACCGAGGATCGCCGTGAGCTGATCGAGCGCTGCCTTCGACGAACCGTATCCACCCCACGTGGGATACGGCTCAACCGCGGCGTCGGAGCTGATGTTCACCACAACGCCGTCCGGCCGCAGCAGCGGCAGCACGATGCGCAGAATCGCCAGTGGCGCGACCACATTCGTGCGCAAGACGCGCTCGAACTCGTCGAGTGGATAGTCCGCGAGGCCCAGCAACGGACTCGGCCCGAGACGGCTGGCGTTGTTCACCACCAGGGCGAGTTCCCCCGCACCGCGCGCGGCGTCCGCCAACCTGGCGCGATCCGCCGGATCCGTGACGTCGCCGGGGACCGCCTGGAACGACGGCCCGAGTTCGGCGGCCACCCGCGTCAACCGGTCGGCACGACGCCCGGTCCCCAGCACCCGCCACCCTTGTTCGATCAGCGCCCGCGCGAGCGCAGCGCCGAATCCTGCCGATGCGCCGGTGATCAGTGCGGTAGGACTAGACATGATGACCTCCTGGTAGTCGCCTACCAGTCGATCCTCATACCTCAACGTATCTTCAGGTCAAGCGCCGATCACTCCTCGGCTTCGGCGTCCTCCGCGGCCGTCTCCGGCGTGACCGCCTCGGGACCACCGGCCAGCAGCCGCTGGAACCCCTCCTCGTCGAGAATCGGCACACCGAGTTCCTCCGCTTTGGCGGCCTTGGACCCCGGCGCGTCACCGATCACCACGAACGCGGTCTTCTTCGAAACCGAACTGGCCGCCTTGCCGCCGCGCACCAGGATCGCCTCCTTGGCGCCGTCGCGGGTGAAGCCTTGCAGCGAACCGGTCACCACGATGGACAGACCCTCCAAGTTGCGCTCGATGGATTCGTCCCGCTCGTCTTCCATCCGCACACCCGCGGCCCGCCACTTCGCCACCACGGCGCGGTGCCAGTCGACGGTGAACCACTCCGCCACCGCGGCCGCGATGGTAGGGCCCACGCCGTCGGCGGCGGCCAATTCCTCGACCGACGCCGCCTCGACGCGGTCCAAGCTGCCGAACTCGGCGGCGAGCGCCCGCGCCGCGGTGGGGCCGACGTGCCGGATGGACAGGCCGACCAGCACCCGCCACAGCGGCCGGTTCTTGACCGCGGCCAGGTTCTCCAGCAGCCGCTTGCCGTTGGCGGAGAGGCTGCCGTTCTTGTTGGCGTAGAGGGACGTGGTGAGCAGCGTCGCCTCGTCCAAGTCGAACAAGTCGCCCTCGTCGGTGATGGCGCCGGACTTCAGCAGATCGATCGCGCCTTCGTAACCGAGGGCCTCGATGTCGAAAGCGCCGCGGCCTGCCACGTGGTAGACGCGCTCGCGCAATTGGGCCGGGCAGAACTGCTGGTTCGGGCAGCGGATGTCGGCGTCGCCCTCCTTCTCGGGGCGCAGTTCGGTGCCGCATTCGGGACAGTGCGTCGGCATGACGAACTCGCGCGCGTCTTCGGGGCGCGCGTCCACCACCGGCCCCAGCACCTCGGGGATCACGTCACCCGCCTTGCGGATGGTGACCGTGTCGCCGATCAGCACGCCTTTGCGCTTGACCTCGGCCGCGTTGTGCAAGGTGGCCATCGCGACCGTCGACCCCGCGACCGACACCGGCTCCATCACCGCGAACGGCGTCACCCGCCCGGTGCGGCCGACGTTCACCTGGATGTTCAGCAGCTTGGTCGTCGCCTCCTCGGGCGGGTACTTGTAGGCGATCGCCCAGCGCGGAGCCCGCGAGGTGGAGCCGAGGCGGCGTTGCAGCGCGGTCTCGTCGACCTTGATCACCTGGCCGTCGATCTCGTGCTCGATGTCGTGCCGGTGCTCGCCCCAATACGCGACCCGCTCGATCACCGCGTCGATGCCCTGCACCCGTCTGGTGTGCTCGGACACCGGCAGGCCCCACGCGGCGAGCGCGCGGTACGCCTCGTATTGCGAGGTCGGCGTGTAGCCCTCGATCCGGCCGAAGCCGTGACAGATCATGCGCAGCCTGCGCCGCGCGGTGACCGACGGATCCTTCTGCCGCAGCGAACCGGCCGCGGTGTTGCGCGGGTTGGCGTAGGGCGGCTTGCCCTCGGCCACGATGGCGGCGTTGAGCGTCTCGAAATCCTCCAGCCGGAAGTACACCTCGCCGCGGACCTCCAGTAGTCGCGGGATCGGGAACTCGTCGCTGGGGTTCAGCTCGCCGGGGATGTCATCGATGGTGCGCGCGTTGAGCGTCACGTCTTCACCCGTGCGTCCGTCGCCTCGGGTGGCGCCACGGACCAGCCTGCCGTTCTCGTAGACCAGGTTCAGCGCGACGCCGTCGATCTTGACCTCGCACAGATAGTGCAGGTCCGGCCCGGTCTCCGCCTCCACCCGGGCGGCCCAGGCGCGTAGTTCGTCGACGTCGAACACGTTGTCCAGCGACAGCATCCGCTCGAGGTGGTCGACGGCGGTGAAATCGGTCGCGAACCCACCGCCGACCAGCTGGGTCGGCGAGTCCGGCGTGCGCAGGTCCGGATGCTCGTCCTCCATGGCCTGCAACCGCCGCAACAGCGCGTCGAACTCGCCGTCGGAGATGATCGGCGCGTCCCGGACGTAGTAGCGGAACTGATGCTCACGCACCTCGTCCGCGAGTTGCTGCCAGTCCACCCGCTGCTCTGGCGTCGCCGGGGCCGCCGCGCTCTCGCTGTCACTCACCCATCGCACATTAGCGGAGGCCACCGACAGGGAGCCGCCGTGTTCGCGCACGTCGCCGCCCTGGCGGACACGAATTCCGGCCGGTCCGTTTCTCGGCGCGAGCACCGGCGTTCCGGCGGCCTTGCCCCCAGCTCGCCGTTGCGGCGCCCACACCACGGCGTGATGCCCGCGCCGGTGATTTGGAAGCCTTGTGCCGCTCTGAACGACCGGGCGTTCCGGGGGCTGCACCATGCGCAGCGTAGTTCTCTCTCGGCGCTGACGATCCCATGAGCGGGGCTCCCCCCGACTGCCCACAACCGAGCTGGTTCTGGCGCGAAGGCGGTCGGTCCGGGCGGGGATTCGCGTTCTCACACGACGACGTCAGGAGAACGAAAGCTCCTCCGGCTCTTCGGCATACGCGCGCGCGACGTCCGCGGCCAAGCGCAGCGCTCGTCTGCTCCACTCCAGCGGCGCGCCCGCCAGTCCGCATGCCGGGCTGACCGCGACCCGCTCCGCCAGCGTGCGGCGGCCGAAGCCGAGCCGATCGATCAGCCGCACGCCCGGTTCGGCGAAGGTACGCCAGGTGACCGTCGTGGCCGGCGCCTCGGTGGGGACGACACCGAGCACCAGCTGCTTGCCCGCTTCCATGGCCTCCCCGATCTCGTCGAGTTGCCCGGTGCCGATGATGCTCAGATCGAACCCGATCCCCGCGGCGGCGCTACGGCGCAGCGCACCGAGCGCGGGCGGCTCGGCGCAACTGTGCACCAGCACCGGCGCGGACTGTGCGGTGATCACCGCGTCCAGCACGGCCAGCGCTTCCGGTTCGGGCAACGCGCGCACGGTGTTCAGCACGCTCACCCCGCGCAGGGAGCCGTCCAGCACGGCGGTCAGCGACGGTTCGTCCAGCTGCACGACGACCTGCGCGCCGAGCCGCTTGCGCACCTCCGCCACGTGCTGCGCCAGCCCCTCGGCCAGGGACTCCGAGAGGTCGCGCACCGCGCCGGCGTCGGTGAGCACGCGATGACCGCCGGGCAACTCGACCTGCGCGGCCAGCGTCAGCGGGCCCGCCGACTGCACCTTCACCGTCCGGCCGCGACCGGACAGGCCTGCGTTCTCCCACGCTTCCTCGAGCGCGTCCAGATCGGTCCGCAGCAGGTCATGGGCGCGTCGCGAGACCGAACCCGGGCGCGGCGCCAGTCGATAGCCCCTGGAGGTGGTGTCGAAACGCAGATCGACCAGCAACGCGGAGGCGCGGCCGACCAGGTCCGCGCCCGCGCCCCGACCGGGCAGCTCCACCAGGTGCGGTAACTCACCGAGTTCGCCGACGATGGTCGCTGCGGCCTCGCGCGGGTCGGTGCCCGGCCAAGAGCCGACGCCGGTGGCGACGCCGCCTCGCAAGCGCACCGGCTCGGCGGTCACGTCCGGCCCGCCATCTCGCGTCACGTCATCCGTGCCGGTCTCGTACACCGTTGCCGCACTCCATCCGATCGATTCCGCCATTACGGGACCCGCCGTTCTCGACGGTCACAGCCCAGTTTTCCGCACCGGACGACACCGGAGGATGGTGCGGGATCACCGCGCCGCCTCGGCCCCCGTTTCACTCGTGACAGGCTCTTGCGCGGTGGCGGAGATGGTCCCGCTGCCGATCACCTCGTCACCCGCGGGATCCGGACGGTAGACGACCACGGCTTGGCCGCGCGCGACGCCGGTCAGCGGCTCGCGCAGCCGCACGAGCAGTCCGTCGCCCACCGCCTCGGCCACCGCGGGCGCGGTGCCGCCGTGCGCGCGCACCTGCGCCACGCACTCGATCGGGCCCGCGGGCGCGGAGCCGGACGTCCAGATCGCGCGCTCCGCCTCGATCGTCCAGACCTGCAAGTCCTCGGCCGACCCCACGCGGACCGTGCCGGACTCGGGATCGATGCCGGTGACGTACCGCGGCTTGCCGTCGGCGGCGGGACCCGGCAACCCCAGACCCTTGCGCTGGCCGATGGTGAATCCGTGCACGCCCTCGTGCCGCGCGAGCTCCCGGCCGTCGGCGTCGACGACCGCACCGGGCCGGATGCCGATCTTCGCGCCAAGGAAGGCGCGCGTATCGCCGGAGGGGATGAAGCAGATGTCGTGGCTGTCGGGCTTGTTCGCGACGGCGAGCCCGCGCTCGGCGGCCTCGGCGCGGATCTGCGGCTTGGGGGTGTCGCCCACCGGGAACATCGCGCGCGAGAGCTGCTGCGCGGTCAGCACAGCCAGCACATAGGACTGGTCCTTGTCTGCGTCGACGGCGCGCCGCAGCACACCGTCCTCGAGCCGCGCGTAGTGCCCGGTGACCACGGCGTCGAAGCCGAGCGCCACCGCGCGGTCGGCCAGAGCGGAGAACTTGATCTTCTCGTTGCAGCGCAGGCACGGGTTCGGCGTCTCGCCCGCCGCGTAGGCCGCGACGAAGTCGTCGATGACGTCTTCCTTGAAGCGGTCGGCGAAATCCCAGACGTAGAACGGGATGCCGAGCACGTCGGCGGCGCGCCGGGCGTCACCGGCGTCCTCCTTCGAGCAGCAACCGCGCGATCCGGTGCGCAGCGTGCCCGGTGTCGCCGACAGCGCCAGATGCACCCCGACCACCTCGTGACCGGCGTCGACGGCACGCGCCGCCGCCACGGCCGAATCCACACCACCGCTCATCGCGGCGAGTACCCGCATCAAACACCTCCTTTCGCACCGGCCAGGCCCGCGGCCTTGGCCCGCTCCACCACTTGCGGCAAGACTTTCAGTACTGCGTCGACGTCGGCACGCGTCGAGGTGTGCCCCAGCGAGAAGCGCAGCGATCCGCGCGCCTGCCAGGGTTCGACACCCATCGCGATCAGCACGTGACTGGGCGTGGCGACGCCCGCGGTGCACGCCGAACCGGTCGAGCATTCGATCCCCGCCGCGTCCAGCAGCATCAGTAGCGAATCCCCTTCGCAGCCGGGAAAAGTGACGTGCGCGTTGCCGGGTAGCCGTCGTTCGCCGGCCGGACCGTTGAGCACCGCGTCGGGCGCCGTCGCGCGGATGCCGTCGATCAACGCGTCCCGCAACGCGACCAGCTCGGCGGTCCGGGCGTGTAGTTCGATCGAAGTCTGGCGCAGCGCGGCGGCCAGCCCGATCGCGGCCGCCGTGTCCGAGGTGCCCGACCGCAGGTCGCGCTCGTGCCCGCCGCCGTGCAGCAGCGGCACGCACGGCACCTGCCTGCCGAGCAGTAGCACCCCGATACCGTGCGGGCCGCCGACCTTGTGCCCGGCGAAGCTGGCCGCGGACAGGCCGCTCGCGGCGAAGTCGATGGGCAGCTGCGCCGCCGCCTGCACCGCGTCGCTGTGCATCGGCACGCCGAATTCGGCTGCGACGGAGGCGAGTTCGACGATCGGCTGGATCGTGCCGACCTCGTTGTTCGCCCACATGACGGTGACCAGCGCGACCTCGTCGGGATGGGCGGCGAGCGCGGCGCGCAGCGCTCCGGCCGCGACCACGCCCTCGGCGTCGACCGGCAGCCAGGTGACTTCCGCGCCCTCGTGCCGCTCCAGCCACTCCACCGCGTCGATCACCGCGTGGTGCTCGACCGAGCTGGCGATGATCCGGTTCCGGCGCGGATCGGCGTCGCGGCGCGCCCAGAAGATGCCCTTCACCGCCAGGTTGTCGCTCTCGGTGCCGCCGGAGGTGAAGATGACCTCCGAGGGCCGGGCGCCCAGGTCGGCCGCGATCGACTCGCGCGCCTCCTCCAGCAGCCGACGGGCGGCGCGCCCGGAGCCGTGCAACGAGGACGCGTTGCCCGTGCTGCGCAAGGCAGCCGTCATCGCCTCGATGGCCGCGGGCAGCATCGGTGTGGTGGCCGCGTGATCGAGGTAGACCGTCTGGGGCGCAGCACCGTTGACCGGACCCGAAAAAGCCGACTTCATGACCAGTTAAGGATAGCCGTCACCCTCCGCCGGTTATTCCCCCCTGCTCGCCCGCTCGCGCGGGGTCCGTTCACGGACCCGGTTCAGGCTTGAACGCCCTGCGACCGGCGGAATCTCAGGGTTTTCACCTATTGAATGTACCGCTATTTAGCGGTACGTTATTCAGCGTGTTGATCGCCGATCCGTTCCGTCCGGGAGTGGATCCGGGGCCGAAACGCCGAGCGGTCGACGCCCGGACGAATCGATAGTGAGGAAGTTCCGATGGACCATCACACCCATGGACGCACGCGACGCGTGCTGGCACGCGCCGCGGCCGCGTCCGCACTCGCCCTGATGCCGGTCGCCGCCGTCGCGGTGCCCGCGCTCGCCGACCCGATCGTGCTCGAGCAGGCCGACCAGCTCGATGCGACCCACGGCCGCCACGGCCACGACGACTGGAATCGCGGCAGGCACAACGACTGGGACCGCGGCCGCAACGACGACTGGTTCCGCGGACGCAACGACGACTGGTTCCGCGGCCGCGACCGCCACGACGACTGGGATCACGGCAGGCCCGGCTGGGACAACAGGTGGCGGCCGCCGACGGGAAGCGGCTTCTGAGTTCTTCCACGATTCACGGGGCGAGCCGACATCGGCTCGCCCCGTACGTCGACCCGGACGCCCGATGTCGACGGTCCCGCCCAGCGCGCGATCCCGGTCGGCCGCCGCGAAGTCGCCCGTCGCGCGTTCGAGCATTTTGCGGCCCGACACCCTGCGGCGCAGAGCGACCCGCGGCGCACGGCTGCCTCCGGCGCCGACAGTCCGCGGCGCGTCTGTCAGTAGGCGCTGACGGCCTCGCCCGGGGTGATGCCGTGGTGCAGCAACGCGACCTCCGGGTGGGCGCGGGTGCGGGACTTCCACGCGTTCGCGCCGTAGGTGTCGAAGATCGGGTTGTCCGGATCGGCCTCGACGCCGCGAGAGCGGGTCGCGAGTTCGGGCGGCAGCTCGATGATCGGGATGGTGGCGTCCAAAGCCGGGTTGAGGAAGAACGGGATCGAGACGCGATCGGTGCCCGGCTCCGGTGCCAGGACGCGGTGCCGGGTGGCCCGCAGATATCCCCCTGTGGCGACTTCCAGCAGCTCGCCGATGTTGACGATGAACGCTCCTGGCAGTGGCGGCACGTCCACCCACTCTCCCGGCGACAGCTCCGCCTGTAGTCCCCGTGAACCCGGCTCGACCAGCAGCAGCGTGAGCACGCCCGAATCCTTGTGCGCCCCGACCCCCTGCGGGTTCTGCTCGTTGCCCGGATACCGCACCACTTTGATCAGGGTGGCGGGCAGGTCGGCGAACGCGGCGTCGAAGAGATCCGCGGACGCGCCGAGGGCCACCGCCCACTGTCGCAGCAGCCGCATGCCCACCTCGGAAAGCGATTCGCTCCACGCTTCGAATACCTCGCGTAGTTCCGGCAGCGCGGACGGCCACAAGTTCGGTCCTTGTAGCCGCCAGTACCCCTCCGCGCCGTCGATCACCTTCTGCTCGGGACCGATATCGATCTGCTCGCGCCAGTCCACCTTGCCGTTGGTCAGCTCACCGCCGAGCCGGGAGTATCCGCGGAACTGCGGACTCTTCAGCTGACTGATCTCCTCCTTCGCGGCGGCGGCCAACGCGAAGAACCGCCGCGCGACGGCCACCACCTCGTTCGACCGGTCGGCGGCGATGCCGTGACCGATCAGATAGAAGAATCCGGTCTCGTGTGTGGCCGACAGAAGATCTGCGCGGAACCGTTCCGGATCGCGGTCGGCGTCGGCGAGGTCGAGAACTGGAAGCATACGAACCACTATCGCGCGTTATGCCGCGCCGTGTAGCCCGGCTACGCTTTCGTCTCCTGCCGCACGGCCGCGGTATTGCGGCGACCGCGCAACACGCGCCGCGGCCTGCGCACCTCCGGGGCGACGGTCGCTACCGAGGGGTCCTGCACTCGGGTGTGCCCCGCCTCGATCCATTCCGTGGTTTCGTGGCGCGGCGACGCGGCGCCGCGGACCGCGGCCTCGCAGCGGCGGGCCAGTTCGCGCCGGTCGGGGCCGGGTTCCAGCACCGGCTCCAGCACCACTTCGGCGACCATTCCGCGCGAACGCAGCACCCGCCCGGCGGAGGAGCCGAAGGTGTCGACGCCGACGAAAGCGGGCACCGTGCACGGCACACCGTGCCGGTCCAGGTACCGCAATCGCACCGGCTGCACGGGGGTGCCGGTGTCCACCGCCGCCTGGAGCAACGCGGGACGCATGCTGCCGTAGGCGCGGCCACACCACGTGGTGCCCTCGGGGAAGACGCCGATCCGCTCACCGGCGGCCAGCCGCGCTCCGACCGCGGCCACTACGCCCGGCAACTGCCGCAGGCTCTCGCGTTCGATCGGGATCACCCGCATCAACTCGGCGAGTTTTCCGATCATCGGCCAGTCCAGCATGTCGGCGCGGGCCACGAAGCCGAGCGGCTGCACCGAGGCCAAGGCGACGATGTCGGTCCAGCTGATGTGCCCGGTGACGATCAGCACACCCCGGCCTGCGGCGCCGAAACCGGCGGGTGCGAGCGTGGTGTCGCCCTCATCGACGACACCGCGCTCTTCCGCGGTCACCCGGTTGTCGACGACGCGCAACCGCAGGCCGATGGAACCGAGCAGTAGGCGCGCGTAGCCGCGCTGCAACGGCGCACGCTTGCCGCGCGGGGTCACCGCGTGCGCGATCGGGTAGCTGAGCAGCAGGCCGGCGACTCCGGCCAGCCGGGCGGCCACCCGCGCCGGGCCGACTTGGTCGATCGAATCGATGCAGCCGGAACCGCAGGGGCTCGACGGCATCCATGCGTGCGCGGCGGACGGGGCGGGTGGCGCGTCGAAGACCACTGTCCTCACCGTCCCCCGTCGAACGACGCGGCGGCGTCTTGTAGGCGATTGAGGTAGCGGGTGTTGATGGTGTTCAGCCCGAGCAGCACGACGAAGTCGGCGACCGCGAAGGCGGGATCGTGGGCGGGCTCGCCGCAGATCTCCGCGCCCAGCCGCAGGTAGCCGCGCACCAGCGGGGGCAGCTTCGGCCGCGACGGCGGGGTCAGTTCGTCGAGGGTCTTGCCGTCGACAATCACCGGGTTGTAGGGGTGCACCCGGCGCTCCGGGTCGGAGGAGTGCCGCCCGAGCAGCATGTCGCGCACGCCGCGCACGTTCACTCCGGGCGGGTCGGCCGGGGTGTCCTGCATCGGCACCGACACGCAGCCCATCACCCACTCGTAGCCGGTGAGCTGGATGTAGTGCAGGATCCCCGCCCACATGAGGGTGAGCACCGAGCCGTTGCGGTGGTCGGGGACCACGCACGCGCGGCCCATCTCGACGATCCGCATGCCTTCCGGATCCAGTTGAGCGAGATCGAATTCCGTCGCCGTGTAGTACCCGCCCGCCGCGGCGACCTTGTCCGGCGGCAGCATCCGGTAGCAGCCGACGAATTCCCCGCTGGCGTCGTCGCGCACCAGCATGTGGTCGCAGTGCTCGTCGAAATGGTCGGCGTCCAAACCGCTGCCGTCGTCCGGAATCCGGAAACCCGGCTCGTTGGCGAACACGTTGTAGCGCAGGCGCTGCGCGGCGACGCGGTGATCGAGGTCGGAGGAGACCACCAGCGAGTAACGCGACCGTCCCTCCCCGGAGTCCGTCGGTCGAGCCGGGGCCGTCAGCACGGACGAAATAGTCATATCCACGATGAAGCCAGCCCGACAATGCGCCCCAGCAACCTCGAAGTGTCGCCGCGATGCCGGTTGGGTGAACGAGACGGCTGTCACACCGAGCGTTCACCGAACGGTTCCACCGCGTTCGCCCTCCCGCACCGAAACCGCTTCCGACATGCGGTTTACCGTGCGAATCGCGGTTCGTTCCAGGGCAGCGTGAATGCCGCGCGCACCGTGAATCGCGCCGCCTTTCGATCGTGCGCGACGCGATTCTCAGGTGCGAGAAGCCATTTAAGCGGCTCGACTCTCCGCGGCGAGTACCTTCGGCGCGGTCGCGTCCTCCTCGGCGAAACCGGGGCGCCCGGTGAAGATGAACGCGACCAGCCAGGACGCGACCGCGGCGAAGCGGTTGCGGAAACCGACCAGGTAGAACAGGTGCACCGCGAGCCACATGAACCAGGCGATCACACCGCGGAAGGTGATGCGGTCGTTCAGCTTCGTCACGGCGCTGAACCGGCTGATCACCGCCATGCTGCCCTTGTCCCAGTAGGTGAAGGGCGTGCCGGGCTGCTTCTTGCGGCGGATGATGTCGGCGGCGTGCCTGCCTTCCTGCATGGCCACCGGCGATTGCCCGGGGTAGCCGTTGAGCGAGGTCATGTCGCCGATGGCGTAGATGTCGGCGTAGCCGCCGACGGTGAGATCGGGGTTGATCAGCAGCCGGCCGGCCCGGTCGGTCGCCACGCCCGTGGCCTCGGCCAGGATCTTCGCGAACCCGCCCGCCTGCACGCCCGCCGACCACACCACGGTCTCGGCCGCGATGGCGTGCTCGACCCCGTCGGCGCTCTTGACGGTGACCTTGCCGTGCTCGATGTCGGTGACGAAGGTGCCGAGCAGCACCTCCACGCCGCTGCCGGTCAGCGACTTCTTCGCGTACTCCGACAGCCCGCCGCCGAACGGCGGGAGCACCTCGCCCGCGCCCTCCACGAGCGTGACCGAAACCTCCTGGTGGTAATACCGTTTCGCCAGCTCCTTCAGCTGACCGGCCACCTCGACGCCGGTCGCGCCCGCGCCGACCACGACGAAGCTCAGCAGCTTGCGCTTGGTCTGCTCGTCGGCCTGCGCGGCTTCGGCGAAGACGCGCGCGATCTGGGCGCGCAGCCGCCGCGCGTCGTCGATGGTCTTGAGCGAATAGGTCTTCTCCGCGAAGTCGTCGCGGCCGAAGTAGGACTGGCTCGCGCCGGTGGCCGCGATCAGCGAGCCGTAGCGGATGCGGTGCGAAACGCCCTCGTGCTCATAGGTGACGATGGCGCGGTCGGGATCGATGCCGACCACGGTGCCGAGGCGAACGTCGGCCTCGCGATGGCGGCGCAGGATGCCCGCGATCGGCGGCGCGATCTCCTCCGATGTGAGCACACCGGTCGCTACCTGGTACAACAGCGGTTGGAACAGATGCTCGGGCGTGCTGGAGATCAGCACATAGTCCACCCCCGACTTGGCCAGTTGCTTGGCGGCGGCGAGCCCGCCGAACCCCGATCCGACAATGACGACACCCGCGGTTTCGATTCCCGCGTCCACGTACTGCATGACAGCCTCCTTCTCTCATTACGAACCGCGATCCGGAGGGCGGATATTTCAGGTGTGTGGGCGCATAATTAAGATGACTCTTATCTCGATTCGTAATTAATCAGGAGGCGCCGTGGAACTTCGGCAGCTCACCTACTTCGTCGCGGTGTGCGAGGAGCTCAGCTTCAGCGGCGCCGCGGCGCGCTGCTTCATCTCGCAGTCGGCGATCAGCCACCAGATCTCCCGGCTCGAACGCGACCTCGGTGTGCAACTGTTCGAGCGCTCGACCCGCTCGGTCGTGCCCACCGACGCCACCGCACGGCTACTTCCCCTTGCGAAACAAATGCTGAGCCTGGAGTCGGCGATCCGCGCCGCCGTGCGGACGGTCGGCCCGCGCATCCGGCTGGCCGCGAACATGTCCTTCGCCACCCGCTCGCTGTCGGCCATCGCGGGCGCGCGCGCCGCGCATCCGGAGGCGGAGATCGAGTTCGTCATCAAACCCTTCCGTCAGCGCATCACCGCGGTGACCGACGGCGACTGCGATCTGGCCCTGATCCGCGGCCGCGTCGACCAGCCCGGCCTCGTGGTCGAGCAGCTGTGGGTCGAGGATCTGGTGATCGCCACCTCCAGCGCGCATCCGCTGGCCACGAAGGACACGGTGACCCTGGCGGATCTGGCCTCCTACCCCCTGTTACTCCCCCCGGAGCAGGAACAGGTGTTGCTACACACGGTGATCCGCAACGCGTTCGCCGAACTGCCTACCGGCCCCACCTTCGGCCCGCCCATCCCGCCGGACCACACCGCGACGATGGAGCTGATCAACCGGCCCGAGGCGTGGACGGTGCTCTACGCGGAGAGCACGACCGAGGGTCTGGTGGTGCTGCGGCTGGCCGAATCCAAGCTGCGCATCCCCGTGTCGGCGGTCCTGCGCGCCGACGCCCGGCGCTCACCGATCCTCGACACCCTGCTCACCGCATTGCATCGTTGCTGATTCAGGCCGCGAGGGACGACGACGCCCCTCGCGGCGACATGGTTGTCGTTGAAGTTGCTGTGGGTGGTCTCGTCCGGACCGAGTCGTGCTCACGTCCGGCCATCGCGGCAAATGGTGGAGGGTCGATGGCACGGGAAAAGGTGTGACCAGAAGTCGTGGCGAACCGCGTCCCATAGTCCGGTCAATTCCGGCAGCAGTTCGCGGGCTTGCGTGAGGTCGGGGTCCGAGCCGGGGTGGTACGAGGCGATCGGCGTCATGTCGGATGCGTCCCGCACGACCAAGATCGCGATGCGGTGACCTTCCAGTCGCCAGGTAGCCCGAAAGCCCTCGGCTTCGGTGTGGTGGATGTCGCGCATTCCACATCAGTCCCGCTCGCTTCGCGCGACATCGAACGGACGGGAGACCGGGGTTCGGGAATCCGCGACGGAAGCGGTGAGCGCGTCCAGCACATTCAGCAGTGTTTCCAGGTCGGGGCCAGGCGAGAAGGGCAGTCGATCGGCGGATTCGAACGCCAGACCGCGAGCGGCGGCACGTTCGCGTGGGCTCGAAACCGGCGGAACGAGCTTGCCCGCCCGCACCAGGCAGCTGAGCGCCGACGCCTTCCGTGGACAGGTGACGGCACGACAACCTCTGTGCTGCTGCATGATTCGATGCGACTCGGCGATGGTGAGCGAGTGGTCGGGGTGGGTGTGGCCGGGGCCGGTCGCACCGGGCTGAGCACACGCCCAGGTCATCGCGGGACACACCGTTTCGAGGTCGCAGGTTTCACAGACTCGCGCGGGGGTGTTGTCCACGGTGGTCAGGTCGTGGACGACGAGAGCGGCAGCCTGCACGCCGACCGCGACGGCCAGCGCGTATCCGACCGGATCGACTTCACCTGCCGGGGGCCGGACGGTGTAGAGATAGTGGTAGCCCAATCGCTCGGCGTGGCGGCGTATCTCGGTCGCGTGCCGAGATGTGTGCAGACTGGATATGTCGGGCCGTACCAGCCCTAAGGCATTGGGCTTCTGTATCTTCTGCGTGGCGGGTCGGCCGTTCGTGCCGATCTTCTGGGTACGCATCGTCGCTCCCGGATCATCTTGACAGCGTGCGGGTTTCGGATTCGTTCTGCTGAGACGCCCCCTGCGCGGGTTTCCGCCTCGAACGCCGAAAACCAGCACACCACCCGTGACCAGCGGATACGCTCGAAAACGAGCACCCATTCCCGACCGGCTCAATTGCCCAGGACGGTGCTCGGTTCTCGAGCTGAACTTGATCGATTCGCAATCCCGCACGACTCACTTCCAGGAGACCTGCGTGACCAACCCTGATGAAGAAGGCCCGTCATCGACCCTGCCGCGCCGCCAACTCGGACGCTTTCTGCGTGACCGCCGCGAAGCGGCGGGCTTCACCATCGCCGAGGCCGCCAAACTCGTAGATCTGTCGCGGGCCGTACTCCAACGCTTGGAGACCGGCCAGATCCAGAAAGTCCGCAGGCAGGATGCACAGGCGCTATGCGAGGTCTACGGCGTAGATGCCGTGGACACCAAAGCGGCGGTCGACCTTGCTGTGCAAGCGAAAGCCAAGAGCTGGTATCACGCGTATGGAGGCCTGTACAGCGGCGCTTTCAACATGTACGTCGGACTTGAAGCCGCTGCGCGACGACTGACCACGTACCACGAACACGTTCCTGGCTGGTTGCAGACCGCGGACTACGCGCGTGCGGTGATCGGGGCATATCCAGGATTCAACAGCGAGGACATCGATCGGCGCGTGGAGCGTCGATTGAGGCGGCAAGCCATCGTCACCCGAAAGACCAAGCCGGTCTTTCTGGAAGTCCTGCTGCACGAATCAGCACTCCACCGCATGATCGGCGGACCGAAGATCATGTCCACCCAGCACCGGCACATGGCCGAAATCTCGAAGCTGCCCAACGTCACACTGCGGATACATCCCTTCAGCGCCGGGCTGGCCTGGGGGATGCCGCACGGCCTGTTCATCATCATGGAGTTCGATTCGAACGCCAAAGGTGTGCCGGTCGAACCGCCGATTGTGTACTTGGAGGGAGGACCGGCGCAGGATGTATACCTAGAGAAAGCCGAGGAAATTCGGCTCTATAGTGAGCTCGCCTCGGCGATCCGGGACACGTGCCTGGGTGAAGTGGAATCGCGAGACCTGCTCCGGCGGGTGGCAAGGAGTTACGAGCGGTGAACGATGACCTATCCGGGGCGAATTGGTTCAAGAGCAGCCGCAGTGCCAGCGGTTCGCAATGCGTCGAAGTGGCATGGCTCCACAGCGGCATGATCGGCGTGCGGGACAGCAAGAACCCGACCGGCCCAGCGTTGGTGTTCGCGCCAGGTGAGTGGGACGCCTTCACCACAGGCGTGCAGGTCGGCGAATTCGACCGCCCCGCCTGACGAGAACTCGCAACCACTAACGGAAACGACCGGCACCGCACCGCCCACCACATGGCCGGAGCGGGGCCGCTCCACATAGGTCCATCGAATCCCATTACAGCGCAACGACCCTGCTGCGCATCTGCGCTGAACCTTCGGGCAACCGCAATCCGACTTCTCGCCGGACGAAACCGGCCCCGGTCCAACCGGGGCCGGTCGCACGACTCACCCCAGGGTCAGACGCCCAGTTCCGTCGCCGCCAGAGCTGTGCCCTCGATGCGCGCGCGGATCTTGGCGAACGCGGTCTCACGCGAGGTGGAGGTGTCGTCGGCGAACGGTGAGAAGCCGCAGTCATCGCAGGTGCCCAACCGATCGACGGGCAGGAAACGAGCGGCGAGCAGCACCCGGTCGCGGACCTGTTCGGGTGTCTCGACCTGCGGGTCGATCGGGTCGGTGACACCGATGAACACCCGCGCCTCGGCGGGCAGGTGTTCGGCGACCACTGCGAGCACCTTCTCCGGATCCGGCTCGCTCGCGAACTGGAGGTAGAACGCGCCCACCCGCAGTTGCAGCAGCTTCGGCAGCAATTCGACGTAGTCCACGTCCAGGCTGTGCGTGGAGTCCTGGTCGCCGCCCGGGCAGGTGTGCACGCCGATCCTGGCTCGCTCCTCGTCCGAGAACCGGTCGAGCACTGTGTTGTTCAGCTCGATGAACTGGTCGAGCACACCGCCGCTCGGATCCAGCTTGAGCGACAGTCGCCCTTCGGTGAAGTCGAGTTGCACCAGGTGCGCGCCCGCCTCCAGGCAGGCGCGGATGTCGGCCTCCGCCGCGTCGGCGAGGTCGGCGAGGAACTGCTCGCGGGGGTAACCCTCGATCCCGTCGGCCGGATACAGCAGGCTCAGCGCCGATGGCGCGATGACGGCCTGCTTCACCGGAACGGTGGCGTGCTGCTGCGCGTCGCGCAGATAGTCCGCCGCGTGCGCGGCATAGCGGAACGGACCGGAGGCCAGCCGGGGCAGCTGTCTCTGGTGTCCGTCGGCGAACGGGATGATCGCCCCGTCCGGGGCCAGATTATCGAGCCCGGCAATCGGATAGGTGGCGAAGCTCGGCTTGGACTGCTCGCCGTCGGTGACGACGGGAGAGCCGAGTTCTTCCAGCTTGCGCACGGTCTCGGCGACCGCGCTCCGCTGGAGTTCGGCGAGCGCGGTGGCGTCGCCGGATTCGTCGGCCATAGCGGCCAACAGATCGTGAGGTCGAGGGATGCTACCGATCGGTTCCGTTGGGATGCTCACCGGCCGAGTGTAAGTCCGCCACCCGCATCGCCGACGCGAAATCGCCTGCACCGTAATTTCTTTCGCAGCGGTCACGATTTTCGCTCACCTGGCCTCTAGAGTTCGCCTCTCGACAGGCCATCATCGGTCTCACGCTCGAGTTCGGGCGGCTGGACCAGCCGAATGGCAGTCGGAGGCGGACGTTTCGGCGGTGGTCGAAAAACGGAACAGGACCACCGCTCGACGCGGTGGTCCTGAGGTCGTACGACAGATCGTGCGGCGAGGGCGGTGCAGACCAAAATCAGCCCGCCCTCACCACTTCGATCAGCGGAAGATGCCCATCCGCCAGCCGTTTCCTGCGGCCTTGCAGCTGTAATGGGGGACGTTGATGTCGCCCTCGGAAACGCGCCGCGCCTCCTCTCGCTTCGCGGCGGCCAGGCATTCCTTTTCGTTCGGATACACCTCTGCCTGCGCCGCAGGCGCCAAGGCGATCAGTGCCCCCGTGGCCAGCGCGCCCATCAGCAGTCCCGTAACCGTCTTCTTCATCTCTGATCCCCTAGTGTCGATGACTCCCCCCCTTCGGGGGATTTGACGCCAATGAAACTAGCAAGCAACGCAGGAGATCGGCGAATGGAGTCGTCAACCGTGCCGATCACGAGCAGCGCCGGGCCATCTGACCGGTTATGCCACTGCACCCCAACCGATCACACGGCGCATGGGTGGGCAGTGGAAGTGCTGCCGCAGCAGACTGACCAACTCAGCGAAAGGCGGCCCCGGCCTCTGAAGGTCGGGGCCGCCTTTCGACCGGCCGAAGGGTGTCAGCCCTTGTGCGTCTTGACCGCTTCGGTCAGCTGCGGCGCGACGTTGAACAGGTCGCCCACGATGCCGTAGTCGGCGATCTCGAAGATCGGCGCCTCTTCGTCCTTGTTGACGGCGACGATGGTCTTCGAGGTCTGCATGCCCGCGCGGTGCTGGATCGCGCCCGAGATGCCGAGGGCGATGTACAGCTGCGGGGAGACCGTCTTACCGGTCTGGCCGACCTGGAACTGGCCCGGGTAGTAGCCCGAGTCGACGGCGGCACGCGAAGCGCCCACGGCCGCGCCGAGCGAGTCGGCCAGGGCCTCGACCACCGAGAAGTTGTCGGCGGAACCGACGCCGCGGCCACCGGAGACCACGATGCTCGCCTCGGTGAGTTCCGGGCGGTCACCGCCGACGACCGGCTCGCGCGAGGTCACCTTGACCACGCCCTCTTCCTGCGCGGGCACCTCGACGGTCACCTTCTCGCCTGCGCCGGCCTGCGCGGAGGCCTCGACGGCGCCCGGGCGGACCGAGATCACCGGGACATCGCCGGTGACCTTGGCGTCGACGGTGAACGCGCCACCGAAGATGGAGTGCACGGCGGTGCCGTCGGACTTCACGTCGATGACGTCGACCAGCAGGCCGGAGCCGATGCGGGCGGCGAGGCGACCCGACACCTCCTTGCCCTCGGCGCTGGCGGCGACGATGACGGCGGCGGGCGAGACCGACTCGGTCAGCGCGGCCAGCACGTCGACCTTCGGGGTCACCAGGTAGTTCTCCACATCGTCGGACTCGGCGATGTAGATCTTCTCGGCGCCCGCGGCGGCCAGCGCGTCGGCCAGCTTCTCGCCGGTGCCCGCCGTGCCGAGCACGACGGCGGCGGGCTCGCCAAGGGCGCGAGCGGCGGTGAGCAGTTCGGTGCTGACCTTCTTGATCGCACCCTCGGCGTGCTCGACGAGCACGAGTACTTCAGCCATGTGTTCTCTCCTAGGAAGTCTGCAGCGCTACCGAGATCAGATGATCTTCTGGCCGATCAGGTACTGGGCGATCTTGGTGCCGCCGTCGCCTTCGTCGGCGATCTTCTCGCCCGCGGTGCGCGGAGGCTTCGGCGTGGCGGCGGTGACGGCGGAACCCGCGTTCGCGACGCCAACGGTCGAGGGGTCGACGCCCAGGTCGGCCAGCGTGAAGGTCTGCACTTCCTTCTTCTTCGCGGCCATGATGCCCTTGAAGGACGGGAAACGCGGCTCGTTGATCTTCTCGGTGACGCTGACGATGGCGGGCAGCGAGGCCTCCAGCTTGAACACGCCCTCGTCGGTCTCGCGCTCACCGGTGATCTTGTCGCCGTCGACGACCAGCTTGCGCAGGTGCGTCAGCTGCGGCAGGCCGAGGTACTCGGCGATGATCGCCGGCACCGCGCCCGCGCGGCCGTCGGTGGCCTCGTTGCCCGCGATGACCAGCTCGACACCCTCGACCTGACCGAGCGCACTCGCCAGCACCCACGCCGTCTGCACGGCGTCGGAGCCGTGGATGGCCGGGTCGTTGATGTGGATGGCCTTGTCGGCGCCCATGGACAGCGCCTTGCGGATGGCCTCGGTGGCGCGGTCGGGACCGGCGGCCAGCACGGTGACCTCACCGCCCTGGGCCTCCTTGATCAGCAGCGCCTCTTCGACGGCGCGCTCGTTGATCTCGTCGAGGACGGCGTCGGCGGCCTCGCGATCGAGCGTGAAGTCACCATCGGTGAGCTTGCGCTCGGACCAGGTGTCGGGAACCTGCTTGATGAGTACGACGATGTTCGGCATCGGTCTTCGTCGACCTCCTGTTCTGGTTACACGTATGTGGTGGTCGCACGAACTGCGCCGTACGCCCGGGTGGGTGGCTCAGGCCGTGACATTACCTTACGTTAAGTTACCCGTGGGTAACTTAGTGGCTTCTCTCTCACAATTGGTTACCACGCACTACAGTGCGCGGTTCCGGCGACCCCTTTCCCGGCGAGCGAAGCCGCCCTCCGGGGCAGCCGGGTGGGGTATGCCCCGCGGATGCGGTGCCAGTAACGTCGGAGTGATGAGCGAGGCTGTGATCCCTGCCGCAGTGGACGACCCGTCCGGCATCACCGTGGCATCCGAGACGAGCACCGGCGCCGTCGAACCACTGCCGCTGACCGGCGAGCGCACCGTTCCGGGCATCGCCGAGGAGAACTACTGGTTCCGCAGGCACGAGATCGCCTACGCCCGTCTGCTGGACCGTTGCGCCGGAAAGACGGTGCTGGAGGCGGGTTCCGGTGAGGGCTACGGCGCCGACATGATCGCCGGCGTGGCCACCAAGGTGATCGGCGTCGACTACGACACCGGCGCCGTCGAACACGTGCGCGTGCGCTACCCCCGCGTGGAGATGCTCCACGGCAACCTCGCCGAGCTGCCGCTGGAGGACGCCTCGGTCGACGTCGTGGTGAACTTCCAAGTGATCGAGCACCTTTGGGATCAGGCCCAGTTCCTGCGCGAATGCCTGCGCGTGCTTCGTCCCGGCGGTGAGCTGCTGATCAGCACCCCCAACCGGATCACCTTCTCGCCCGGTCGCGACACTCCGCTCAACCCGTTCCACACGAGGGAACTCAACGCGGCCGAGCTGACCGAATTGCTGGTCGAGGCCGGATTCGAGGTGTCGGAGATGATCGGCGTGCACCACGGGCCCGGCCTGAAAGCATTGGACGCCAAGCACGGCGGGTCGTTCATCGACGCGCAGATCGAACGCGCGCTGGCCGGTGAACCCTGGCCCGCGGAACTCACCGCGGACGTCGCGAGCGTCGCGGTGGACGATTTCGAGTTGCTGGCCGCGAACATCGACGCGAGCCTGGATCTGATCGCCATCGCGGTGAAGCCTTGACCGATCGCGGTACCGTGCCCGGCGGGCACGCGGCAAGTCCCGTGCCGGGCCAGTTCACCTTGGTCCTGCACTCCCACCTGCCCTGGCTGGCACATCACGGTCGCTGGCCGGTCGGCGAGGAATGGCTCTACCAGTCCTGGGCCGCCTCCTACCTGCCCGTCGTCGAAGTGTTGCGAACCCTTGCGGCCGAAGGCCGTTCGCATCTGCTCAGCCTCGGTATCACACCGGTACTCGCGGCCCAGCTGGACGACCCGCACTGCCTGGCGGGCATGCACCACTGGCTGGGCAACTGGCAGCTGCGCGCCGACGAAGCCGCCATGGCGGGCAATGTCGCGCTGGGCAGGCACGAACACCGCCTGGCCGCCGCCGCCCTGGCCGAGTTCGAGCAGTACTGGCGGCACGGCGCCGCGCCGGTCTGGCGCGCGCTCGTCGACGCGGAGGCCATCGAACTGCTCGGCGGCCCGCTGGCCCACCCGTTCCAGCCGCTGCTGGACCCACGGCTGCGCCAGTTCCAGCTCACCGAGGGCCTGGCCGACGCGCGACACCGCTGGGGCCACACACCGACCGGCATCTGGGCGCCGGAATGCGGCTACACCCCCGGCATGGAGGTCGGCTACGCCGCCGCGGGTGTGACGCATTTCATGGTCGACGGCCCCGCGCTGCGCGGCGATACCACGCTCGGCCGACCGGTCCGGGATTCCGACGTGGTCGCATTCGGGCGCGATTTGCAGGTGAGTTACCGCGTGTGGTCACCGAAATCCGGCTATCCCGGCCACGGCGCCTACCGTGACTTTCATCACTATGACCACGCCACAGGTCTCAAACCCGCGCGGGTCACCGGCAAGACCGTCGCGGGCCCGGACAAGGCTCCCTACGATCCGGAACTCGCCGCCGCGGCCGTCGTCCGGGATGTGGACGACTTCGTGCGGACGGTGCGCGAGCGGTTGATCTCCGAGTCCGAGCGGATCGGCAGGCCCGCCCTGGTCGTCGCCGCGTTCGACACCGAACTGTTCGGCCACTGGTGGCACGAGGGCCCGCAGTGGCTGGCGCAGGTACTGCGGGCACTGCCGGAGGCGGGCGTCACCGTGGGCACCCTCGCCGACGCCCGAGCGCGCGGCTACCTGGGCGAACCGGTGCCACTGGCCGACTCGTCCTGGGGTTCGGGCAAGGACTGGCGGGTGTGGGCGGGCGAACAAGTGCGCGACCTGGTCGAGCTCAACGACGACATCGTGCGGCTGACCCTGGACACCGTCGACAAGATGCGCGCCGCCCAGGGCGGCGCACCCGGACTCCGCGATCACGTCGCCGATCAGCTGCTGCGCGAAGCGATCCTGACCGTCTCCAGCGACTGGGCGTTCATGGTCAGCAAGGACTCCGCCGCGGGGTACGCGCGCGACCGCGCGCACCGCCACGCCCACGCCGTCCGGGAAATCGCCGCGGCCGTCGGGGCGGGCCAACTCGCGAAAGCACGGCAGTTGGCGGCAGGATGGGGGGCAGCTGACGGACTCTTCCCCGGCGTGGACGCGCGACGACTCACGTCCGCGGGGTCCGTACCCAGCGCCACCGGGGCAGTATCCGCCGCCGAGCCAGGCCCGGACTCCGCCACCGCGGACCACGGACCGGTTCCGGCGGACCCGGGCTCGGCCGCAGAAGGACTTGCATGAAGATTTTGATGGTGTCGTGGGAGTACCCACCCGTCGTGGTCGGCGGGCTGGGTAGGCACGTGCATCACCTCGCCGTCGAACTCGCCGCGGCCGGCCACGAGGTGGTCGTCCTGTCCCGGCGCCCCTCCGGCACCGACGCCTCCACCCATCCCACGCACTCCTACATCGCCGAAGGCGTGCTGGTGGTCGCGGTCGCCGAGGACCCGCCGGTGTTCGACTTCGGCGAGGACATGCTCGCCTGGACGCTGGCCATGGGACACGCCATGGTGCGCGCGGGCGTCGCGCTCGGGAAGCCTGGCATCGGCGACGGCTGGACGCCGGACGTGGTGCACGCGCACGACTGGCTGGTCGCCCACCCCGGCATCGCCCTGGCCGAGTACTACGACGTGCCGCTGGTGTCGACCATCCACGCCACCGAGGCCGGGCGGCACAGCGGCTGGGTCGCGGGCAAGGTCAACAAGCAGGTGCACTCGGTGGAGTGGTGGCTCGCCAACGAGTCCGACGCGCTGATCACCTGCTCGTCGTCCATGCAGGACGAAGTCGAGCGGCTCTACGGTCCGGAGCGGATCCCGATGACGGTGATCCGCAACGGCATCGACGTGGGCGCGTGGACTTTCCGCCCGCGCGCGCCGCGCAGCGGTCCGCCCCGGCTGCTGTACGTGGGCAGGCTCGAGTACGAGAAGGGCGTGCAGGACGCGATCGCCGCGCTGCCGCGCATCCGCCGCGCCCACCCCGGCACCACCCTGACCGTCGCGGGCGTCGGCACCCAGTTCGAGTGGTTGCGCGAGCGCGCCCGGGTGCACCGCGTCGCCCGCGCGGTGAACTTCGCCGGTCAGCTCGACCACGCGGAACTGCTCGGCTGGCTGCACGGCGCCGACGCGATCGTGCTGCCGAGCCGATACGAACCGTTCGGCATCGTCGCGCTGGAGGCGGCCGCGGCGGGCACCCCGCTGATCACCTCGACGGCGGGCGGCCTGGGCGAGGCCGTGATCGACGGCGTCACCGGCGCCTCCTTCGCGCCCGCCGACGTCGACGGCTTGGTCGAGGCGGTCCGCGCCACCCTCGACGACCCCGCCGCCGCGCAGCAGCGCGCCTACGCCGCCCGGGAACGGCTCACCGCCGACTTCGCCTGGGACGTGGTGGCCGCCGAGACCGCTCAGGTGTACCACTCGGCCAAGCGGCGGGTGCGCAACCCGTTGGGCCGCCCGTCCATCGTGGAACGCCCGCTGCCGGAACGCGATCCGAAGTAGCCCGCTAAGCCGCCAGTTTCTTGACGACGCGCTCGATCGTGAGCCAGGTGCGGGTGGTGATGTCCTTGCCGTATGTCTTCTCCAGCCAGGCCATGAAGTCGGGCGTCTTGCCCGGCTGACTGTTGTCGATGACCGCGAGGAAGGCACGGGCCGCCTCGTCGTAGCCCACGACCCGGGTGAGCGGGTCCGGCCGCTCGGGCAGGGTTGCCGGAGGCTCGGCCGTGTCCTTGAGGAACGTGGCGATCAGATACGTGCCGCGTCCGTGGGTCAGGCCGTGGAAAGGGTCGGTGTCCAGCAACGCGCGCAGTTCGTCGTGGCTGCGGATGATCGTGCCGCCGCCGATGCCCAATTCCTGGACCAGCGCCTGCTGGATACGCTCCTCGAGCGCGGGCACGTCGGTCTCCGCGCTGCGGAACACGATGTTGCCGCTGGTCAGCACCGAACCGACGCCCTCGAATCCGAGCGATTCGAACACCGCGCGCAACTTCGCGTTGCTCATGTTCGGATTGCTCGGCATGATCCCGCGCAACAGGGCGGCGTAGGCAGTCATAGCGCGAACCTACCCGCCCGCACCGACGAACTCTCAGGCGTTCTGCGCGGCACCGTTCTTCTTGCGCGCGATGTCCTCCAGCGCGGCAAGGTATTCGGCGCGCTGCTCGGCGCCCGCCTCCCAGGCCGCCTTGCGGTTCTTGACCACCTTGGCCGGCGCGCCGACGGCGATGCTGAAGTCCGGGATCTCGCCCTTGACCACGGCGTGCGCGCCGAGCACGCAGCCGCGCCCGACGCGGGTGTCGCGCAGCACGGTCACCTTGGCCGCGATCCAGGTGTCGGGGCCGATGCGCACCGGGCTCTTCACGATGCCCTGGTCTTTGATCGGCACGTTGATGTCGTCCATCTTGTGGTCGAAGTCGCAGATGTAGCACCAGTCGGCGACCAGGGTCGATTCCCCGATCTCGATGTCGAGGTAGGTGTTGACCACGTTGTCCTTGCCGAACACCACCTTGTCGCCGATGCGCAGCGAACCCTCGTGGCAGCGGATCGCGTTGCCGTCGCCGATGTGCACCCAGCGGCCGATCTCCATGCGGCTCAGTTCCGGCGTGGCGTGGATCTCGACGCGGCGGCCGAGGAAGACCATGCCGCGCAGCACGATGTGCGGGTTGGCCAGGCGGAACTTGAACAGCCGGTAGTAACGCACCAGATACCAGGGCGTGTACGCCCGGTTCGCGAGCACCCAGCGCAGCGACGCCCGCGTCAGAAAACGCGCCTGCTGCGGATCCCGGCGGCGCGATCCCCGCCAGCGCGAGCGCAACGGTGCGCCCCACATGCTCGTCACGAACGGTTCTCCTGTCGTGGTCCTACCGGCCGTCGCCCGCCTCGGCGGCGACGGATAGAGCCTATCGCCCGTGGCGAGCATCGCGACGAGCACCCGCTACGACAACGCCGGGACTCGTTCACCCGCGCAAAGGCCTCCCGTACAGTGACTCCTGCGCCGGACAGGGCGCGGGTGCGAGCCAACGACGACAGGAGTACGGCAGGTGCGAAGCGGCGGCGTACTGGCTACTTCCATGTGGCGACCGTCCCGGAAACGCGCCGCGGTCGTGCTGGCCGCGGTCGGCGCGCTGACGCTGGCCGGTTGCGGCACCGACTACGACGACATCACCGTCGGCACCGGCAAGGGCTGGACCGCCGCCTACCACGACGTCCGCAACAGCGGCACCGCTCCGGTCACCGGGTCGCGGAAGCTCGGACTGAGCTGGCAGCGGCCGGTCGGCGGACCGATCGCCCAGCCGATCACGCTGGGGCCCGACGGCCAGCTGTTCGTCACCACGCGTCTGGCGAACTGCTCGATCTTCTCCTTCCAGATGGCCACCGGCCGCAAGCGGTTCTGCAACGCCCTCGGCCCGAGCGCGATCTCCTCGCCGTCGGCGGTCGACTGGATGTCCAATGTCTACATCGGCGACGACAGCAGGGTGATCTCCTTCAACTACCTGGGCCAGCCGCGGTGGGCGACGCCCGTGGCCGGAACGCCGGTCTCGGTGCAGTTCACCGGGGACGGCAAACTGCTGACGATCAGCCAGTCCGGTCAGGTCGACGTGCTGTCCAGGCAGACCGGCGACCGGGCGGTTCCGAGCGTGCAGTTGCTCGGCGAACCGGACTTCCTCGCGCACGCGGGCCTCGGCTGGCCGGACGCGGGACAGGGACTGGACGACTGCGCCACCGGAGGGCCGCACTGCCCGGTCGCGAACATCTCCCCCATCGACGCCGCCAGTGGCCGTTTCTACGTGACGTTGTGGCAGCCGGGGCGGCCTGCCGCGTCCCTCGTCGCGCTGCGCTATACCGGCGCGAAGGTCGCGCGGGAGTGGAGCGCCGAGTTGTTGCTCGGTGGCAGCGCGACCAGTCCGGCCCTGTCCGCCGACGGCGGCACCGTCTACGTCGGCGACAACAACAACCGCCTGATCGCGCTCGACACCGTTGACGGGCGGACCAAGTGGGTGCACCGGCTGGATTGGACGCCGCGCGGCGGCATCTCGGTGTCCGACGACGGCCTGATCATCCCGTCGGGCGAGGAAGGCTACCTGCTCGCACTGCGGGACAACGGCGACAGTGTCGAGACGGTTTGGGAACGTAAGGATCTGGCGCTGCGCGGCCCTGCGGCGCAGACGGCGGGCGACACCGGCTACGTCACCGCGGCGATCGGCGACGGCCTGAACCTCGTCACCTTCGACACGCGGACCGGAACCACCATCGATTCCGACGTCCTCCCGGGCGCGAAGGGTACGACCACCGGTACGTCGGTCGGCGCGAAGGGTGAGGTCGTGGTCGCCACCCGCATCGGCGAGATCTTCGCGTTCACACCGGAATAGCGCCCGGTCGCGAGGTCCGGGTGCGGAGCCCGCTGGAGCGGCCCGCGCGCGGATACCAGCCGGGCAGACTCGTTTCGGATACCGGGCCCGCAGTGCAGACGCGGGGTTGATCCGCGCGGGCGACGCGGACGGTCGGCGCGGACGGTAGAGTCGCCGATCTTCGGCAGCGATCTGCCCGCACAGCCGACGGACCAACGGCCGACGCCGCACGGCTCGTCGTCGCGGGACTTCCGGCGTAGGGCACGATTCGCCCCGGATGGTCACGGGGTGACACAGAGGAAGACCGTCGCGCTACGGCCTATGCGAGTGATCACCAGCGTATGCGGTTGACTGCCACGGAGCTTGAGGCGCGAACGGAGGGCATCGGGGTCGATGTCGACACCCCGGGCGAGGATTTCGAGGGGTCCGCAGTCACGGCGATGCAGTTCGGCGCGGAGCGCCTTCTCGCGGAAGTCCATACGGTCGAGGACGCGGAAGCCACGTACTCCCTCGGGCACGGTGTCGCTGGTGAGATAGGCGATGCGGGGATCGAGTTGCCACAAGCCGTGTTTCGCGGCGTAGTGGCGGACGAGACCGGCGCGCACGACCGCGCCGTCCGGGTCGACGATCCACTGCCCCGGCGGGCGCTCGTCGATGACGTCGGGTTCGGCGTCGGTGATAGTCCAGGCGGCGGCCTTGGAGGAGAGCACCGTGGCCCGACGGGTGACGCCGGGCTCGGTGAGTCCCGACGACCAGAGGCACGCCTCGCGCACGGAGCCGTCGAGCGACACCACCTCCACCTCGCCGGGCCAGCCGAGACGGTCGAAATCCAAACCGGGCGCGCACTTCACGGCGAGATCGCGCCCACGATAGGCGTCGAGCAGATCCGGCAGTGGCGGTTGCAGTTTGGCCGGGTCGTGGGTGCGGCGGCCGTCGGCGCGCCGGGCCGGGTCGGCGGTCACGACGGTGTCGACGCTGCACGGCGTCAGCGCATCCGCCTTGGCCAGCAAGACATTCCGATGACCGGACAGATTGCGGGACGCCATCGCCAACCGTACGTCGTCCAGATCGCTGCCGAGCACGGCGGGACAGTGCGGCGCCAGGGCCGCCAGCTCCGCGCCGATCGAGCAGGTCACGTCGTGTACCGCCCGCCCGGCCAGGCGCGCGGCCCGGTGCCTGGCGACGGCGGTCGGGGTCGCCTGCTGCAAGGCGTCGTCGGTGAACAACCACTCCCCCGCGTCGGCCAGTTTGGCCGTGGCGCGGCGGCGCAACCGGACCGTCTCGACCAGCGCCGCGGCGCGGTCACCATAGGCGCCACGCACCTGCTCGAGATCCTTCAGCAAGGACACGGACGTCAGCGCCAGGCGATCCACATCGGCCAGTGCGGCCCGACCGGTCGCGCTACCCAGGTACCCGACGTCGTCGCGGGTGAAGAGATAGCCCACTATCGGTCCCGCATCGGGATCGAGTCGACCCGACTGATTCCGGCGATCGTGATCGTGCCGGTTCGGATCATGGAAGACCGAGCCCGGTCACGGCATTCGAACCGGCGCGGCGACATGGGCGCGTGTACACCCACCGCGGCAGCCCCGATGGCGCTGCCGCGATGAGCGATGCGGTCGCGACAGGTATCGCGCGCCACTACTTTCCGGCGGAGGTGGGCTTCACGCCGGTGATCATGGCGTTGTAGAAGAACTGGCGCGGGACGACACGGCGCATGACGTTCTCGTCCACCCAGCTCAGTCCCAGCCAGGCGCGGTACATCGCCATCCGGTAGCGCCAGGTGAGCTTCTCGGCGGGGACCGCGGCCTCGAAGGTGCGCACGGGCCAGCCCCACAGGGCGGCCGCGAACTCCTCGGTCTTGGCCGCCACTTCGACGGCGCCCGCCGAGCGAGCCATCGACTCCAGTGCGCGCGGATCGAAGGTGTGCAGGTCGACGACGGCCTCGAGGGCCGCCGCGCGCGAGGACTCGTCCAGCTCCTCCTGCGGACGCCGCCAGTCGCTGAGCATCGGCAGCTTGGTCACCGTGGTGGTGGCCTTCCACGTGATGCGGCCCAGCCAGCGGGCGTAGAAGTTGCCGACCGTGGTCGGCTCACCGGCGAACACGAAGCGGCCGCCCGGCTTCAGCACGCGCAGGCACTCCTTGAGCGCCAGCTCGACGTCGGGGATGTGGTGCAGCACCGCGTGGCCGACCACCAGATCGAAGGTGTCGTCGTCGTAGGGGATGGTCTCCGCGTCGGCGACCCGGCCGTCCACGTCCAGTCCGAGGTTCTGCGCGTTGCGCAGCGCCACCTTCACCATGCCCGGCGACAGGTCGGTGACCGAGCCCGATTTCGCCACGCCCGCCTGCATCAGGTTCAGCAGGAAGAATCCGGTACCGCAGCCCAGTTCGAGCGCCTTGCCGTAGGGCAGCGGCGCGGGGCCGACGGCCAAGTCGAACCGGCCGCGCGCGTATTCGATACAGCGCTCGTCATAGGAAATGGACCATTTGTCGTCATAGGTCTCGGCTTCCCAGTCGTGGTAGAGCACCTGGGCCAGCTTCGTATCCTTGAGCGCTGCTTCGACCTCTGCCTCGGTGGCGTGCGGGTTCGGCGCGGGGTCGTCGGGACGTACCGTCATGGTCGGCAAGCCTACCCAAATCCGCAGTTGACGCCTGCTATCGGCCCACGAATTCGGCCGACCCTGGACCGTTGGCCAGATAAGAACCTGTTCCTATCAGGCGATCTTCCGTCGTGAACAGGGCCGACCACTCGCCGCGGGCGCGATCGAGGCCGTGCGGACCGGCTTCGAAAACCGCTTTCGCGGCGGCCAGCGCGCGGGCGGGACCGTCGGCGAACTGGCGCGCCCACCGCATCGCGGCGGTGTACACGTCGTCCGGCGCGACGACTTCGTCGACGAGGCCGAGCGCCTTCGCCTCGTCCGGTTCGACGAAACGACCAGTGTAGACGAGGTCCTTGGCCGCTCCCGGCCCGATCAGCAGGGACAGGCGCCGGATGCCCGCGAGCGGGATCAATCCCGTCTCGATCTGCGGCAGGCCCAATTTGACGTTGTCACCGATGATGCGGCGGTCCGCTCCCAGAGCCAACTCCAGCCCGCCGCCGAGGCAGTAACCGCTGATCGCCGCGACGGTGGGTTGCGGGATCCGGGCCAGACAGCCAAGGGCGTGCTGCAGGTCGGCCGCCATGGCGGCGGCCTGGGCGCTGCCGAGCCCGAACAGTTCGGCCACGTCGTCGCCCGCCGAGAACACTCGTTCGTCGCCGTACACCACCACCGCGGCGACACCCTGGTCCGCCGCGACGGCGTCCGCCGCCTCGGCCAGTTCGCGCGCCAGCTGCAGGTTCAGCAGGTTCATCGGCGGGCGGGCGATCCGGAGGACGGCCACGCGCCGCGCGGCATCGCCTTCGGTCAGCTCCAGGGTCACGAATTCGGCCATGGGACGCACGCTACCGGGTGCTGACCGGCGTGAGCGGTGGGCCCTCAGAACCGCGGCACGATGTCAGCGCGAGGGTCCCGATGCGGACAGGAGGCACAGCGCGGGCGGTCGGACCCGGCAGGCGGCACACCCCTCGCCGGTGCCCTACCACTACCGGGCAAGCCCGCACGGCAGACCTGTGCACGGCCGGCAGACACCGCAGCATGGCCGGAAAGCCCGCTCAGGCGGGGAGCGCCCGAACGGTCACGGGCGCGCCGAGCCCTTGAGCCGCCCGGCATCGGGGAGATCGGCGAAATAGCGTCGGTTGTCCGGGAAGGACAGCAGCTGTTTGCCGTCCAGGTCGGCCAGCACCGGCATGATCGGATCGATAGTCCGCCGCGCGGCGAGGATGTCGGCGGTGGAGCCGAATTCGCCGAGCGCGATCAGCTGCGACCAAGTCGGTGGCAGCAGGACGTCTGCTCCCGAGCGCCACCGTGCCAGCGCCTCGGCGGGGGTGCGCCACTGCACCTCCGCCGCCTCGGAGGTGGCGCCGTCGGCGAGCTGCCCCTGCGGCAGCACCGCGACGAAGAAGCGAGTGTCGTAGCGACGCGGCTCGATGACCGGCGTGATCCAGTTCGCCCACGGCCGCAGCAGGTCGGCGCGCAGCACCAGCTTCTCCTCCGCGAGGAAGGACGCCAGCGACAGTTCCCTGCGCTCGAGCCTTGCGCGGGCCTCGTGGTAATCGGTGGTGTCGGAGACGACGCTGTCGGCGGTCGGCCCGGCCAATAGCACGCCGCACTCCTCGAACGTCTCCCGGACGGCAGCGCAGACCAGCGCCTTCGCCCTGGTTTCGCTGGTCGCGAATTGTTCGGCCCACCATGCGGGTTCGGGACCGGCCCAGGCGATGTCGGCGGTTCCGTCGGACGGGTCGACGCCGCCGCCGGGGAACACGGTCATGCCCGCGGCGAAGGCCATCGCGCCGACCCTGCGCTGCAGGAAGATCTCGGGCCCGTCGGCTCCGTCGCGCACCAGCATCACGGTGGACGCGTCTTTGAGCGGCGGTTCGGGTTGCTGAGAGTCTGCCTGCGCTACTGTCTCACTCACCCTTGCACCTTAATAGGTGCAGTCGGAAGTCCGTCCTCAGCCCGCGCACGGCCGGAGCGAAGGCCGAAGGTACGCATAACGGGCGCAGTCGGACGTAGTCCGTCGATAGCCCGCGCACGGCCGGAGCGAAGGCGAAGGTACGCACAACAGGCGAAGTCGGACGTAGTCCATCCGCAACCCACCCACGCCCGAAGCGAAGGCGAAGGTACGCACAACAGGCGAAGTCGGACGTAGTCCATCCGCAACCCACCCACGCCCGAAGCGAAGGCGAAAGTACGTACAACAGGCGAAGTCGGACGTAGTCCATCCGCAGCCCGCTCACACGGAGCGACGGCGAAAGTACGCATAACGCACGGCCGGAGCGAAGGCGGAGGTACGCACAACGCGCACGGCCGGAGCGAAGGCGGAGGTACGCCTGACGCACCCGAATTGTGCGATCGCACGCCGTCCGAGTCAGCGGGTGCGGTGACTGCCCGCCCGCCGCGAACGCCGCGCGAAGTAGCGGCCGTCGACTCGATCCAGGGCGATCGACTGGCGGAAGGCGTCGCTGAGGTTCTCGGCGGTGAGCACGTCGGAGAGCAGGCCCTGCGCGATCACTTCGCCCTCGTTGAGCAGCAGGCCGTGGGTGAATCCGGGTGGGATCTCCTCCACGTGGTGGGTGACCAGCACGATCGCGGGCGAGTCCGGATCGGCGGCGAGATCGCCGAGCCGCTCCACCAGTTCCTCGCGGCCGCCCAGGTCCAAGCCCGCGGCGGGCTCGTCGAGCAGCAGCAGCTCGGGATCGGTCATCAGCGCGCGGGCGATGAGCACGCGTTTGCGTTCGCCCTCCGACAGCGTTCCGTAGGTGCGGTCGGAGAGATGTTCGGCTCCGAGGCTTTCCAGCATGTCGATGGCGCGATCGGTGTCCACGTCGTCGTAGCGCTCCCGCCAGCGGCCGAGCACCGCGTAACCCGCGGACACCACCAGATCGCTGACCTTCTCGTCGGTCGGAACCCGGCTGGCCACCGCCGCCGACGACAGCCCGATGCGCGGGCGCAGCTCGCTGATGTCCACCTTTCCGATGCGCTCCCCGAGCAGATGGGCGATGCCCGCGGTGGGATGCAGTTCGGCGGCGGCCATACGCAGCAGCGAGGTCTTGCCCGCGCCGTTGGGGCCGAGGACCACCCAGCGTTCGTCGAGCTCGACCTGCCAGGTGACCGGCCCGACGAGGGTACGGCCGGAGCGGCGGACGGTCACGTCGGTGAAATCGATGAGCAGATCGGGATCCGGTTGCGGCACGCGCTCCATCTTGGCCCACCCCGGGGGGCACTTGCCAACGCAGGGAGGGAAAACCGACCCGGTCGGTCGATCTGTGCTGGAACGCCGCCGTCCCGGCCGGATCGGCCGCACCGACCGACACGCGCGCCGCGCCGTAGCGGAGGGTTCACCAGGACCGGGCGGGCACCGCGATCACCGTCATGGAGCCCGGCGCCACTTCGGTGTATCCCGCGTCGCGCACCGCGATCGCCGCGCCCTCCGCCACGTGCTCGGCCAGCGACGCCCAGCGCCGCGGGTCGGCCTCGCGGACGGCGCAGCGGAAGCCGAGTTCCGCCCAGCGCAGCGCGTGCTCCACCGGCAGCGCACCGGCCAGCAGCATGCTCGCGTGACCCACCTGCGCGGCGGCCTTGCCCAACGTCATCCCGAGCCCGGCGTTCACCCACAGCACCGGCAGTTCGGGATCGGGCGGGCCGGGCTCGTCGTGCGTGAGGTCGGTGCCGCCGATCTGCAGACGCTTGATTCGCGGGTCGACCTGCCCCACCGGCCCCGGGACCAGCGCCCGCGCCTGCGCGCCGTCGATCTCCACCGTGACGCCCGCGACAGCGCAAGTCGCCTGCCACTGTGCGCCGCGAGCGCGCCGAGCCACCTTGCGGATCCGGGAGCGCTTCCAGGCCAGATAGCGTTCTTCCCACTCGCCGCCCGGCCCGACTCGCTCGTCCAGGCACAGTGCCACCGCGGCCGACGCGGCGGCGGCGAGCAGCGCACTGCGCGGCGGCGGGTCGCTCTTCGGCAGATGCAGGACCATCTGCATCGCCTGCACCATGGCCGGGTCGTCCGGATCGCCCGCGCCGTAGCCGCCGGCCAGCTCCGCGTGCCGGGCCCGGAACCCGTCGACGTCCGACGCCGTTGCCACGCCGCGGATCTCGCCGTTCTCACGCACTTCGGCGCCGCATTCCGGAATGCTCGTCATCGCTCCACCTCGATCGTCGACGAAAACGTCCGGGCCGGTTCGGAACCCGGCTCCCACGGACGCGCGTACTCCATCGTCAGCGGCGACGCACGGGACGCCACGCCGACGACACTCCACACCCACGTCCTGCCCGCGCCCGGCGCGGGTGGGTCGGGTTCGAGATCCGCCGCTCCGTCCTGCTTCGCCACGGCCGCACCGGCTTTCGCGATACTCCCCGAGTAGGCGGTGGACGGATTCGCGGGGTGCGCGATCACCAGCCGCCGCCCCATGCGCGGTCGCCGCTGTTGTCGACCGTCCGCTTCGCTCATGCGGACAACGGAATTCGCGGACTCTGTCGTCACATCCGGCACGCCGCACCCCGCCGCCGATCTGGCGGGCAGCACAGCCAGGGACTTGCGCACCCGTCCTCCGATCGCCGCATGATCAACAGCAGCGAGCCTACCGATGCGGGCGTACCTCCGCCTTCGCTCCGGCCCTGCGCGGAGTCATCGACCGACTACGTCCGACAGCACCCATCCAGGCGTACCTGCGCCCTTCACTCCCGCCCTGCGCGAAGTCATCGACCGACTACGTCCGACAGCACCCATCCAGGCGTACCTGCGCCCTTCACTCCCGCCCTGCGCGAAGTCATCGACCGACTACGTCCGACAAC
>NZ_JBEXME010000022.1:0-41605 GCF_040610355.1 Nocardia sp. NPDC004168 | reverse complement strand
AGCACCCATCCAGGCGTACCTGCGCCCTTCACTCCCGCCCTGCGCGAAGCTATCGACCGACTACGTCCGACAGCGTTTATCGAGGCGGAACCGGGCCGGATGTTCAGCCCAGCGGGACGCGGCGCAGCAGGCCGTCCCTGGCGTCGGCGGCCTCCACCTCGTGCCGGGTGACCCCGAGGATGAACAGGACCGCGTCCAGATACGGGTGGGAGAGCGCGGCGTCGGCGACCTCGCGCAGCGCCGGTTTGGCGTTGAAGGCGACGCCGAGCCCGGCGGCGTTGAGCATGTCGATGTCGTTGGCGCCGTCACCCACCGCGACGGTCTGTTCCATCGGCACCCCGGCGTCGGCGGCGAACTTGCGCAAAGCGGTCGCCTTGGCCGCGCGGTCGACGATCTCGCCGACGACGCGGCCGGTCAACTTGCCGTCCACGACTTCCAGGGTGTTCGCCTGCACGAAGTCCAGTTCCAGCTCGTGTGCCAGCGGTTCGATCACCTGCCGGAAACCGCCCGACACCACGCCGCAGCGGAAACCGATCCGGCGCAGCGTGCGGATGGTCGTGCGGGCGCCGGGGGTCAGCTCGATCCGGTCGGCGACCTCCTCGATCACCGACTCGTCCAGCCCGGCCAGCGTCGCTACCCGCTGCCGCAGGGATTCGGCGAAATCGATCTCGCCGCGCATGGCGGCCTCGGTCACCTTGCGGACCTCGTCCTCCACGCCCGCGTGCGCGGCGAGCATCTCGATGACCTCACCCTGGATCAAGGTGGAATCGACGTCGAACACGATCAGCCGCTTGCCCCGGCGCGCCAGCCCGGCACGTTCCACGGCGACGTCCACCTGCTCGGCCACCGCGACCTCGGCCAGCGCCGTGCGCAGCCGCGAATCGGTGTCCGGGCCGGAGTCGGTCGCGGTGACCATCAACTCCATGCCGGTCACCGGGTAGTCGGCGATACCGCGGATGGTGTCGATGTTGGCTCCCAGCGCGGCCAGTTGCCGCGACACCGCGCTGAACGCGCGCGCGGTGACCGGGCTGCCGAGAATGACCACCGCGTGGGTGGACATCGGCTGCCTGCCGATCGCCGCGTCCACCTCCACGTCGACGTTCATGCCGACGGTGTTCATGGCCTCTTCGAGCTCGTCCTGCAACGCCTCGGCGTCGGTCGGGCAGGTCACCAGGACACCGAGGGTCAGCCTGCCCCGGATCACGACCTGCTCCACGTCCAGCAGGCTCACTCGGTGCCGGGACATGGCCGCGAGCAGCACGGACGTCACACCGGGGCGGTCCGGCCCGGTGACGGTGACGAGGACGGTGGTGTCGGCCAACTGATGCGCTCCATGTTCGATGTTCGCCGTCGCTGTGCTGGACGTCGTTGTCGCAACGCACGGTGCGTACTGATCTCCACAAACGAGTGTGCACCCGCTGGTGACCAGCGGGTGCACACTCGTCGCGATGAATCCTACGGCGCGGCCGGACATCGCCCGTCCGGCCCCGCCGGGCAAGCGCCCTACTGCGCGAGGACGTTCGGCTCGTGCAGGTCGGTGGCGTGCTTGCCCGCGCCCCAGCCGACGTGCGCCTCGGCGCGCATGCGCTCGACCATGTGCGGGTAGTGCAGCTCGAACGCGGGACGCTCCGAGCGGATGCGCGGCAGCTCGTAGAAGTTGTGCCGCGGCGGCGGGCAGGTGGTGGCCCACTCCAGCGAGTTGCCGTAGCCCCACGGGTCGTCCACGGTGACCACCTCGCCGTAGCGGTAGCTCTTGAAGACGTTCCACAGGAACGGCAGCATCGACGCGCCGAGCACGAAGGCGCCGATCGTGGAGATCGTGTTCAGCGTGGTGAAGCCGTCGCTGGGCAGGTAGTCGGCGTAGCGGCGCGGCATGCCCTCGGCGCCCAGCCAGTGCTGGACCAGGAAGGTGGTGTGGAAGCCGATGAACGTCGTCCAGAAGTGCCACTTGCCCAGGCGCTCGTCCAGCATCCGGCCGGTCATCTTCGGGAACCAGAAGTAGATGCCCGCGTAGGTGGCGAACACGATGGTGCCGAAGAGCACGTAGTGGAAGTGCGCCACGACGAAGTACGAGTCGGTGACGTGGAAGTCCAGCGGCGGGCTGGCCAGGATGACGCCGGACAGACCACCGAAGAGGAAGGTGACGATGAAGCCGATGGAGAACAGCATCGGCGACTCGAAGGTCAGCTGACCGCGCCACATGGTGCCGATCCAGTTGAAGAACTTCACACCGGTCGGGACCGCGATGAGGAAGGTCATGAACGAGAAGTACGGCAGCAGCACGGCGCCGGTGGCGTACATGTGGTGCGCCCACACCGCGATCGACAGCGCGGCGATGCCCAGGGTGGCGTAGACCAGCGTGGTGTAACCGAAGATCGGCTTACGCGAGAAGACCGGGAAGATCTCCGAGACGATGCCGAAGAACGGCAGCGCGATGATGTACACCTCGGGGTGGCCGAAGAACCAGAACAGGTGCTGGTAGAGCAGGATGCCGCCGGTCGCGGGGTCGTAGATGTGGCCGCCCAGGTGACGGTCGTAGGCCAGGCCGAACAGCGCGGCGGTCAGCAGCGGGAAGGCGAGCAGCACCAGGACGCTGGTCACGGCGATGTTCCAGGTGAAGATCGGCATCCGGAACATGGTCATACCGGGAGCACGCAGGCAGACCACCGTGGTCAGCATGTTCACGCCACCGAGGATGGTGCCCAGACCGGACACCGCCAGGCCCAGGATCCACAGGTCGGTGCCGACGCCCGGGGAGTGCAGGATGTCGGTCAGCGGCACGTACGCCGTCCAGCCGAAGTCCGCGGCGCCGCCCGGGGTGATGAAGCCCGCGGTCGCCATGCTGGCGCCGAACGCGTACAGCCAGTAGCTGAAGGCGTTCAGGCGCGGGAAGGCGACGTCGGGGGCGCCGATCTGCAGCGGGAGGATGATGTTCGCGAAGCCGAACACGATCGCGGTCGCGTAGAACAGCAGCATGATCGTGCCGTGCATGGTGAACAGCTGGTTGAACTGCTCGGTCGAGAGGAACTGCAGGCCCGGCCGGGCCAGCTCACCGCGCATCAGCAGGGCCATCAGGCCACCGATGAGGAAGAAGCCCATCGACGTGGTCAGGTACATGACACCCAGGACCTTCGGGTCCGTGGTGGTGACCATCTTGTAGATGAACGAGCCCTTCGGCCCGGTCCGAGCCGGATAAGGCCGAGTCGCTTCCAACTGAGGGACTGGCTGGGGCTCTACGGCAGTCACTGATCCTCCTGAAAGGTGCCTTTAGGTCGCTCCGCAGGCTCCGCTGATCGCATCCATCCCGATGTCGGAACAGACGACAGTTCGCTTGCGCTCTCCGAATCGTAAACCCGTGAAGATGCGCCCGACCGAACGGGTCCTACTCTCTGTCGTAGCTGTGTTGTTTTCCGGGACCGATGAGTTCTGTCGGTGGCGGGCGTCTGTAGAGGTGACACGAGTTCACCTCAGGCCAGGAGAGCAGCGATGACCGGAACCAACCGCACGAAGATCGGCGATCCCTGTTGGGTCGATTTGTACAGCTCCGACCTCGATCGGAGTATCTCGTTCTACCGCGAACTGTTCGACTGGACCGCCGAGAGCGCGGGCGAGGAGTTCGGCGGGTACGTCACCTTCCGCAAGGACGGGCGCGCGGTGGCGGGCGCGATGGCCAGGATGCCCGGCGACACCGACAGCCCGGAACAGTGGACGGTGTATCTGGCCAGTTCCGGCGCACAGGCCACCGCCGACGCGGCGACGGCGGCGGGGGCGTCGCTGGTCGTGCCGCCCATGGCGGTGGGCGAGCTGGGCACGATGGCCGTGCTCGGCGACGTCGGGGGTGCGGGCGTCGGCATCTGGCAGGCCGGGACGTTCCCCGGCTTCGAGACCATGGGTCTGGTCTCCGGCGGGCAGTGGCGTGAGCACGCGGGCGCGCCGTCCTGGTTCGAGCTGCACACCCGCGCCTACGACGCCTCGTTGACCTTCTACCGGGAGGTCTTCGGCTGGTCGGACGTCTTCACCGTCTCCGACGCCCCGGAGTTCCGCTACTCCACCATCCACGCCGAGAGCCCGATGCTCGGCGGCGTCATGGACGCGTCGGCCTTCCTGCCCGAGGGCGCACCCGCGGGCTGGATCGTCTACTTCGGCGCCGACGACGTGGACAAGACCGTCGAGCGGCTCACCGAACTGGGCGGGACGGTGCTCTTGCCGCCCCAGGACACGCCCTACGGCCGGATGGCCGCGGTTACCGACGCCACCGGCGCCCGCTTCAGCATCGGGGGCAATCGGCTTTGAGCCCGGCGGGCCCGCACGAAGAGTTCCTGGACCGGCGAACATTTTCGGACGGGCCGCTTGTCGCCTCGGCGTACGGCACGCTCACACCGGATTCGCGCGCGTGTACGCCGCCATGACGTCCTCGATCCGCGCGACCACTTCCGGGTTGTCGCCGGCGGATTCTTCGAATCGGGCCGCCAATTCGTCGCACGACGCGACGAACGGCTCGTCTTCGGAATCGGTGAACAACCTCATCTCGGCGATGTTCCTCGCCCCGAGATAGGGATCCCGATATCCTCCGGCGACAGCGTACGCCTCGTTCAGACAGATCAGGAAAATCCCTGTCATCGCGCGTTCCGTCACTTTTTTCTGCCGGAAGAACCGCGTGACCCCGTCTGCCAACCGGTCCGCGTTCGCCAAGTCGACAGTATCGGCGTCCAAACCTTCGATCTCACCGGAAACGCTTTCCAACGCCGCCAGCCGCAGGCGATCGAACTCGGTCAATGCCTCCATCGAATCGACAAACCCTATGGCGTCGCGTGCACGAATGGCATGGACCGCTAGAGCGTGGCTGGAGGATTCGCCGCAGTATACCCGCCCACAGAAACGGACCATCTCCGTGAGGTGTATCCGCAAACGCGCCAGCGGTTCCTCGATCTCGTCCTCAGCACGCCTGGCAGCGGCGACCAGCTCACGTCGGCGTATGCCCATCTGCGTTCAGCACCCCCGTTCGAGTGAATTACATGGTCGCGCAGGCGAGCCACTCGTTGTCCCGCGGCTCAGTATAGACAGTCAGGATGTCGTTGCCGCGGTTCGTGTCGTAGGCGAGCTTCGCTCGACTGCTGGTGCCGTTGTACTGCAAAATATGCTGTTTATGACCCGGCTTGTTCCCATCCCGGGGAAATCCGAAGCTCACCAAACGATCCATGCAGTCCAGAAAGGCCTTCGGGTTGACGAACGGATCGTGCCCACCGTCGACCATGTGGCGCAACGCGTAGCATCGGAACTGCATTTTGGATCCGTTCGGATGAACGGCGCCGTACAGGATCTGGTTCTCGTTCATGTGCTGCCGTCCGCATCACAAGCCGCCATATCGGCCGCGAATTTCTGATAGTCGAAATTCGACCCCGGCGGAGGCGTCGCGGATGCCGTCGCGCCCGCAGCGAATGTACAGACGACCATGAACAAGAACAGCGCGAACCGACCGAAATACAATCTCATGATTCCCCCTTGCGATGTCGCGCAACTCCCCGTTCGCGACCTTGCCGAGACAGTAACATAACGGTCGGCATCCGGAAAGCACGATCGAAGCCGCCGAAACAGCGGATCCCGTTGCACCAGCACGCCTGCCGCCAACCGCCGCGACCTCTGCCAGGGACCCGCCACCGCCGACATGTACCCTCACTCGCATGCCGGTGAGCGACGTGATGCAGGTACGCACCCGAATTCGCGCGATTCGTCATCGGAACGGCGCGGCCGGTCATCGGTTCCGGGCGGTCGTGGCCGGGTGTGCCGCGCTCGTGCTCGCGGGCTGCGGCGGCGCCACCGACGACTCCGCCTCCATCGTGCGCACCACCACCAACATCGCGGGCGCGGGTGTGGTGGGGCTGGAGCGCGACACCACCAAGGCGTGCGCGCTGCCGAGCGCGCCCGACCCGGCGGGCGGGGACACCCGCAGCGTCACCCATGCGGCGGGCGTGTCCGAGGTCCCCGCCGACCCGCAGCGCATCGTCGTGCTCAGCACCTCCGCGTTGGACGCCGTCTGCGCGGTCGGCCTGTGGGAGCGGGTCGTGGGGACGGTGACCCTCGACGGCCCGAGCCCGCAACCGGCCTATCTGGGCACCGGCGTGCTGAAGATCCCCGGCGTAGGCACCGCCGCGCAGCCGGACCCGGCCCGGATCGCAGCCCTGCATCCCGATCTGATTCTGGGCGAGAACCCCACCGGCACAGCGAGTTTCAGCGCGTTGCAAGCCATCGCACCGACCGTGCTGGTCGGTTCGAACAACAGCTGGCAAGCCGAGTTCGCTGCGTTCGCGGCAGGCATGGGACGGCGCGACGCGGCGGAGACCGCACTGCAGAACTACCGCACCGAGGCGCGCGACACCGGCACCACGCTGGCGGCGGGCCAGACCCAGGCATCGATCCTCCGGTTCACCGCCGACGCCCAGCGAGTACAGGGCGGTGACAGCTTCTCCGGCCAGGTGCTCGCCGACGCGGGCGTGCAGCGTCCTGCCGCGCAGCGCGGCGCCTCGTTCGACGTACGCGAGAGCGAGTTCGCCACCAAGGCGGAGGGCGACCTGATCTACGTGATCCTCGCGGGCCAGGAGGGCAAGAAACACGGTGAAGCGGTGCTGCGCACCGACGAGTGGAAGGAACTCGGCGCCGCCACCGATCGCCGGGTGTTCGCCGTGGAGGACAGCGTCTGGCACGGCGACGGCCTCACCGCCGCCCGCGCCCTGCTCACCGATCTGCGCAACACGCTCAACGGTTACGTGACCGACTGACCGCCCACCCCTTGGGTGAGGTTTCCCGCACCCTTGGAGTGCGCGGACCAGCGCTGGGGTTGCTGTCGAAAAGTCCGCTCGAGGACGAGATTCAGAGGTACGCCGAGAACCTCTCAATCGACCCCGAGGACACGACATGCACACGCTGACCGATTCGCTCGCCGACAACCTGTACTCCCTGCCGGTGGCACAGCCCGTCGCCGAGGTCGATCCGCACGCGGTCGTGGCATCCACCGCCGGTTGCGACCTGACCTACGCCGAGCTGGACCGCTGGTCCAATCGCCTGGCCCGGCTGCTGCTGCGCCTCGGCGCCGGACCCGGCACCCGGATCGCCGTCGCGATCGACCAGGCGATCGAGTCCGTCGTGGCCGAGCGGGCCGCCACCAAGATCGGCGCCATCGCCGTGCCGGTGACCGACGACGGCTCCTACGCGCTCGGCACCTCGGTGGGCGTCACCACCAAGGACCAGCAGCCCGAGTCCGCGGAAGCGATCACCTGGCTGGTGCTGGACGAGCGCTCCACTCTGCAGCGCTACCTGACCAGCTCCGCCGCCCCGCTGGGCGCGGCCGACCTGGATCTTCTCCCGAAAGCCGCCTGACCGGACACAACCCCTCCCCCGCGACCCGAACAGCGATGTTCGGGTCGCGCAGTGTGCCCAATACCCCCGCAGCGTCGACCGCGCCGGTTCAGAATTGAGTTGCCGCGTGCTGTGCGGCGGCAGGTACTACCGCTACCGCGGTGGCTACGGGCGGTCACTGCCGATCGGCCGGATCGCGGTCAGAACGTAGGACACGTCATGCAACAGCCTTCCCTTTCGGCGAAAGATTCCGACACAGTTCTTCCCGATGGGGCTTTCGCCCTATCGGCGGCACAGCGCGGCATCTGGTTCGCCCAGCACGTCGCCGGTGATACTCCGATCTCGATCGCCCAGTACGTCGAACTGAACGGTCCGATCGACCTCGACCTGCTCGCGCGGTCGGCGCGGCAGGCCGGGCGCGAGTTCGGCACCGGCTACCTGCGCCTGGTCGAGGTGGAGGGACATCCGTTCCAATTCGTCGACCCCACGCTCGACGACAGTCTGGAAACGCTGGACTTCCGTTCCGAACCCGATCCCGAGGCGGCCGCGCACGCGTGGATGCGCGCGGAGTACGAGGCCCCGCTGGAGCTGACCCGCGACCGGCTGGTGCGCATCGCCATGCTGCGCGTCGGCGCGGACCGCTGGTTCTGGTACTCGCGCATCCACCACATCGTGCTCGACGGCATGGGCGCGCTGACCATGGTGCAGCGCACCGGAGAGCTGTACAACGCCGCCGTCGAGGGCCGCGAAGCGTCGCCCGCGAAGGCCGAGGACCTGCGCAAGATCGTCGAGGCCGATCTGGCCTACCGCAGTTCCGAGCGGTTCGGCGCGGACCGGGAGCACTGGCAGGCGCATCTGGACGGCATGGCCGATCCGGTGAGCCTGGCCGGCCGCACCGCGGGCGTGGACGGGCATCCGCGGCGGGTCACCGGCGCGCTGCCCGCCGACACCGGCACCCTGCTGGACGCCGTCGCCGAGCAGGTGTCCTCCGGTGTCGCGCCGACCGTGGTCGCCGCCTTCGGCGCGTATCTGTCCGCGATGACCGGCGCGCCGGAAGTCGTGCTGAGCCTGCCGGTGTCCGCGCGCACCACCGCGACGCTGCGGCGTTCCGGCGGCATGATCGCCAACGTGGTCCCGCTGCGGCTGCGGCTGACGCCCGCCACGACCGTCGGAGAGGTGATCCGGGCGGCCCAGGGCGAGCTGACCGGGGCGCTGCGGCGCCAGCGCTACCGGCAGGAGGACATCTTCCGCGATCTGGGCTGGCCGATGGACGAGGCCGGGTCGTTCGGCCCGTCGGTGAACCTGATGATGGTCGACACCAGAATCCAGCTCGGCCCGGTGACCGGGCGGCTGCACGTGCTGACCTCCGGGTTGATCGACGACCTGTTCGTCAACCTGTATCCGGGCGTCGGCGGCGAGAGCACGCACATCGACTTCCAGGCCAACGGCAACCTCTACACCGAGGCCGAGCTGACCGGGCAGCACCGCCGCTTCCTGTCATTCCTGCACCGTTTCCTGGCCGCCGGGCCGGACGCGCCGCTGGCGAGTGTGCCGGTGCTGTCGGACGACGAGCGCACCGCCTTCGCACCCGCCCGGGGGCCCGCTGGCGTCGCGGCGCGGACGCTGCCCGCCCTCCTCGCCGAAGGCGCGGCCCGCGATCCGCTGGCGACCGCGCTGGTGGAGGGCGAGACCGCGCTGACCTACCGTCAGGTCGACGACTACACCAACCGGCTGGCCCGGGTGCTGATCGCCGCGGGCGCCGGGCCCGAGCGCACCGTGGCGATCTCCGTCCCGCGGTCCATCGGGTCGGTGCTGGCGACGATCGCGGTGGCCAAGACCGGCGCGGCGTTCGTGCCGATCGATCCGACCTACCCGGCCGACCGGATCGAGCACATGGTCGGCGACAGCGGCGTCGTCGCGGGCATCACGACGGCGGCCGCGCGAAAGTCGTTGCCGCGCCGGGTGTCCTGGCTGTCACTCGACGACGAGGGCACCGAACGGGCGATGGCCGAGCAGGATGCCGCGCCGCTGACCGACGCCGACCGCACCGCGGCGACGCACCCTGACCAGGCCGCGTACATCATCTACACCTCCGGTTCCACCGGGCTCCCGAAAGGCGTGCTCGTCCCGCACCGAGGGCTGGCCAACCTGGTGGCGAGCTCCGGCGCCGGATTCGGCATCGACGCCGAGTCCGTCGTCGCCCACGCCGTGTCGCCGAGTTTCGACATCTCGGTCGAGGAGATCCTGGTCACCCTGGCCACGGGCGCGACGCTGGCCGTGGTGCCGCCGTCGGCGTACGCGGGCGAGGAGCTGGCCCAGGTACTGCGCGCCCACCGCGTCACCCACCTCAACGTGACCCCGGCCGTCGTGGGTTCGCTGGACCCGGCGAGCCTGCCCGAACTGCGCACCGTGATCGTGGGCGGCGACGCCTGCCCGCCCGAGCTGGTGACCAAATGGGCGGGCCGGACCCTGTTGAACGGCTATGGGCCCACCGAGACCACCATCACCGTCACCCTCAGCGCCCCGCTGACGCCGGACGGTCCGGTCACCATCGGCAGTCTGGCCCGCGACGTGTCGGCGGTGGTCCTCGATCCGTGGCTGCGTCCGCTGCCGCCGGGCACCGTCGGCGAGCTCTACCTCGCCGGTCCCGGCGTCGCGCGCGGTTACCACCGGCGCAACGGGCTGACCGCCGACCGTTTCGTCGCCGACCCGTACGGCACGGGCGAGCGGATGTACCGCACCGGCGATCTCGTGCGCTGGGTGCACAACGACGGCCGCGTCGAACTGGAGTACCAGGGACGCAGCGACTTCCAGGTGAAGGTGCGCGGCTTCCGCATCGAGCTCGGCGAGATCGATGCCGCCTTGCAGCGGCAGCCCGACGTCGACTTCGCACTCACCCTCGGTGTCGAAACCGGTTCGGGCGCCACCGCGCTCGTGTCGTACGTGCTGCCGGAGCCGGGTGCGCAGATCCACCCCGAGGCGCTGAAAGCCGCGGTAGGAGAGTCGCTTCCGGCCTACATGGTGCCCGCCGTGCTCATGGTGCTCGACCGTCTTCCACTCACCCCGCTCGGCAAGGTGGACCGCAAGGCGCTGCCCGCACCGGAATTCGGCGCGCGCACCACCGCGAGCAGGCCGCCGTCCACACCGCGCGAGGAGACGCTCGCCGCGCTGTTCGCGGAGGTGCTCGGCCTGGAATCGGTGGGAGTGGACGAGAGTTTCTTCGCGCTCGGCGGCGACAGCATCGTCTCGATCCAGCTGGTGTCGCGGGCGAAGGCGGCCGGGCTCGGGTTCGGCGCACGGGATGTCTTCGAGCGCAAGACCGTCGCCGCGCTGGCCGCGGTGGCCACCGATGTGCCGACCGGAGTGGTGCACGAGTTGCCCGGCGGCGGAGTCGGCGACGTTGAGCTGACGCCGATCGTGCGCGCGATGCTCGAGACCGGTGACACCTGGCGGCGGTTCGCCCAAGCGGTGCTGATCGAGTTGCCGTCGGGCATGGAACGCACGGATCTCGTCGCCGCGCTCGCAGCGCTGTTCGACCGGCACGACCTGCTGCGTTCGACGCTGCGCCGCACCGGCGACGGCTGGAACTGGGTGGTCGCCGAGCCCGGTGCGGTGAACGCGGGCGCCCTGCTGGAAATCGTGCCCGCGGACGCTGATCTCGACGCGACCTGCGAGCGTGCGTTGCAGCGCGCCGCCGACCTGCTCGACCCGGAGGCCGGCGTGGTCGCGCGATTCGTGTGGATCGAGCGTGCCGACGCCGCGCCGCTGCTGTGGCTTGTGCTGCACCACCTCGTCACCGACGGCGTTTCCTGGCGGATCCTGCTGCCGGACCTCGCCACCGCCGCGCTGGGCGCCGAGCTCGCTCCGGTCGGCACCTCGTTCCGGCGCTGGGCGCACGGCCAGCGCGAGCACGCGGCCTCGCGCAGCGGCGAACTGCCGTTGTGGCAACGCGTCCTGGCGACACCCGACCCCGCGCTCGGCTCGGCGCCGATGGACCCGGCCGTCGATGTGGTGGGCTCCATGGCGCACCTGGCGACCGTCGTACCGCCGGACATCGCGCAGTCCGTGCTCACCACCGCGCCGGATCGTTTCCACTGCGGGGCCGACGACGTGCTGCTGGCAGCCCTCGCGCTGGCGGTGGCACGGTGGCGCGAGCGCAGCTCCACGCTGTTCACGCTGGAGGGCCACGGCCGCGCGGAAACCGTCCTGCCGGGCGCCGACGTGGCGCGCACGGTGGGCTGGTTCACCAGCGTCTACCCCGTCGCGGTCGATCTGACCGGCATCGACGTGGCGGACGCGTTCGCGGGCGGGGCCGCGGCAGGCTCCGCGATCAAGGCGACCAAGGAACAGCTGCGCGCGCTGCCGGACAAAGGCATCGGATTCGGGATGCTCCGCTACCTGGTCCCGAGCACCGCGGCGGCGCTCGCGGACGCGCCCACCCCGCAGATCAGCTTCAACTACCTCGGGCGCGCGTCCACCGGCGGCGACGCGGAACCGTGGCTGCCGCGCCGGTTCGCCGCGACCCAGGACGACCGCGCGCCGCTGGCCGCCGGGGTCGACATCAACGCCGTGCTCACCGATGCCGGACTCGAGGTGACCTGGGCCTACGCCGGACGGCTTTTCGAGGAGGCGGATCTCGGCGAACTCGCCGCGCTGTGGGAGCAGGCGCTCGGCGCGCTGGCTCGGCACGTCGCGTCCGCGAGCGCGGGCGGACGCACACCATCAGACTTCGATCTGGTCACCGTCACACAGGCGCAGATCGACGACTGGGAGCGCGCCTACCCGAACCTCGCCGACGTGTGGCCGCTCTCGCCACTGCAGTACGGCCTGCTCTTCCACGCGCTCTACGATTCCGACACCGCCGACGGCTACACGGTGCAGTCGCTGCTCACCTTGGCAGGCACCGTCGACGCGGCCCGGTTGCGCCGCGCCGCACAGGCTTTGGTGACCCGGCACGAGAACCTGCGCGTCGCCTTCGTCGAGACCGAGGACGGCCCGCGCCAGCTCGTCCTGGCCGACGCCGAGATCGACTGGCGGGAAGCGGATCTCACCGGCATCGCCGACGAGACCGAGCGCGCCGGGGAAGTCGACCGGTTGATCGCGGTGGACGCCCGCACCCGGTTCGAGCTCACCCGGCCCCCGCTGCTGCGCTGCACGCTCATCCGGATCGCCCCCGACACCTACCGTTTCGTGCTGACCAACCACCATCTGGTGCTGGACGGCTGGTCGACCCCGCTGCTGGTACGCGAACTGCTCACTCTCTACGTCACCGACGGTGACGCCGCGGCCCTGCCGCCCGCGCATTCCTATCGCGAGTTCCTGACCTGGTTGGAGACCAAGGACGACGCGGAATCCCTCGCCGCATGGACCGAGTCGCTGGCCGGTGTCGACACGCCGACCCGCGCGGTGCCCACCCTCGCCGGGATCGAATCGACCGAAACCGGCATGACCTCCGTCGACCTGTCCCGCGACACCGTCGCCGGGCTGGAGGCCGCGGGCCGGGAAGCGGGCGCGACGGTGAACACCCTGGTGCAGGCCGCGTGGGCGATGCTGCTGGCCATGCTCACCGGACGCACCGACGTGGTGTTCGGCGGCACGGTCTCGGGACGGCCGCCGGAGCTGGCCGGGGTCGAGGAGATGGTCGGCCTGTTCATCAACACGCTGCCGGTGCGGGTGCGGCTGGATCCGGCGGAAAAGGTCGCCGACCTGCTCGCACGCGTGCAGTCCGAGCAGGCGCGGCTGATGGACCATCAGCACGTCGGATTGGCCGCCATCCACCAGGCGGTCGGCCTCGCCGAATTGTTCGACACGCTGACCGTGTTCGAGTCCTATCCCATCGACCGCGAAGCGCTGTCGCAGGCGCTGGACATCGCGGGCATGCGGGTGCTCGACGTGGAGGGCACCGACGCGACGCCGTACCCGCTCAACATCATGGTGATCCCGCTGCGCGGCGACGACGGCCGGGACACGCTGCGGATCACGCTGAAGTACATGGCCGACCAGCTTCCGGCGGAGGAGGCCCGGCCACTGCTGGATCGCTTCGTCCGGCTGCTGACCCAACTCGCGGACAACCCGCACGCGCTGGTCTCCCAGTTGCAATACTGCGACGACGCCGAGCGCGCCGCGCTGGCGCCGGTACGCGGCCCGGAGTCCGTGCCGCCCGCCACGCTGCCCGAGCTGCTCACCGCGGGCGCGCGCATCGATCCGGACGCGATCGCGATCACCGCGGGCGAACTCACCATGTCCTACGCCGAACTCGACGCCTGGTCCAACCGCTTCGCCCGGGTACTGCTGCGCCGCGGCGTCGGGCGGGAGGTGTTCGTCGTGCTGGCGCTCACCCGTTCGCTGGAATCGGTGGTCGCCGTGTGGGCGCTGGCCAAGACCGGCGCGGCGTTCGCTCCGCTGGACCCGAACTACCCGGTGGAACGCATCGAGCACATGCTCACCGACTCCAAGGCCCCGATCGGCGTGACGGTCACCGCGACCGGCGAGACGCTTCCCGGCACGATCGACTGGCTGCTGCTCGACGACCTGAACACCATTCGCCGGGTGATGACGGTGTCCGAAGCGCCGATCACCGACGAGGAGCGCGGCGGGCCGATCGACCTCGATCAGACGGCGTACCTGATCTACACCTCCGGCTCCACCGGCAAGCCCAAGGCCGTGCTGCTCAGCCACCGCGGCATCGCGAATCTGGTGACCGCGCAACGGGAGACGCTCGCGCTCGACCACACCACCAGCGCGCTGCAAGTGGCCTCGCCGAGTTTCGACGCCTCGGTGTTCGAACTGCTCATCGCGCACGGCGCGGGTGGCAGGCTGGTGGTGTCGCCGCCGGATGTCTACGGCGGGACGGAACTGGAGACGCTGCTGCGCACCCAGCGCGTCACCCACGCCGTGATCACGCCGTCGGCGCTGGCCACCATGGAACCCGCCGGGCTGGAACACTTGCGCGTCCTCGCGGTCGCGGGCGAAGCGGCGACGCCGGAGCTGATCGAGCGGTGGGCGCCGGGCAGGCGGATGGTGAACCTGTACGGCCCCACCGAGTTCAGCATCTGGGCGACCGGGCCGGGCGAACTCGTCAGCGGCGAGCCGATCACGATCGGCGGCCCCATCCGCGGCGCGGACACCGTGGTGCTGGACGCCTGGCTGCGTCCCGTGCCCATGGGAGTGCCCGGTGAGCTGTACCTCGCGGGTCCCGCGCTCGCGCGCGGCTATTTCAACCGGTTCGAGATGACCGCGAGCAGGTTCGTCGCCGACCCCTTCGGCGAACCCGGCGAGCGGATGTACCGCACCGGCGACATGGTGCGCTGGTTCGACAACGGCGCCGGTCCCGAGCTGGAGTACCTGGGCCGCAGCGATTTCCAGGTCAAGATCCGCGGCCTGCGCATCGAGCTGGGCGAGATCGACGCGGTGCTCTCCCGCGACGACGAGGTCGAATACGCGGTGACCATCGGGCGCACCGGCCCCGCCGGGACGACCGTGCTGGTCTCCTACGTGCTGCCCATTGAAGGCGCGCGGCTTGACGTCGAGCGGCTGCGCGCGCAGGTGGCCGCCGAACTGCCCGGCTACATGGTGCCCGGTTACCTCGTCGTGCTGGAGACTATCCCGCTCACCCCGGTCGGCAAGCTGGATCGCAAAGCCCTTCCGGTGCCGGACTTCTCCGACAGCCACCGGCCCTACCTCGCACCCCGCGGGCCCGTCGAGGAGGCGGTGGCCGCCGTGTTCGGTGAGGTGCTCGAACGGGAGCGCGTCGGCGTCGACCAGTCGTTCTTCGAACTCGGCGGCAACTCGCTGAGCGCGACCAAGGTGGTGGCGCGAGTGAACGCGGCGCTCGGCTCGCGGATCGCGCTGCGTGATCTGTTCGACGCGCCGACCGTGGCCCAGCTGTCGGCCCGGGTGGTGCCCGCCACCCGCGCCGCGCCGGGCGGGTTCGGCCTCGCGCCCCGCATCCGGCCGGACCGGGTTCCGCTGTCTCCCGCGCAACAGCGCATGTGGGTGCTCAACCGGATGGATCCGGCTTCCGCCGCCTACAACATCGCGGTGGCACTGCGGCTCACCGGAGAGCTGGACGTCCAGGCGCTGCGCGCGGCGCTCGTCGACGTGGTGGACCGGCACGAGAGCCTGCGCACGCTCTACCCCGCCGACGCGGAAGGGCCGCGTCAAGTCGTGGTCGACGCCGACGTGGCCGTGCCAGCGATGCCGGTGACCGACACCGAGGACGGCGCGGAACTGCGGGAACGGATCACCGAGTTGGCGGGAACCGGCTTCGATCTCGCCACCCAGCCGCCGCTGCGGGTCGGCCTGTTCCGGATCCACGGCGACGTCGAGCCCTCCGCGAGTGCGGGACCGGTGTCGTCGGCCCCTTCCACCGGCGAAGCGCCGATCTCGTCCGGGCCCGTCAGCGCGACCGCACCGGTCTCATCGAGTTACACCGCGAGTTCCGCCGAGGTCGCCGCCGCCACGCCGCCGGTGCACGTCGTCGTGCTGGTGGTGCACCACATCAGCGCCGACGGCGCGTCGATGGCGCCGCTGGCCGCCGACCTGGTCGCCGCCTACTCCGAACGGTCCGCGGGCGGGCACGCCGTCCGTGTCCCGCTGCCGGTGCAGTACGCCGATTTCGCACTGTGGCATCGCGAGGTGCTCGGCGACGAAACGAATCCGGAATCGTTGGCGGCGCAGCAGATCGAGTTCTGGCGCGCGACCCTGGCCGGCGCGCCCGACGTGCTGGAACTGCCCTCCGATCGGCCACGCCCCGCGGTGCAGACCATGCACAGCGCCGACTTCGGCTTCACCGTCGACGCCGAGACGCACCGAGCGCTGGTGGATTTCGCCACCGCGCACCACGTCAGCCCGTTCATGGTCGTGCACGCGGCGCTCGCGGTGCTGCTCGCGCGCCTCGCCACCACCGACGACGTGCTGATCGGCACCCCGGTCGCCGGACGCGGCGAGGAAGCGCTTGACCAGCTCGTCGGCATGTTCGTCAACACCCTGGCACTGCGCACCCCGGTCGATCCGGGCGCGGGCTTCGCCGCGTTCCTGGACACCGTCCGGTCCACGGACCTGGACGCCTTCGCCAACGCGGACGTGCCGTTCGAGCGGCTGGTCCAGGTGCTGGATCCGGCTCGCTCGACCGCGCACCACCCGCTGTTCCAGGTCTCGCTGTCGCTGCAGAACTTCGTCGAACCCGTGCTGGAACTGCCCGGCCTGCGGTTCGAGGTGGAGGACTTCGAGCGCGACGCCTCCCAGTTCGACCTGACCTTGGATCTGCGCGAGCGCTTCTCCGCAGGCGGTCCGGCGGGCATCGAGGCCGTGCTGACCTACGCCACGGATCTGTTCGACGAGGCGACGGTGTCCGCGTTCGCCACCCGGTGGCGGCGCGTGCTCGCTGCGGTGCTGGCGCGGCCCGAGGTACGCATCGCCGATATCGACATTCTCGACGACACCGAACGGGCGACGTTGGTACCCGTGCGTGGCCCCGCCGCGGCGGCGACCACGATCCTGCCGGACCTGCTGGCCGAGACCGTGCGGCGGTACCCGGACCGCATCGCCTTGGTGTCGGACGGGCAGACCACCACCTATGCCGAGATCGACGCGCACGCCAATCGCCTGGCCCGAGTGTTGCTCGAGTCGGGCGGCGGTCCGGAAACCGTGGTCGCGCTGGGGCTGCCGCGTTCGCCGGAACTGCTCATCGGCATGTGGGCCGCGGCGAAAGCGGGGGCGGCGTTCCTTCCGGTCGATCCGAAGCACCCGGTCGAGCGCATCGATCACATGCTCACCGACTCCGGCGCGACGCTCGGGCTGACCCTCGCCGTGTTCCGGCCCATGCTGCCCGACAGCACGAACTGGCTGGTGCTCGACGACCTCGCGCTCGTCGAGCGGTGGAGCGCCGCGAGCAGCCGGCCGCTGGGCGAGCGTGAGCTGCCGGGCCCCATCCGGCCGGACAACGCGGCGTGGATGATCTACACCTCCGGCTCGACCGGCACACCGAAGGGCGTCTCGGTGTCCCATCGCGGTATCGCCGATCTGGTTGCGGCGCAACGGTATTCGCTCGGCCTGGACGAGCGATCCCGGGTGCTGCAGGTGGCGTCACCGAGTTTCGACGCGTCGGTGTTCGAGGCGATCATGGCGTTCGGTTCCGGCGGCGCGTCGGTCGTGGCACCGCCGGAGGTGTTCGGCGGCGGCGCGCTGGCGGAGCTGATCGACACCGAACAGGTCAGCCACATGGTGATCACGCCATCCGCGCTGGCGACCCTCGACCCCGCCGAGGTGACCAGCGTCCGGGTGCTCGCGGTGGCAGGCGAGGCGGTCGGCGCGGAACTGGTCGAGCGCTGGGCCACCGGACGCACCATGGTCAACCTGTACGGACCCACCGAATCGACCATCTGGGCAACAGGTTCCGCGCCGCTGGCGGTGGGCGCCCCGGTAACCATCGGCACGCCGGTGCAGGGCGCGCAGGTGCTGGTCCTCGACGACCGGTTGCGCCCGGTCCCGTTCGGCGTGGCGGGCGAGCTGTATCTCGCCGGGCCGTCGCTGGCGCGCGGGTACCACGCGCGGCCGAGTCTGACCGCTGCCCGCTTCGTCGCCGGTCCCTTCGGCACGGCGGGTGAACGGATGTATCGCACCGGCGATCTGGTGCGCTGGATCCGCGGCGACTCCGGACCCGAACTGGAGTACCTGGGCCGCACCGACTTCCAGGTCAAAGTGCGCGGACAGCGGATCGAGCTGGGCGAGATCGACGCGGTGCTCGGCCGCGCCGACGGCGTGGACTTCGCGGTGACGCTCGGCGTACCCGGCCCCACCGGGGCCACCGCGCTGGCCGCCTACCTGGTCCGCACGCCCGGCTCCGAGCTGGACGTGGCGAAGGTGCGCGCCTTCGCCGCCGACATCCTGCCCGGCTATATGGTGCCCTCGGCGTTCGTCGTGCTGGACGAGATCCCGCTCAACGCGGTCGGCAAGCTGGACCGCAAGGCGCTGCCCGCGCCGGAGTTCCGCGCCGACCGCACCGAGTACCGCGCGCCCGAAACGCCGACCGAACAGCAGCTGGCCGCGATCTTCGGCGAGTTGCTGGGGGTGGCGCGGGTGGGCGCCGACGACTCTTTCTTCGCGCTGGGCGGCGACAGCATCCTGGCGATCCAGCTGGTGTCGCGCGCCAAGCAGCAGGGCATCACCTGCACCCCGCTGCAGGTGTTCGAGCACCGCACGGTGGCGGCGCTGGCCGCGGCCGTCGACGCGGCGGGCGCCGCGGTGACGTTGGATGAGCTGCCCGGCGGCGGCGTCGGCGAACTGCCGCTCACGCCGATCGCGCACTACATGCTGGAGCGCGGCGGAAACCACGACCGCTTCGCCCAGACGGCGGTCCTGGAGCTACCGGTCGGCATCGAGCGGTCCCAGATCGTCACCGTGCTCGCCGCCGCGGTGGACCGGCACGACATGCTGCGCGCCCGGCTGGTGACCGACGGCGCGGACGGCCCGCGCATACTGGTCGGCTCCCCCGGATCGGTCGACGTGGACGCGCTGGTGCACCGCGTCGAGTTCACCTCCGTCGACCCGATCGAACTGCACGAGTTCGCCATGACGGAGCTGGACGCCGCCGCCGACCGGCTCGACCCGGCCAACGGCACGGTGCTGCAATTCATCTGGCTCGACCCGGTCGGCGACGCGGGCTCGCGCACCCGATCGGGCCGGTTGATCGTGCTGGCGCACCACTTGGTGATCGACGGGGTGTCCTGGCGCATCCTGATCCCGGACCTGGTGGCCGCGTGGGCCCAGGTGTCGGCGGGCGCCACCCCGGTGCTGGCGGAGACCGGAACCTCGATGCGCCGGTGGGCCCACGCGCTGACCGAGGAGGCGCACTCCGAACAGCGGGTCGCCGAATTGGCGTACTGGCACGACGTGCTCGCCGGACCCGATCCGCTGATCGGCGGCCGGGAACTCGATCCCGCCGTCGACCGGACCGGCACGCTGCGCATGGTCGAGCGAGAGGTGTCCGCCGAGGTCACCACCGCGCTGCTCACCACCCTGCCCGGCTTGTTCCAGGGCAGCGTCAACGACACGCTGCTGGCCACCTTGGCGCTGGCCCTGGTGCGCTGGCGCGCCGGTGACCCGTCGGCGCTGCTGCGCCTGGAAGGTCACGGCCGTCAGGAAGAAGTGGTGCCCGGCGCCGATCTGTCCCGCACCGTCGGCTGGTTCACCAGCATCTACCCGGTGCGCCTCGATCTGGCACAGATCGACATCGACGACGCGCTGGCCGGTGGACCCGCGTTGGGCGCCGCGATCCGCGCCGTGAAGCACCAGTTGCTCGCGGTGCCCGACAAAGGCATCGGCTTCGGCCTGCTGCGCTATCTCAACGCCGAGACCGCGCGCCAGTTGCCGCGGCGGCTGCCGGGCCGGGTCGGCTTCAACTACCTGGGCCGGTACTCCACCGGGGACATCCCGGCCGGACTCGAGGGCCTGGGCTGGCTGCCGACCGACGAACTCGGCGACGTGCACGTCGCCGAAGACCCCGGCGTGCCGCTGCAATCGGCGATCGACGTGAACGCGGTCGTGATCGGCGACCGGTTGCGGGCGAGCTTCGGCTTCCCGTCCACGCTGCTCGACCAGGACGAGGTCGCCGAACTGGCCGATCTGTGGATCGACGCCCTGAGCGCCGCGGCCCGGTTCGCCCATACTCCGGCGGCGCGGACCGCCGCCGAGGAAGAAGCGGCGGCCACGGCGTCTCCGGCCGTGCCCGCGGCGGGCGGCCTCGGGCTGGACGTGGTGCTGCCGATCCGGCTCGGGGGCGAGCAACCCGCGCTGTTCTGCATCCACCCGTCGTCCGGGATGTCCTGGACGTACCTGGGATTCGCCGACGCGCTCGCACCCGGCCGCCCGATCTACGGACTGCAAGCGCCCGACCTCGGCGGCCACGAACCGCCCGCGCGCTCGATCGACGAGTTCGCCGAGCGGTATGTGCGGGAGATCCGGGCCCTGCAACCCGAGGGGCCGTACCACCTGCTCGGCTGGTCGTTCGGCGGCCTCATCGCCCACGCGGCGGCGGCGAAGCTGAAGGCCGAAGGCGCCGAGGTGGGCGTGGTCGCGCTGCTGGACGCCGACACCGCCGACATCGACGGCGACAGTATCGAACGGCTCACCGCGGGCTCGTTCGTGAACACCTTCGGCGCGGTGTTCGGCATCCACGACGTCCCCGCGGACGCGACCGCGCAGCAGGCGGCCGATCTGATCCGCGAACGGCTCGGCGTGTCGCTGATCGACGCCGCGACGCTCGAGCGCATGGCCGCGTCCTACAACGCCGCCGCGCGGACCAGAACCGGTTACCGCCGTCCGGTGTTCGACGGCGACATCGTGTACTTCAGCGCGATCGTCGACACCTCCGACATCTTCGGTCCGGACGGCTGGGGGCCGTACGTGACCGGCGAGATCATCAACCACGACATCGAGGCGACCCACGACGAACTGACCGCGCCGCATGTGCTGCCGGTCGTCGCGCGCGTGCTCGATGCACATCTGGGAGGCCGAGGATGAATTCCGACCAAGGAGTCGTAGTCGAAGGGATCGAGAAATCCTTCGGCGCGGTCAAGGCATTGCGCGGAGTCGACTTCGCGGCCGAGCCGGGCGAGGTGCTCGGCATTCTGGGACCGAACGGCGCGGGCAAGACCACCATGGTGAACGTGCTGTCCACGCTGGTCCGGCCGGATCGCGGCCGGGCGACGGTCGCCGGGTACGACGTGCTGGCCGACCCCGCGGCTGTCCGCCGCAGCATCATGCTGACCGGCCAGTACGCCGCGCTGGACGACATGCTCAGCGGCTACGAGAACCTGGTGATGTTCGGCAGGCTGATGGGCCTGCGCAAGCGGACCGCCCGCGCCCGCGCGGACGAACTGCTCGCCGAGTTCGACCTCGAACGCGCGGCGGGCCGCCGGGTCGGCACCTACTCCGGCGGCATGCGCAGGCGCATCGACATCGCCTGCGGTCTGGTCGTGCGGCCCGACGTGGTGTTCCTGGACGAGCCGACCACCGGCCTGGATCCGCGCAGCAGGCAGGGGGTGTGGGATCTGGTCGCCGGCTTCAAGAAGGCTGGCATCACCACCCTGCTCACCACCCAGTACCTGGAGGAGGCCGACGCGCTCAGCGACCGGATCATCGTCATCGATCACGGCGTGGTGATCGCCCAGGGCACCGCCGACGAGTTGAAGGCGCGCACCGGCGGCAGCTACTGCGAGGTGGTGCCGCTGAATCTGCGGGACCTGCCCGCTATCGCCGCCGCGCTGGGCCACCTGTTGCCGCAGGAGAATCGGGACGCGCTCGGTCCCGATTCCGATCGGATCGCCATACCGGCCCCGGACGGTGCGAAGACACTGCTGGAGGCGCTGCGCAGGCTGGACAGCGCGGGCTTCGATCTCGTGGACGTCGCACTGCGTCGGCCCTCGCTCGACGATGTATTCCTCCAGCTGACCGGGCATCTGGCGACGACGGAAGAGATCGCACGGCGGGAGGCCGCGTCGTGACGGCGGCGGCGACCTGGCTCAGCCAGACCCGTGCGACGCCGCTGCGGCCGCAGCAGTGGTGGGTGCTGACCACCCGGTTGATCGCACCGTCGATGCGAACCGGCGAGGTGCTCACCTCGGTGCTCGCGCCCGTGACGTTCACCGCCAGCTTCTTCATCCCGCTGAAGACCATCATGACCGTCATCGGCACGGGATTCAGCAGCTACGCGCAGTACATGATGCCGCTGGTCATCCTGCAGGCCGCCGCGTTCACCGCGGTCTCGGCGGCCTTCCGCGCCGCCACCGATTCGGTGGCCGGGCTGAACCGGCGTTTCGGCTCGATGCCGATCGGCCCGCTGGTCCCGGTCACCGCGCGCCTGGCCGGCAGCGTCTTCCGCCTGATCATCGCCTTGATCAGCGGATTGATCTGCGGATACGTCATCGGGTTCCGCTTCTACCTCAGCCCCGCCCACACAGTCGGCTTCGTGTTGTTCTCGGTGCTCGTCGGGATCGCGCTGATCTGGGGCGGGGATGTGATCGGTACCTTGTCGCACAACCCGGAGGCGACGGCACAGGCGCTGGTGTTGCCGCCGCTGATCCTGGGCATGCTGTCCACCGGCATCGCGCCTGCCGATCAGTTCCCGGAATGGGTGCAGCCGTTCGTGCGCAATCAGCCGGTGTCGCAGTGGGCCATCGCCTTGCGGGCGTTGGCCGGGGACAAGGGACCGAACGCGGGTGAGGTGACCTGGTCGCTGATGGGTCCGCCGTTGGTCTGGGCGCTGGGCTATCTGGCCACCTCCGTCCTGCTGTCGATGCGACTGAGCTCGAGGAGGGCGTGATGGCACTGTTGACCGAACACTCGGACGAGTTGCTCACCGGCTCGGAGATATCGGGGTCGGCACTGGTGCGGCACACGCTGATCCAGACCCATCGACTGCTGCTGCGCTGGGCGCGCAACCCGGTCACGCTGTTGGAGACGCTGATCATCCCGTGCCTGCTGCTGATCATGCTGAACACCGTCATCGGCGGGCAGATCCGGAAGTTCACCGGCGAGAGCGCGCTGTACGGCTCGGTGCCCTTGGTCGCTCTGGTCGGCGCGCTCTCCGGTGCGGTCGCTGGAGGTGTCCTGCTCGGCCGCGAACGTGATGCGGGCCTGCTGGCCCGCTTCTGGGTGCTGCCCGTGCACCGTGCCTCCGGACTCGCCTCGCGGGTGCTCGCCGAGGGCTGCCGCATCTTCGCGTGCACCGTCTCCGTCGTGCTGGTGGGCTTCGTGCTCGGGTTCCGCTTCCACGAAGGTGTCGCGGCGACGATCGTCTTCCTGGTCCTCCCGACGTTCTTCGGCGTGGCATTCGCCACCATCGTCACCTCGGTCGCCGTGTTCACCGCGAAATCGACTCTGGTGGAGAGCATCACGATCCTCACCTCACTGATGATGTTCTTCAGCACTGGCTTCGTGCCGCTGGTCGCGTTCCCGAAATGGATCCAGCCGGTGGTGCACAACCAGCCCATGTCGGTGGGAGTCGACGCCATGCGCGCGCTCGCCTACGGGGGACCGCTCGCCCGCCCGCTCACCCTGACCGCCGTGTGGTCGCTCGGCGCGATCGTCGTGTTCGCGGTGCCCGCGAGCATCGGCTATCGCAGGGCCAGCAGGCGCTGAGCCGCACAGCGAACTCCCAGCGTGAACCCAGCCGGACAGCAGCGCCCGTTCCTAACGTCGCGAAGGACGATGTCGACGAACGAAAGGGCACACAGTGGGCGAACGACGCGGCGAGGCGCACGAGCACGATCTCGGCCTCGCACATGACGTGAAGGTGATGGTGTCGCGCCGCCGCGCCCTCTTCCTCGGGGCGACCGCGGGCGCGGCGGCGGTCGCGGCCGGTTGCGCGTCGGGCTCGAACGACACCGCGGCCACGGCCACTGCGACGGCGTCCGCCACCGCCACGCAATTCGGCGGCGCCACCGCCGCCCCGCAGGAGACCGCGGGTCCGTACCCGGGCGACGGATCGAACGGACCCAACATCCTCATCGAATCCGGCGTGGTGCGCAGTGACATCACGACCTCGTTCGGCTCTTATTCCGATGTCGCGCAGGGCGTCCCGATGACACTCGAGCTGACGCTGCGCGACTTGGCGAAGAACGGCGCCGCCGGGGCGGGCATGGCAGTGTACGTGTGGCACTGCGACCGGGATGGCAGCTACTCGCTCTACAGCAGCGGCATCACCGAGCAGAACTATCTGCGCGGCGTGCAGGTGGCGGGCGACGACGGCAGGGTGACCTTCACCTCGATCTTCCCCGCCTGCTACTCGGGCCGGTGGCCGCACATCCATTTCGAGGTCTACGACTCGCTGCAGACCGCGGTCGCGGGCAAGAACGCCCGTTTGACCTCGCAGATCGCCCTGCCCCAGGACATCTGCGAGGCGGTGTTCGCCCACGACTCCGGCTACGCGCGCAGCGTCCCCAACCTTTCGCAGGTCACGCTGGCCTCCGACAACGTCTTCGGCGACGGCTGGGACGCGGAACTGGCCACCGTGACGGGCACGCCGTCCTCCGGGCTGCGGGTGGCGCTCACCGTGGGCGTCGCCGAGAAATCACAGAACACGCAGTCGGACAACGGTGCCGGGCCGCAGTCCGGTGGGCGCCCGCCCGGCGGACCCGGCGGCGGCGCACCCGGCGGTCGCCCGCCGCGGTGACCGGCGGCCCCCGTGCCCGACCGCCACGGGCCAGGGGCCGAGCCACGGCGGCTCACCGCTTGCCGCACAATAGGGGGCCGCGCGCGGCGCGTCACAGCGTTCTTCCCGACGTGGACGCCTGCCGCGGCGACACAAGGTGTTGTGCTGAGCGGACATGTCGGCCACAAGGAGTAGTGTCTCGAGGGTAGACATTCCGTGACGACAGGTGCTCGGGAAAGGCGTGGAGGCAGGATGAAACTGATCGATCGGGTGTCGGCCATCAACTGGAATCGGGTGCCCGACGAAAAGGACGCCGAGGTCTGGGACCGGCTGACCGGCAACTTCTGGCTGCCGGAGAAGGTCCCGGTCTCCAACGACATTCCGTCGTGGAACACCCTGACCGCCGACGAGAAGCAACTGACCATGCGGGTCTTCACCGGCCTGACCTTGCTGGACACCATCCAGGGCACGGTCGGCGCGGTGAGCCTGATCCCGGACGCGCTCACCCCGCACGAAGAGGCGGTGCTCACCAACATCGCGTTCATGGAGTCGGTGCACGCCAAGAGCTACAGCTCGATCTTCTCCACGCTGTGCTCCACGCGCGAGATCGACGAGGCGTTCCGCTGGTCGGAGGAGAACCGCAACCTCCAGCGCAAGGCCGAGATCGTGCTGGAGTACTACCGGGGCGACGATCCGCTCAAGCGCAAGGTCGCCTCCACGCTGCTGGAGAGCTTCCTGTTCTACTCCGGCTTCTACCTGCCCATGCACTGGTCGTCGCGGGCCAAGCTCACCAACACCGCCGACATGATCCGGCTGATCATTCGGGACGAAGCGGTCCACGGTTACTACATCGGCTACAAGTACCAGAAGGGCCTGGAGCAGGTCACCCAGGCCGAGCGCGACGAGCTCAAGAACTACACCTTCGAGCTGCTGTTCGAGCTCTACGACAACGAGGTCGACTACACCCAGGACCTCTACGACGAGGTCGGCCTCACCGAGGACGTGAAGAAGTTCCTGCGCTACAACGCCAACAAGGCGCTGATGAACCTCGGCTACGAGGGCCTGTTCCCCAAGGACGAAACCGAGGTGAACCCGGCCATCCTCTCGGCGCTGTCGCCCAACGCCGACGAGAACCACGACTTCTTCTCCGGCTCCGGCTCGAGTTACGTCATCGGCAAGGCCGTCAACACCGAGGACGAAGACTGGGAGTTCTGAACCATCAGTTATGGTGTGGGACAACGGGGCCCGGCAGCGATGCCGGGCCCTCGCCTTGTCTCCGATCGCCGACCCGGCGGCGAAGACTCCGCGCCACAACTGTATTTCGATCCGAAGAGGGGGGTTCTCGATGTACCGACGACTGGCTGTGATCGCGGCGGTGCTGTTGACCGCTGCCGCGTGTCAGGACGACGGTCCGGCGGCGACTCCGCAGACCGGTGACGAATCCTTCTGGTCGACCGTGCCGCAGACCGACGACCAGCGTCTGGAAGTGCTGCGCCGCATGCGCGCGATGGACACCTGCGCGTTGCTGCCTCGAGCCGAACTGGCCGAAGTCGGGCAATTGCGCACCGTCCGCACCGACGGGCTGAACTCGTGCAGGGCCGAACTCGACAGCTCGGAACGCTACAAGGGAAAATCCGTCCGCTGGGCCATGGGGGGACCGGCGCCGGAAGTGAAGAACGATCGGGGTACCACCGAGCGACTCGGCGACGTGACCATCACCTTGCTGGCGGACAAGGACACACTGAGCGCCGAACAGGCCGGGCAACTCGTCCAGCGCTCCTGTTCGGCCACCGCACGCTTCCCCTCCTTCGCCGCGATCGGCCTGTGGGTGGACACGCCCTTGGGGGTCGAGCCGTGCCCGATCGCCAAGTCACTGATCACCACGGCGGTATCCGAATGGAAGCGGGAGCCACGTCAGGTAGCGCGGCGGAGACGATCACCACCGTGCTGACCGGCGCCGACCCCTGCGCGGTGCTGCCGCGGCTCGGCGTCACGGCGGAACCCGCGCAACAGCGGGTCTCCAGCTGTACGTTCTCGTATCACGGCGACGAGATTCGTCTCGCGTACGAATACAGCGCGGAGTCGCTGGCCACCGCGGGCAGTCCGGCTTTCACCGTCGGCGACCGCACCGTCTACCGAGATGCCGCCGACGAACTGCGGTTCTACAACGTCGCGGTCGGACCGCCGCTCGCATCGGAGAACCGCGGTTCGCTCGGGCCGCGCCTACCCGCCATCTCGCTCACCGGCAAGGCTGACGCGGCCCTCGAAGATGTTGTGCGCCAACTACTCACGCTCTTTCCGTAGGGCGAGCGTCGAGCACACCGCGCCCTCAGATACCGAGGACCAGTTTGGCTGTCGTGAAGTAGATGATCAGACCGGTGGCGTCGACCAGGGTGGTGACCATCGGGGCGGAGACGACCGCGGGGTCGATGCGCAGTTTCTTGGCCAGCAGGGGCATGGTGCCGCCGATGGTGGCGGCCCAGCCGCAGATCAGGACCAGTGTGATCCCGACGACCAGTGCGATGCGCGGACCGACGAACAAGGCCCCGATGGCCAGGCCGACGGACGCCAGCAGTGATCCCAGCACCAGGCCTACCCGGCATTCCCGCCAGATCACCCGGAACAGGTCCGACACCCGGACCTCGCCGACCGCCACCGCGCGCACGCAGGCGGTGGCGGCCTGCGCGCCCGCGTTGCCGCCCGCGCCGATCAGCAGCGGGATGAACAGCGCCAGATGCGCCGCCTGCTGCAAAGTGCCCTCGAAGAAGTCCGTCACGCTCACCGTGAGGGTCGCCGCGAACAGCAACAGCAGCAGCCACAGCGCGCGGTAGCGGGCCAGCTGGAACACCCCGGCGGCCATGTAGTGGCCTTCCCACGGCGCGGACCCCGCCTGCAACGCGACGTCCTCGCTGTCGGCGGCCTCGATCACCTCGACCGCGTCATCGATGGTCAGCAGGCCGACCAGCCGGTCCTCGCTGTCCACCACCGGCAGGTTGATGTCGTTGGTCTCGCGCATCAAGCGGGCCGCCTTCTCCGCGGCGTCGGTGGCGCGCGCGAAGGCGGGCTCGGTGACGACCAGCTCCGACACCATCGTCTCCGGCTTGCTGAGCACCAGTTCGCGCAGCTCGACGATGCCGGTCAGCCGCCTGCCCGCGTCGACGACCGGCAGCGTGTACACCGTCTCGGCGTTGCCGCCCTTGGCCCGCACCATGCCGAGCGCCTCGGCCACCGTGAGGTCGCGCGGCAGCGCCACCACCTCAGGCGTCATGTACTGCCCCGCCGAGCCCTCCGGGTAGCCGAGCAGGCTCGCAGTCATCCGCCGCTCGCGCGGGCTCAGCCCGGCCAGCGCCTTCTTGGCGACCTTGGCGGGCGCCTCGCGCAGCATGCGGGCGCGATCGTCGGGCGCCATGCCCTCGACCAGGTCGCGGAAGCTCTGATCGCGCAGCCCCTGCAGGATCTGCTGCTGGTCCACCGGCTCGAGTTCCTCGAAGACGGCCAGCGCCAAGTCTTTGTCGAGCAGGCGGAACGCCATCCCGGCCCGCACGGCATCCATCCGGGCGAGTTGATCGGCGATGACGTGCGGCGGGTGGTTGCCGAGCCAGTCCAGCGCGGCGTCCACGCGGCGGGTTTCGACGATGTCCTGGAGGGATTCGGACAGCGTCGGACGTACTTCGATGATGTCGGTCTGCGACATGAGAGGACCTCAGCACATGCGTGAGTGAACGGAGAGCTCGAAATTCACACCGCGGGCGCCGGCCCCTGCCGTCGCGACCTGACTAGGAATGCGAAGGGGCGGCGCCGCGCGGCCTTCGACTGGGAGGTTCGCTGCGCATCGCTACCCCACCTCCCTCTCGTCGCCGCCGCGGAACTCGGATATCCGCACCGTTCGGATCAACATCTCACGGACACGAAAATGTCCTCGTGCAGCTTACATCGCTTCGGCGACGATGATCACCTTACGACAGGGTGTTGTGACCGAAGCCGCTTCACACCGGGGTCCGCGCGTCATACGAGACCTCCGCACCGGGAAACCGCGACGCGACTCGTCCGCAGCGCAAGCGACGACCGCCGGGACGACCGGAACCGGGCGATGCGTTACCGCGCGTCAGCCTGACCCCTTCGTAGTCCATCGGCCGCCGTAAAACAGGGTTATACGCAGTCGGCGTCGAACTGTTGCTCCCATGCTTGGGAACCGGGACAGTGTTTGCCAGGCAAGTGCCGAATCACATCGGCGCACGCAGGCACCAGTACAGCTCACGAAAGTTTCGAAGTGTCGACAGCCACCGCCCTGATCCGCCGTCGCGCGGTCGACTTCATGCGCGTTCCGCACGGAATCTGTTGCCGCTGAGGCAACGCGGCCCTCGTTTCCGACCGGATCCCGCACGGTCGTCCACCGCCGCATCGCTCCCGCTGTGGTGTCTCCGGACGCCGAGCGTCGAATCGCACGGCGTCTTCTCGTCTTCGAAAGAACAACAATGCCTTTCCCCACCTCGTCCCGGCGCGTCGCCCGCGCTCTCTCCGCCGCCGTAGCGGTGCTCACCGGGCTGTCCGTGCTCACCGGCTGCGGCGAGTCCGCACCCGCCAAGACCGCGGACGGCAAGACCGTGCTGCGCTACCAAGGCTCCACCGGGCAGGTGAGCGCCTTCGAATTGGCCGACGACCTAGGCTATTTCAGCAAGGTCAGCCTGCATTGGGAAGGCGACACCACCAGTGGCCCCGCCAACATCCAGGCCGCGGCGACGAACCAAGTCGAGTTCGGCAGCGCGTTCAACGGCGCGGTGGTCAAGCTGATCGCGGGCGGCGCGAAGGTCACCTCCGTGCTCAGTTCCTATGGCGCGGACGAGCAATCGTTCACCGGTTACTACGTGCGTGACGATTCCGGCATCAACTCGCCGCGCGATCTGATCGGTAAGAAGGTCGCGGTCAACACCCTCGGCGCGCACCACGAATTCATCACCAGGGAGTGGCTGCATCAGCAAGGCCTGACCGAGGACGAGATCAAGCAGGTGCAACTGATCGTCGTGCCGCCGGCCAACACCGAGGAGGCGCTGCGCAAGGGACAGGTCGACGTCGCGGCCTTGGGTAGCGTCTTCCGGGACACCGCCCTCCAGCGCGGCGGCATCCACCCGCTCTACACCGACAAAGCCATCTTCGGCACGTTCGACTACGGCACCTATGTCTTCCGCAACGACTACATCGCCAAGAATCCCGAAGCGGTGGAGGACTTCGTGCAGGGCACCGCACGCGCTATCCGCTGGCTCCAGGTGACGCCCCGCGAGCAGGTGCGCGAGCGGTTCACCCAGATCATCAACAAGCGCGGCCGCAACGAGAACACCAACTTGGTGCCGTACTGGCTCAGCTCCGGAATCCCGGTGCCGGGTGCGGTGGTCGCGGACAAGGAACTGCAGATCTGGATCGACTGGCTGGTGCGCAACGGCGAACTGCCGAACGGCAAGTTGAAGGCAGCGGATCTGTTCACCAACAAGTTCAACCCCTACGCCAACGGCAAGTACAAGCCGGAGGCCGGGCCGACCGGAGAGGTGGTGGCCGCGAAATGACCACGACGGCGACGAAACTGTCGCTCACCGGAGTGAGCAAGCAGTTCGCGGTGCGCGGCTCGCACGAGCGATTCACCGCGCTCGACGACATCTCGCTGGAGCTGCGCGAGGGCGAATTCCTGGTGCTGGTCGGCCCGAGTGGTTCGGGCAAGTCCACGCTGCTGGACCTGCTGGGCGGGCTGAGCAAGCCCAGCTCCGGTGAGATCCTGCTGGACGGCAAGCCGATCACCGGCCCCGGCCTGGATCGCGGCGTCGTCTTCCAGCAGTACGCGCTGCTGCCATGGCGGACGGCCCGATCCAACATCGAATTCGGGCTGGAGGCCAAGGGTTTACGACGCAAGGCGCGCCGCGAACTCGCCGAGCACTATCTGGAGCTGGTCGGGCTAGCCGGTTTCGGCGACCGCTACCCGCACGAGCTGTCCGGCGGCATGAAACAGCGCGTCGCGATCGCGCGCAGTCTCGCGTTCGATCCCGAGGTGCTGCTGATGGACGAGCCGTTCGCCGCGCTCGACGCGCAGACCCGGGAGTCGTTGCAGGACGAACTGTTGCGCATCTGGCGGGCCACCGGCAAGACCGTCCTGTTCATCACCCACGGCATCGATGAGGCGGTGTACCTGGGCCAGCGGGTGGCCGTGCTGACCTCACGACCCGGGCGGATCAAGGCCATCGTCGACGTCGAGATCGACCGGGAAACCGACGACGACATCCGCTCCTCCGAACGCTTCCGGGATTACCGCCACGAGATCTGGACGCTGCTGCACAGCGAGGTCCAGCGGGCCGCGAGCCTGGAACTGAAGTCCTTGTCCGACCACACGGCCGACGTCGAATCCACCACCGAGAGGACGGCCAATGTCTAGTGCCATTCAGCTGAGCGAGCGGCCGGTACGGGAGAGCGCGGCCGCGCAGGCCCGGCCTGCCCAGGTGCGCAGGGCCGAGACCGCGCCCTCCGCCGGAACACAAGCCATCCGCGCGGTGAGCCGGTTGGCCTGGCGGGTGTTCAAACCGACCGTCGTCATCGCCCTGTTCCTGCTGCTGTGGCAGCTCGCCCCGACCCTCGGACTGGTGGACGAGGTATTCCTGCCGCCGTTCTCGGTGGTCGCCCAGGCGTTCGCCGACCTGGTGGCCAGCGGGGAGATGTGGACCCACATCTCCGCGAGCCTGAACCGTTCGCTGGCCGGGTACTCGCTCGCGTTGGTAGCCGGCATTCCGGTGGGCATCGCGATCGCCTGGTACAAGCCGGTCGCGGACTTCCTGAACCCGATTCTCGAACTGTTCCGCAACACCGCGGCGCTGGCGTTGCTGCCGGTGTTCCTGCTGATCCTGGGCATCGGCGAGACCTCGAAGGTCGCCATCGTCGTCTACGCGAGCTTCTTCCCGATTCTGCTGAACACCATCACCGGCGTGCGCACCGTCGATCCGCTGCTCGTCAAATCGGCCGCCTCCCTCGGTTTCTCGCCGCTGCGGCTGTTCCAGAAGGTGATCCTGCCCGCGGCGCTGCCGTCCATCTTCACCGGCCTGCGGATGGCCGCCGCCAGCTCGATCCTCGTGCTGCTGGCCGCCGAGATGTTCGGAGCCAGGGCCGGTCTCGGCTATCTGATCACCGCCGCGCAGCAGAACTTCGCGATCCCGAACATGTACGCGGGCATCCTCGCCATCTCGCTGCTCGGCCTCGCCTTCAACGGCCTGCTGGTCGCCCTGGAACGCCGCCTGTCGCGGTGGCGCGCCCCGGCGAACGCCTGATAACCATGCCCGCCCACCCCGCGCTCGGAAGGCAGTCGTCGTGCAGGCGCTGACCAAACGTCGCGTCGTCGACTTCATGCGCGTCTGCGGCAGCGCTTGTCGCCTTGCCGCAGACCCCGCATCTCCGGTTGCCGCCGGCCCGATCCTCTGATCCGAAATGAGTTCTTCCGATGACCGCTGTACACGAATCCCCCGTCTCGACCGCTACCGATGGCGCGGTGCACGTCGCTCCCGTCGCCGGGCACATCGGCGCCGAGATCTCCGGCGTCGATCTCCGTGAGTCGCTGACCGACCAGCAGGTCGAGGCCATCACCGACGCGCTGCACACCTACAAGGTGCTGTTCTTCCGCGATCAGCACATCGATCACGCACAGCAGATCGCCTTCTCCCGCCGCTTCGGCGCGGTCACGCCGTCGCACCCGTACGACGACGACGCGCCGACGGAGTACCCGGAGATCCTCGCGGTCGACAGCCGGCTGTACGAGAAGCGGTTCGGTGTGCGCAAGCACAGCTACACCAACCACTGGCACACCGATGTCTCCGCGCTGATCAACCCGCCCGCGGCCTCCATCCTGCGCGCCGAGATCGCCCCGGAGCGCGGCGGCGACACCGGCTGGACGAACCTCGTCGCCGCCTACGAGAACCTGCCCGAGTCGCTCAAGCGCTTCGCCGAAGGGCTGCGCGCCGAGCACCGCTTCGGCGGCAACAGGCCGGCCTGGAACTCCGACAGCGACTACGCGAAGAAGGTCGCGGCCGCGCCGCTGGTCACCGAGCACCCGGTCGTCCGGGTGCACCCGGTGACCGGTGAGCGGGCGCTGTTCGTCAACCCAGGCTTCACCACCCGGATCGTCGGGCTCACCCCGAACCAGAGCGACGCGGTGTTGAAGCTGCTGTTCGACGAGGTCACCCACCCCGCCTACACGGTCCGCTTCCGCTGGCAGAAGGGCAGCATCGCGTTCTGGGACAACCGGGTCACCGCGCATCTCGCCCCGAGCGATCTGGACCACCTCGATGTCACCCGGGTGCTGTACCGCACCACCCTCGAGGGCGATATCCCGGTCGGCGTCGACGGTGAGCCGTCGAAGTCCGTCGCCGGAGAGAAGTTCACCGGCGCGTAGGGATCGAACAGACGCGATCGGCCGGGCGCGCGAGCTCCCGGCCGATTGCGTGCGGTCACAGCACGCGAGCCGAAGCGCTCGAACCGGAAACCGGCTCCCGGCCCGCGCACCGGACTACAGGTGCGCCCGCGGAAACCGATCCGTCGTCTCCAGCACGGCCCGCTCCGCGTCCTCCCAGGTCGGGACGTGTCGCACCCACTCGGGGACCGGCTCCGACTGCGCGCCGAACAGCAATCGATGCGGCACTACCTCACGCAGCGCACGGTGAACGTCGACGCGATCGTCGATCATGTGCGTGATGCCGAGTTCGGCGCAGTGCACCGCCTTGTCCGCCCGGGCACGGCAGAAGCGCACGTTCTCCCGGGCGATCCCGGTGCGGTCGTAGAAGTCGTGGTGATCGAGCCACTGGCGGGTGCGCTGCTCGATCCGCGGGCCACATTTGGATATCACCCAGGCGCGCCCCTCGAACCGCCGGACCAGGCGCGGCAGTACCTCGAAAGCGCCCACGCTGGGCGGCGTGCGCAGCGCCTCCTCGAGCCCGCCGGAGAGGAACACCGTGTCCTCGTCCCCGGGCGCTAGAGCGGCCCCCTGGATGACCCGGCCGAAATCGACGCCGAGCCGAGGCTGCGTTTCTTTGTCCCGATGTCTTCTTTCCTCGTTCATACGTTTCCAGCGTGCGATATTCGCCCGCCTACCGCCAGCGAATTCTGTTGGTGAGCAGCCTTCCGGAATGGCCCATTCGGTTAGGGCGATCGCATCAATTCGATGCGTCGAGCGCCGAACGGTTGCCAGCGCGCGGCGCAATGGTAACAGTGAGGTAGAGGCCGCGGCGCTCGCCGCGGCCGTTTCGGGTACACACGAAGGAGATATTCGTGCGCTTCGGCATCTTCGTCCCGCAGGGTTGGCGGCTCGATCTGGTGGGCATCGATCCGGCGGACCAATGGGGGGTGATGCGAGACCTCGCCCAGCGCGCCGATGCGAACCCGGTGTGGGAATCGCTGTGGGTGTACGACCACTTCCACACCGTTCCGGTGCCCACCGAGGAGGCGACGCACGAAGCGTGGTCGCTGATGTCGGCGTTCGCCGCGACCACCTCGCGTATCCGCTTGGGCCAGATGTGTACCGCGATCAGCTACCGCAACCCGGCCTATCTGGCCAAGGTGGCCGCGACGGTCGACCTGATCTCCGGCGGACGCGTCGAGATGGGCATCGGCGGTGGCTGGTACGAACACGAGTGGCGCGCCTACGGCTACGGATTCCCGTCCGCGGGCGAACGGCTGGGCCGCCTCGACGAAGGCGTGCAGATCTTCCGGCAGGCGTGGACCACCGGTTCGGCCACCCTCGACGGCAAGTACTACCAGGTGGACGGCGCGATCGTGCGCCCGCTTCCCCTCCAGCAGGGCGGGATTCCGCTGTGGATCGCTGGTGGAGGCGAGAAGAAGACGCTGCGCATCGCGGCGAAATACGCCCAGTACACCAACTTCAGCGGCAATCCCGATGAGTTCACCCACAAGTCCGAGGTGCTGCGCGCGCACTGCGCCGACGTCGGCACCGACTTCGACGCGATCGTCCGCAGTTCCAACTTCAATGTCGTCATCGGCTCCACGCAGGCCGAAGTAGAGGATCGCCTGGAGGCGCTGAAAGCCCGCCTGACGCCCGTCATCGGCGCCGACGCGGCCAAGTCCTACTTCGAGCAGCTGTACAACAGCGGCGCCGCCACCGGCACCCCCGAGCAGATCGCCGAGAACCTGCGCCGGGTCCGCGACCTCGGCCTCGGCTACGCCATCTTCAACTTCCCCGAAGCCGCCTACGACACCTCCGGCATCGAACTCTTCGAACGCGAAGTGCTCCCGGCCCTGAGCTGATCACGCGGGGCAGGACTCACGAGCACCGAGCCTCCGTGATTCCTGCCCCGGGAAGGTCCGCCTACCACACCTTACGGCCGACCGCGCTCCAGCAGTTCACTTGCGAGTCGAGCCAAGACGGCGACTCGCCCTGCGGACGCCATTGATTGGTGACGACGATTCCCGGGTCCAATAGTTCCAACCCGGTGAAGAACCGGGCGAATTCGTCCCGCGTGCGCGTCTGGGCATAGACCCCGCTCTGCCGGTACACGTCGAGTGCGTCGGTCATCATCTCCGGTTCGAGGTCGGCGGTGATGTGCGAGACCACGAGGAACGATCCCGGCGCGAGAGCATCCATCAATGTCTCGACGATCCCGTAGGGGTCCTGCTCGTCGGCCAGGAAATGCAGCACGGCGACCAGGCTCAGCGCCACCGGGCGCTCCAGGTCCAGGGTCTCGCGGAGTTCGGGCGCGGACAAGATCGCCGCGGGGTCCTTCAGGTCGGCGTCGACGTACGCGGTGCGGCCCTCCGGCGTGCCGGTGAGCAGGGCGCGGGCATGGGTCAGCACGATCGGGTCGTTGTCCACGTAGACCACCCGCGCTTCGGGCGTCGGCGCCTGCGCCACCTGGTGCAGGTTCGGCTCGGTGGGGATGCCGGTGCCGACATCGAGGAACTGCGTCACGCCCAACTCGGTCAGCGCGTTCACCGCACGGTGCATGAACGACCGGTTCTGCCGAGCCGCGACCCTGGTGGTGGGAAACGCCGCGATCACTTTCTCGGCCGCGTCCCGATCCACTTGATAGTGGTCTTTCCCACCCAGCACATAGTCGTATATTCGAGCGCTGCTCGGCACACTCGCGTCATGAATCGGCCTGAGCGGCTTCCCATTGCCGCCGAGATCGGTCATCGTCGTTCCCATCACTACCGGATCGCTTCTGCCCCAGCTTATTCCAGGCGCTGACGGCCTACCGCACGCGATGCGAGGAAGAGCGCAGGATGGGGTTGCGCTTCGAGCGTAGGCGAGTGCGCGATCTCAGCGGCCGCGGAATGCGAAAAGGGCCCCCTTCCGGAGGCCCTGTTCGCAACCCGAACTACAGCATGCAGGAGACACAACCTTCGACTTCTGTTCCCTCCAAGGCCATCTGGCGCAGCCGGATGTAGTAGAGGGTCTTGATGCCCTTGCGCCAGGCGTAGATCTGGGCGCGGTTGAGATCGCGGGTGGTGGCGGAGTCCTTGAAGAACAACGTCAGCGACAGGCCCTGGTCCACGTGCTGGGTGGCCGCGGCGTAGGTGTCGATGATCTTCTCGTAGCCGATCTCGTAGGCATCCTCGTAGTACTCGAGGTTGTCGTTGGTCATGTAGGGCGCCGGATAGTAGACGCGCCCGATCTTGCCTTCCTTGCGGATCTCGATCTTCGACGCCACCGGGTGGATGGAGCTGGTGGAGTGGTTGATGTAGGAGATCGATCCGGTCGGCGGCACCGCCTGCAGGTTCTGGTTGTAGATGCCGTGCTCCATGACCGAGGCCTTCAGCTCGCGCCAGTCGTCCTGGGTCGGGATGTGCACGCCCGCGTCGGCGAACAGTCGCCGGACGCGCTCGGTCTTCGGCTCCCACACCTGATCGGTGTACTTGTCGAAGTACTCACCGCTGGCGTACTTCGATTCGGGGAAGCCGCCGAAGTACGTACCGCGCTCGATCGCGATCCGATTCGACGCCCGGATCGCGTGATAGACCACGGTGTAGAAGTAGATGTCGGTGAAGTCGATGCCCTCTTCGGACCCGTAGTGGACCCGTTCGCGCGCCAGGTAGCCGTGCAGATTCATCTGCCCGAGGCCGATGGCGTGGGAGAGGTTGTTGCCCTGCTCGATGGAGGGCACCGAGTAGATGTGGGTCTGGTCCGACACCGCCGTCAGCGCCCGGATGGCCACCTCGATGGTCTGCGCGAAATCGGGTGAGTCCATCGTCTTGGCGATGTTCAGCGACCCGAGGTTGCAGGAGATGTCCTTGCCCACCTTGGCATAGGACAGATCGTCGTTGAACTCCGACGGCGTGGAGACCTGCAGGATCTCCGAGCACAGGTTGGAGTGGGTGATCTTGCCCGCGATCGGGTTTGCCCGGTTCACCGTGTCCTCGAACATGATGTACGGATAACCCGACTCGAACTGCAACTCGGCGATGGTCTGGAAGAACTCGCGCGCCTTGATCTTCGACTTGCGGATGCGCTTGTCGTCGACCATCTCGTAGTACTTCTCGGTGACGTCGATGTCGGCGAACGGCTTGCCGTAGATGCGTTCCACGTCGTACGGCGAGAACAGGTACATGTCCTCGTTCTTCTTGGCCAGCTCGAAGGTGATGTCCGGGATGACCACGCCCAGCGAGAGCGTCTTGATGCGGATCTTCTCGTCCGCGTTCTCCCGCTTGGTGTCCAGGAACCGGTAGATGTCCGGGTGGTGCGCGTGCAGGTAGACCGCGCCCGCGCCCTGCCGCGCGCCGAGCTGGTTGGCGTAGGAGAACGAGTCCTCGAGCAGCTTCATGATCGGGATGACGCCCGAGCTCTGGTTCTCGATCTTCTTGATCGGCGCACCGTGCTCGCGAATGTTGCTCAGTAGCAGCGCCACTCCGCCGCCGCGCTTGGACAGCTGCAACGCGGAGTTGATCGAGCGCCCGATCGACTCCATGTTGTCCTCGATGCGCAGCAGGAAGCACGACACCGGCTCGCCACGCTGCTTCTTGCCCGAGTTCAGGAAGGTCGGGGTGGCCGGCTGGAAACGGCCTTCGATGATCTCGTCGACCAGTTGGCCCGCCAGCGCCTCGTCACCGGCGGCGAGCGTGAGCGCGACCATGCACACCCGGTCCTCGAACCGCTCCAGGTAGCGCTTGCCGTCGAAGGTCTTCAGCGTGTACGAGGTGTAGTACTTGAACGCGCCGAGGAAGGTGGGGAACCGGAACTTCTTGGCGTAGGCCTGCTTGAACAGCTTCTTGATGAACGCGCGGCTGTACTGCTCGAGAACCTCGGCCTCGTAGTAGTTCTCCTCGATCAGGTAGTCCAGCTTCTCGTCCAGGTTGTGGAAGAAGACGGTGTTCTGATTGACGTGCTGCAAGAAGTACTGGTGGGCGGCCTCACGGTCCTTGTCGAACTGGATCTCCCCGTCCGGGCCGTACAGGTTCAGCATCGCGTTGAGGGCGTGGTAGTCGAGGACCTCGCCCGCCTCGCCGCCGCGGACCGGGGGCTGCTCTAAGCGAGCTGTCTTTCCGGCCGGTGCTGTCGTTGCTGTTGCCAAAACAATCCCAATCCCTCTCGGACGCGCTCGACGTCCTCAGCGGTTCCCATGAGTTCGAAGCGATACAGGTACGGCACCCCGCACTTGCGTGCGATGAGCTCGCCCGCGTAGCAGAAGGTGTCGCCGAAGTTCGTGTTGCCCGCCGCGATCACCCCGCGCAGCAACGCGCGGTTGTGCGGGTCGTTGAGGAACTTGGCGACCTGCCTCGGCACGAAGTCCTTGTCGGAACGATCGCCCCCCAGTACGTGCCGACCGCCCCCGTAGGTGGGGACGATCAGCACGTACGGATGGTCTACGCGCAGCGAGTCGGCGGTGTGCAGTGGTATGCGAGTCGCCGGGAGACCCAGCTTCTCGACGAAGCGATGCGTGTTCTCCGAAGCGCTGGAGAAGTAGACCAGCGCCGTCGTCTCCGACATGGTCGCCTTCCTCTTCTCGGGAGCGCCGTAGCGCTCGCCCTCGGATGAACCGGAAGCGGTGGAAGCGTCAGGCCGCCACGGTCGCGAGCGACTTGATGCGGTCGGGACGGAAGCCCGACCAGTGATCGTCCCCCGCCACCACGACCGGCGCCTGCAGGTACCCGAGTGCCATGACGTAGTCACGCGCCTCGTCGTTCTCCGAGATGTCGATGACCTCGTAGTCCACCCCGGCCTTGTCGAGGGCCTTGTAGGTGGCGTTGCACTGGACGCAAGCGGGCTTGGTGTACACGGTGACGGTCATTGATGTCCCTCTCTCCTTGTGCCTGATCCACAGCCTGTGATCCGTTGCAATTCACGATCCGACGTATGCTGCGCAAACTCCTGGATCCGAGCTCGAATCCCCTGATCAGCCACCTGTGGCCGACTCGTGCCGAGTGAGGTCTCTCGCCGTCTTCCAGTACCGAAGACACTACACCTAGTGGCCGACAGATTCCTACAACACGACATGTAGCGAGTCACATTGATGAAATTCCATCGAGAGAAGTACCAGTACGCTCGATTCACCCCGACACAAAACAGTGGCGCAGATCACTCCACGGCGCGTCAGCTTACTTTCAGCAAACTTTCCGGCAAACGAAGAGGGCCACCGCTGCGCCCCGCAGCGATGGCCCTCGTTCAGACCGGAGAAGGAGCTTACACCGACGCCAATTCGCCGCGCGTGGCCTCCACCAAGTCGCGCACCGTACCGGCCAGCTGGGTCAGCGCCTCGGCATCGTCACGCGGATGCGTGGCGCCGAACCGCTCGCCGATGACCCCGAAGTGCAGGTGCGCGGACTCGACCACCCGCGCGCCCGCCACGCCCAGCGCCTTGACCGCGTCGCCGTGCGCCCACTGGGCGGCGTTCGGGCTGATCGATGCGCTCACCACGGCGGTGGGCTTGCTCTTGATCGCTCCCGCGCCGTAGGGACGGGAAGCCCAGTCGATCGCGTTCTTCAGCACCGCCGACAGCGTGCCGTTGTATTCCGGGGTCACCACCAGCAGGCCGTCCGCCTCGGCGACCGCGTCGCGCAGCGCCTGAGCGGCCGCGGGGACGGAGCCGGGGACATCGATGTCCTCGTTGTAGAACGGGATGTCGGCGAGCCCTTCGTAGAGAGTGACCTCGACACCCTCCGGCGCGCTGTGCGCCGCGGCCTCGGCGAGCCGCCGGTTGACCGACGCGGCGCGCAGGCTGCCGACGAGTGCGAGAATGCGGGTCTGGCTCATGACGACTCCTGGTGTACTGATGAGGTGGTGTCCGTACGTTCACCACACACTAACCGGACCATGGTCCGATTACTTCCCGCGGAGCCTGCGTGAGCGCTGTGAACTACCCCACACCGGACGCGTCGACCGATGGCGCACCTCGGCTGCTCGACGTCGGCACGCCATTGCCGGGCACCTCGGAGCCCGCCGAGCGCGCCGACGCGGCGCGCAACCGTCAACTGCTCCTGGACGCGGCGCAGCAACTGGTGCGAGAGCAAGGCGTCGACAGCCTCACCATGGACGCGCTGGCCAAACGCGCCGGGGTCGGCAAGGGCACGGTGTTCCGGCGGTTCGGAAGCAGATCCGGCCTGCTGCTCGCGCTGCTGGACCACTCGGAGCGGAAGTACCAGGAGTCGTTCATCTTCGGGCCGCCGCCGCTCGGACCGGGCGCGCCCCCGGTGGAACGACTGGTCGCCTTCGGGCGGGCCAGGCTCCTGGACATCGAGGTGGCAGGCGAGCTACACCGCGCCGCCGAGCTCGGCGAGGCGAGCGAACGCTATTCCGGTGGACCGTATGGACTACAGCGCGCGCACGTCGTGATGCTGTTGCGGCAGGCCGACGTGCCCGGGGAGGTCGCGCTGGTCGCCGACTGGCTGCTGGCGATGCTCGGCGCGGCGCTGGTCATGCACCAGATGCAAGTGCTCGGCTTCACCCGCGAGCAGATCGGCGACAACTGGGAGCTCGTCGTTCGGCGCGTCGTCGCCCGCTGAGCCGCCAGTAGACTCGGGCGCCATGGGGAACCTGCGTGCACAGATCATCAGTGAATTGGGCGTCCGGCCCACGATCGAACCGAAGGAAGAGATCCGCCGCCGGGTCGATTTCCTCAAGGACTATCTGAACGCGACTCCCGCACGAGGTTTCGTCCTCGGCATCAGCGGCGGACAGGACAGCGCTCTCGCGGGCCGGTTGTGCCAGCTCGCGGCCGAAGAACTGCGCGCGGACAGCGTGGACGCGACCTTCCTCGCCGTGCGGTTGCCCTACGGCGTCCAGGCCGACGAGGCCGACGCGCGCACCGCCCTGACGTTCATCCGGCCCGACCGGCAGGTCGTGGTCAACGTCCGGCCCAGCGCGAACGCCGCGGCCGCCGAGGCGGCGTCCGCCTTGCAGGTCCACCAGCTGCGTGACTTCGTGCGCGGCAATATCAAAGCGCGCGAACGCATGGTGATCCAGTACGCGCTGGCCGGGCAGGAGAATCTGCTCGTGGTCGGCACCGACCACGCGGCCGAGGCGGTCACCGGATTCTTCACCAAGTACGGCGACGGCGGCGTCGACCTGACCCCGCTCACCGGTCTGACCAAGCGCCAGGGCGCCGCCCTGCTCCAGGAACTCGGCGCGCCCCCGAGCATCTGGTCCAAGGTGCCCACCGCCGATCTGGAGGACGACCGGCCCGCCCTGCCCGACGAGGAAGCGCTCGGTCTGCGCTACAGCGAGATCGACGACTACCTGGAGGGCAAGGAGGTGACCCCCGAGGTCGCCGAACGGCTGGAGAGCATCTTCCACAACACCCGTCACAAGCGCACCGTCCCGGTGACGCCGCTGGACACCTGGTGGCGCTAGCCCTTCGGGGGGACCTCGGCGTCCGGCGAGGAGCGCCGCCGTGCAGCGTCGTCGCTCACGAAAACCGCGCACCTCATCGACACCTGGCACAGCTGGTCGTGGCGGCGCTGGATGTGAACGCGCCGCCTAGCCGCCCGCGAAGGGTGGCAGGACGTCGACGCGCGGGCTCAGCGCGACCGCGGGATCTCGGGTGAGTTCGTCACCGACCAGGTAGGCGCACACCGACAACATCTTGTCCAGGTCCGGGCCGTAGGCCGCCGCCAGGGTCGCGCGCAGGTCGGCCA
>NZ_JBEXME010000021.1:0-85883 GCF_040610355.1 Nocardia sp. NPDC004168 | reverse complement strand
CGGACGGGGTTCTACCGCCGGGCGGGAGCAAGGGGCTGATGCGGCTGCCGGACGGGGTTCTACCGCCGGGCGGGAGCAAGGGGCTGATGCGGCTGCCGGACGGGGTTCTACCGCCGGGCGGGAGCAAGGGGCTGATGCGGCTGCCGGACATGGTTCTACCGCCGGGCGGGGGCGCGGGGCTGATTCGACTGCCGAGCAGGGATCTGCTGCCGGGCGGGAGCAAGCGGCCGGCCAGGCTGCCGGGCGGGGTTCTGCTGCCGGGGGCGAGCGCGGGGCTGATTCGGCTGCCGAGCGGACCGTCGGGCACGGCGATCAGGCTCGGTCCGCCGCGCCGGCGTCTCATGCGACCGGTTCGTCCGCGCAGGAGCTCGCCGCCGGTCCTGTTGCCACACCGAGCGCTGATCTGTTGCGGGAAGTGGAAGCCGCCTGGGCGGACATTCGCGCCAAAGTGCGTGAGTTCGGTGCGGCCGTGCAGGCGATGCTCGCCGGTGCGTCGGTCGCCCGGGTGGAGGGCGAGGTCATCGTCTTCGCGCACCAGCACGCGCCGCTGGCCAAGCGCCTGTCCGATCCGCGCAACCTGGAGGCGGTCCGGTCGGCAGTACGGGCGGTGCTCGGCCGCGACCACGAGGTCCGCTGGGAAGCGGGCGGCGCCGCGCCACGGCCCGCCGCCGCGCCGCGATCGGGCGGTGCCGCGAACCGACCCCGCGGGCAGGCGGGCAACCAGCCTGGACGTGAATCCGGCAACGCGGCGACCCGTGGTTCGGCCGCGCCCGCGCCGCGCTTCTCCCGCCCGAGTCAGGCGAAGAACGCGAACGCCGACAAGGCCGGCGGCGCGGGGCGTTCCGGCGCAGGCGGCGCCGACAAGCGCCCGTATCCCGCGGACGACGATATCCCGCCGCCCGACTACCCCGACCTACCCGACGACCCCGGCCCCGCGGACTATCCGCGGTACGACGCCGGGCCGAGCGCGGGCGACGCGTCGACCGACCTGGACTGGGACGGGGCCCGGGTCATTCCCGCCTCGACCCCGGAAGAGGAGCAGGAGATGATGGCAGCCGCGGCCGATCCGGTGGCTCCCGGCGACCGTCGCGACCCGGACGAGGTCGCCCTCGAATTGCTGAAGAGTGAGCTGGGTGCCACACGATTGGATGGTTGACAACCACCGTTCTCGCAACGTTAAGTTAACCGGAGTTCGCACTCCACGGTAGTATGGACGGGTAGCCGGGAGCTTCGGTACGCCGACGTTCTATGGTATGCCCAGGCGTACGGGCGACCTGGCCGTACGTTCGTCCTGTCTTGCCTGGTTTTGTACAGCGTTAGGAACGGTCGGTCGCAAGGCCGGTCGGCGAGGTCAGCCGCAGCCATGCCGCACCCGCGGTGTCGCCGCACACCAGCGCTCGGACGGACGAAAGTCCGGCCGCCGCACATTGAGGAAGGAACACTCCATGACCACAGAGGCCTACATTTACGAGGCCATCCGCACTCCGCGCGGCCGTGGCAAGAAGAACGGCTCGCTGCACTCGGTCAAGCCGATCGACCTGACTGTCGGTCTGATCCAGGAGCTGCGCGGGCGCTTCCCGAACCTCGACGAGGACCGGATCTCCGACCTGATCCTCGGCGTGGTCGCGCCGGTCGGCGATCAGGGCGCGGACATCGCCCGTACCGCGGTCACCGTGGCAGGCCTGCCCGACACCGTCGGCGGCTTCCAGCTCAACCGCTTCTGCGCCTCCGGCCTCGAGGCGGTCAACCTCGCCGCCCAGAAGGTTCGCTCCGGCTTCGACGACCTGGTTCTCGCCGGTGGCGTGGAGTCCATGTCGCGCGTGCCGATGGGCTCCGACGGCGGCGCCTGGGCCCTGGACCCGGCCACCAACTACGACACCTACTTCGTCCCGCAGGGCGTCTCCGCCGACCTGATCGCCACCATCGAGGGCTTCAGCCGCGACGATGTCGACGCCTACGCGGTGCGCTCGCAGGAGCTGGCCGCCAAGGCCACCACCGGCGGCTACTTCGCCAAGTCGATCGTGCCGGTCAAGGACCAGAACGGCATCGTCGTGCTGGACAAGGACGAGCACATGCGTCCCGGCACCACCGCCGAGGACCTGGCCAAGCTGCAGCCGTCCTTCGCCGTGATCGGTGAGATGGGCGGCTTCGACGCGGTGGCGCTGCAGAAGTTCCACTTCGTCGAGAAGATCAACCACGTGCACCACGGCGGCAACAGCTCCGGCATCGTCGACGGCGCCGCGCTCGTGCTCGTCGGTACGGAAGAGGCGGGCAAGGCCTCCGGCCTGACACCCCGCGCGCGCGTCGTCGCGACCGCCACCAGTGGCGCCGACTCCACCATCATGCTCACCGGTCCTACTCCGGCCGCCAAGAAGGTGCTGGCCAAGGCGGGTCTTACCCTCGATGACATCGATCTGGTCGAGATCAACGAGGCGTTCGCCTCCGTGGTGCTGAAGTTCCAGAAGGACCTGAACATCCCGGACGAGAAGCTGAACGTCAACGGCGGCGCGATCGCGATGGGCCACCCGCTGGGCGCCACCGGCGCGATGATCACCGGCACCATGGTCGACGAGCTGGAGCGCCGCAACGGCCGCTACGCCCTGATCACCCTGTGCATCGGCGGCGGCATGGGCGTGGCCACCATCATCGAGCGGGTCTGAACCCCAACCGACAGCTGAGAATTCACGGCGGCGTGAGCGTCAGGCCCGGAGGCGGCAGCCTGCGTATCCACGTAGGGCCGCGAACGCTGCTAATTCACCAAGGAGACACAGAGCTGTGAGCGAAACCAACATGATCGGTTGGGAGCAGGATTCGGACGGCATCGTCGTACTGACGATGGACGACCCGAACCAGGGCGCCAACACGATGAACGAGCTGTACAAGAAATCGATGACGGCCACCGTCGACCGGCTCGAGGCGGAGAAGGACAACATCACCGGTGTCGTCCTGACCTCCGCGAAGAAGACCTTCTTCGCCGGCGGCGACCTGAAGAACATGATGAAGGTCGGCCCGGACGACGCCCAGACGCTGATGGAGGAGCTCACCGAGATCAAGAGCGCCCTGCGTCGCCTGGAGCAGCTGGGCAAGCCGGTCGTGGCCGCCATCAACGGCGCGGCGCTCGGCGGCGGCCTGGAGATCGCGCTGGCCACCCATCACCGCATCGCGGCGGACGTGCCGGGTTCGCAGATCGGTCTGCCCGAGGCCACCCTCGGCCTGCTGCCCGCGGGCGGCGGCGTCATCCGCACCGTGCGCATGCTCGGCCTGCAGAACGCCCTGATGCAGGTGCTGCTGCAGGGTCAGCGCAACAAGCCGGCCAAGGCCAAGGAGATCGGCCTGATCGATGAGCTGGTCGGTTCGGTCGAGGAGCTGATCCCCGCCGCCAAGGCGTGGATCAAGGCCAACCCGGAAGCCGGCGTGCAGCCTTGGGACAAGAAGGGCTTCAAGATCCCCGGCGGCACCCCGTCGTCCCCGGCCTTCGCGGCCAACCTGCCCGCGTTCCCGGCGAACCTGCGCAAGCAGATCAAGGGTGCGAACATGCCCGCGCCGCGCGCGATCATGTCCGCCGCGGTCGAGGGCTCGCAGGTCGACATCGACAACGCGTCGCTGATCGAGTCCCGCTACTTCGTGCACCTGCTCACCGGCCCGGTCGCGAAGAACATGATCCAGGCGTTCTTCTTCGACCTGCAGACGATCAACAACGGCGGTTCGCGTCCGAAGGACGTGCCGAAGAAGGAGATCAAGAAGGTCGGCGTGCTCGGCGCGGGCATGATGGGCGCGGGCATCGCGTACGTCTCCGCGAAGGCGGGCTACGAGGTCGTGCTGAAGGACGTCTCCATCGAGGCGGCCGAGCGCGGCAAGAACTACTCCGAGAAGATCGAGGCCAAGGCGCTCTCCCGGGGCAAGACCACCGAGGAGAAGTCCAAGGCGCTGCTGGACCGGATCAAGCCGACCGCGGACGCGGCCGACTTCGCCGGCGTCGACTTCGTCATCGAGGCCGTCTTCGAGAACACCGAGCTGAAGCACAAGGTGTTCCAGGAGATCGAGGACGTGGTCACCCCCGACGCGCTGCTCGGCTCGAACACCTCCACCCTGCCGATCACCGGTCTGGCGACCGGCGTGAAGCGCCAGGAGGACTTCATCGGCATCCACTTCTTCTCGCCGGTCGACAAGATGCCGCTGGTGGAGATCATCCGGGGTGAGAAGACCTCGGACGAGGCGCTGGCCCGGGTGTTCGACTACACCCTCGCGATCAAGAAGACTCCGATCGTCGTCAACGACAGCCGCGGCTTCTTCACCTCCCGCGTGATCGGCACCTTCGTCAACGAGGCGATCGCCATGCTCGAGGAGGGCATCGAGCCCGCCACCATCGAGCAGGCCGGTCTGCAGGCGGGCTACCCGGCCGCGCCGCTGCAGCTGTCGGACGAGCTGAACATGAAGCTCATGCAGAAGATCGCCAAGGAGACCTTGGAGGCTGCGCAGTCGGGCGACACCACCCTGGGCGTCAAGCGGCACCCGGCGCAGGACGTCATCGACTACATGGTGTCCGAGGGTCGTCCGGGCCGCCTGGAGAAGGCGGGCTTCTACGAGTACGACGAGAACGGCAAGCGCACCGGTCTGTGGCCGGGCCTGCGTGAGCACTTCAAGACCACTGCGGGCTTCGGCGTCCCGCTGCAGGATCTGATCGACCGCATGCTGTTCGCGGAGGCGATCGAGACCCAGAAGTGCTTCGACGAGGGCGTGCTCACCTCCACCGCCGACGCGAACATCGGTTCGATCTTCGGCATCGGCTTCCCGGCCTGGACCGGTGGTGTGCACCAGTTCATCGTCGGTTACCCGGGTGGCCAGGAGGCCTTCGTGGAGCGTGCCGACTACCTCGCCAAGACCTACGGCGAGCGCTTCGAGGTTCCGGCCTCGCTGCGTAAGTAATCGCGCGCCGCGACGCAACGCCGAAGCCCGCCATCGCTTTTCGCGGTGGCGGGCTTCGGCCGTTTTCCGGCCCGTTCGCCTGCGCGTCCGTTCGGCGCGATAGGTTGGCAGCCGTGCCGAGACGTAGTCGCCATGTTCTGATCGCCAGTTGCGCCCTCGCGCTCGCATCGGCCCCGGTGGCGGCCGCCGATCCGGTGACGACGCCATCGGTGCGTTTGCTGGGCGAGCAAGTCGTCGCGTCGAGCCTGGACTTCGCGGGCACCACCGTGGGTGGCCTGTCCGGGATCGACTACTCCGCGCGCACCGGTGAATTCGTGCTGATCAGCGACGATCGTTCGAACAAGAACCCCGCGCGGTACTACACCGCGCGCTTCGAGGTCGGCGAGCGCGGAGTCGGACCGGTGACCTTCACCGGCACGCACCCCCTGCTGACCGCGGCGGGCGCGCCCTACGCGCCGATGTCGGTCGACCCGGAGGAGATCCGGGTGGACCCGTGGACCGGCGATTACTACTGGACGCAAGAAGGCGAGCGGGACGGCGCCCTGCTGCAAGATCCGTCGGTGCGGATCGCGCACCCGGACGGCTCCTATGTCGGTGACCTGCCGATCCCGGAGAACGAGCGGATGCGCCCCGACTCCGGGCCGCAACAGAACCAGGCACTGGAGGCCGCGACCTTCCTCGCGGGCGGCACGTTGTTCGCCACCGCCACGGAAGGGCCGCTGCTGCAGGACGGGCCGGCGGCGACCACGACGAGCGGGGCACTTACGCGGATCACCGTCCAGGCGCGATCCGGGCCATTGCTCGCCCAGTACGCGTATCCGCTGGATCCTGTCTTCGCCGAGTCGCGGCCGCAGCCCGGCCGCGGCGCGAACGGGATCGCTTCGATCCTCGCCGCCGATCCGCTGGACCCCACGAAACTTCTTGTGCTGGAACGGTCCTTCTCGCCGGGCACGCCCAACAAGATCCGCGTCTACGAGGCCGATCTGAGCGCCGCGACCAACATCCTCGATGCCTCGATCGGCGCTGCCCGCCCGGTGGCCAAGCGGCTGCTGGTGGATCTCGACGACGTCGGGCTCGCCGCCGTCGACAACGTGGAGGGCATGACCTGGGGGCCGCGTCTGCCCTCCGGTGAGCGCACCTTGGTTCTGGTCAGCGACGACAATTTCGACAGCCGCCAGATCACCCAGATCATCGCCCTCGCCGTGGCCTAGTCCGTGCCACGCAGCTCCTCGGCGGCGGCCTGGTACGCGGCAGCCGCCCTGGTGAAGTAGTCGAACAGCACCTCGCGCTGTTCGGGTGTGTAGCCGCCGATGATCTCGCCGATGCGCTGCCGTGCGGGAGCGAGCACCTCGTCGAGATCGGCTGGCTTGCCGATCAATTCGACGATCACCTTCCGGCGGTCGCCGGGGACCGGCGCGCGGCGCACGTAGCCCGCGTCCTCCAGGCGGTCGATCAGCCGGGTGGTCGGGCCGGTGGTCAGACCGCTGCGCGCGCCGAGTTCGCCCGGCGTCATCGGCCCGGCCAGTTCGAGGATGTTGAGCGCGTACAGATCGGTGGCGCCCAGATCGACCGCCCGCGCCCCGGCTTGTCCGTGCAGCATGACCGCGCTCAGGTAGCGCCGGTAGATCTCGCGGGCGTCGGCGCGGAGTCCGGGCGCCGTGGCCTCGCGGTCGGGTTCAGGTGTCGACACGGGTATTCCTCCGCACCTAATGTCTGCTCGTATAAAGATAGTTCTACAAAGAAGAAAGATCTCTGAAGAAGTAAAATATCACGGCAGGTCACCACCGCGCCGACCGGGTTCCCGTAGCCGAGGTGGTTGGTCGAATCGCCTCGGGGTATCCGTTCATGTGGACCTGAAGTGGCGGTGGTCACAACCAAGGCGGCATCGGCGCCGAAACCGCTCAGCGGCGCGAAACACGCGGATTCGGAACACACCCGACCTGTTCGGAAACGTCACCCGCGTGATACCGCACCGCGCTACGTTGGAGTATGCGCAGGCATATCGGACACGGCGTCCGGCGGTCGGCGCGGAGTTGGTCGCCGATGTCGCCGATTCGATGTGAGTGTTCGAGGTGATCACATGAATCCACAGACGCGTTCGGGCCGGGTGCGCCCCGAATCCCCTGCGGCCGAGGCGAAGACGCAGCGGCAGCCGCCCGTCGACATCGCCGACGAACTGGAGGCGATGGGCCTGTCCGGTGCGGTGGAGATCGGCCGCGGCGGATTCGGGGTGGTGTATCGCTGCATCCAGACCGCGCTGGACCGGGTGGTCGCGGTGAAGGTGCTCCCCTCGGAGATCGACCAGGAGAGCAGAGAGCGGTTCCTGCGCGAGGAACAGGCCATGGGCAGGCTCTCCGGCCACCCGAACATCGTCGACATACTCCAGGTGGACGTGACGGCAACCGGAATGCCGCTCATCGTCATGCCCTACTGCACCCACGGGTCACTGGAAAAGCTGATTCGCGATCAAGGCCCATTGACCTGGGCGGACTCGCTACGAGCAGGCGTCAAGCTGGCAGGAGCCATCGAGAGCGCGCACCGCGCCCGAATCCTGCACCGCGACGTGAAACCGGCGAATGTGCTGCTCAGTGGTTACGGCGAGCCGCAGCTGACGGATTTCGGCATCGCCCGCATCCCGGGCGGGTTCCGCACGTCCAGCAGCATGATCACCGGCTCGCCCGCGTTCACCGCGCCGGAGGTCCTCAAAGGTGACGAGCCGACCATCCGTTCCGACGTCTACGGCCTCGGCTCGACGTTGTTCGCCTTGCTCACCGGGCACGCGGCCTTCGAGCGGCAGGCGGGCGAGCGGGTGGTCGCGCAGTTCCTGCGGATCACCACCCAGCCGGTGCCCGATCTGCGTGAACAGGACATTCCGCCGGATGTCGCCGGCGTCATCGAACAGGCCATGTCCCCGAATCCGCGGGATCGCCCGGCCAGCGCCTACGAGTTCGGCGAAATGCTGCGCGCGGTGCAGCGCGGCCACGATCAGTTGCCGGACGAGATGGCGCTGCTGGAGACCACGCCGGAGCCCGAAACGACCACCCCGGCAGCCGTGGGCGAACCGACCGCGGTGTGGACCGCCTCCCGTCCCGCGGTCACCGCGCGGCGCAGCTGGCCGTTGACGCTACGGCCCGCCGTCTCCCAGCATCCGGCGGTCGTGCCGGCGACGCCGCCGACGGCCGTGACCAAGTTCTGGCCGCCCACGCCCACGCGAGAGCCGATTCCACGGCCGCGTCTGCTGGACATCCTGCGCGCGGGCGGGCGGCGCAGGTTGGCAGTGATCCACGCGCCCGCGGGCTTCGGCAAGAGCACGCTGGCCGCGCAGTGGCGCGCCGAGCTCAGCGAAGGTGACACCGCGGTCGCCTGGATCGGCATCGACCGGGACGACGACAACGAGATCTGGCTGCTCGCCCATCTGATCCAGGCCATCCGCCGGGTGCATCCGGACGTCGGCGCCGGTCTGGACCAGGTACTGGAGGAACGGCCCGCCGACGCGGCCGCTTTCGTGATTCCCACGCTCATCGACGAGATCCACGCGGCGGGCAGGACGGTCGTGGTGATCGTCGAGGACTGGCAGCGGATCACCGACGCGGGCGCGCATCGCGCGATGGAAGCTCTGCTGGACAACTGCTGCCACCACCTGCGTTTCGTCGTGACCAGCCGGGAACAGTCCGGCCTGCCGACCAGCCGCATGCGAGTGCACGACGAACTGGTCGAGATCGGCTCGGCCGCGCTGCGCCTCAACGAGGCGGAGACCAGGCAGATCCTGGTGGAGCGCAACGGCTTCGACCTGACGCCGGAACAGGTCACCGAAATCCACACCGCCACCGACGGCTGGCCCGCGGCTATCCAATTGGTGGGCCTGTCCTTGCGCGGCAACGCCGACCCAGCTCAGCTGATCGCCACCCTCTCCGAAGGCAACCACGGCATTCGCGAATACCTCGCCGAGAACGTCTTGGACACTTTGGAACCGAAGATGCTCGAGTTCCTGATGTCGATCGCGGTGACCGAGCGGGTGTGCGGTTCGCTCGCCGCGGCGTTGTCCGGGGAGCCGGATGCCGAGCAGCTGCTCGAGCAGGCCGAGCAGCGTGAGCTGTTCCTGCGGCGCATCGAGCACGACCCCGAGTGGTTCCGGATGCAGCCGCTGTTCGCAGAGCACCTGCGGACCCGGCTCGACCGCGTCCACCCGGGGAAGCTGAAGTCGCTGCACCGCAAGGCTTCGCGCTGGTACGCCGAACACCAGCTGCTGCGCAAGTCGGTCGACCACGCGCTGGCCGCGACCGATCTGAAGATGGCGCTGGACCTGCTCGAGGGTGGCGGGATGGACCTGATCGACGGTTCCCGGCTCGCCACGCTGCTGGGCAGCGTGTCGAAGCTGCCGATGCAGCAGGTGGCGTCGCGCTCGAAGTTGCTGATGGCGGTGGCCAGGGCGAACGTCAACCTGCAGCAGTCCGGCGCGGCGCGCAACGCCCTGGGCAGGCTGTCCAACATCCTGGCCCGCGGGTCCACCGGCGACGCCGATGTGCGGGTGCAGCGCTGCCAGGCGGCCGTGCTCGCCGCCTCCGACCAGATCGCGCGCGACCACACCGATGGCGTGCTGGATCGAGTCGCCGACTGTCTGCGGGAGCCGGACGATCTACCCGTGTGGACGGTCTCGACGGCGGCCAACCTGACATCCTTCGTGCGCCTGTGCGAGTTCGACTTCGAGGGCGCGAGGAACATCCAGGAGTGGGCCGAGGAGTACCACGAACGCTCGAAGGATTCGCTCGGCCTGGTGTTCGGTCGCTGCGGCCAGGGCGCCGCCGCCTACGAGCAACTCGACGTGGACACCGCCACGCGCTGTTTCCAGCAGGCCTGGGACTTCGCGCGGGAACGCTCGGGACCGCGCTCGCACGCGGTGCGGGTCGCCGCGGCGCTGCTGGGCGAGATGAGCTACCGCAGGGGCGATCTGGCGACCGCCGACCGGCTGCTCGACGAAAGTCACGAGCTGGTCACCCGGGTCGGTCCGGTGGACTTCCTGATCTCCACCTTCGTCGTCGGCGCCCGGGTCAAGGCGGTCGGGGGAGATCTGTTCACCGCGGCAACGCGGTTGGACGAGGGCGCGCGCATCGCCGCCGACAACCGACTGCCCCGGCTGGCCGCCCATATCCGGGCCGAACGGCTGCGTCTGGGCATGGCGCTGGAGTCCGCGGATCGCCGCTACACCGACCTCAGTGAATCCACGCCGCTCCAGGCGGCGCATCGGCTGACCGGCGCCGCCCTGCTCACCGCCGAAGCCGAGGAACTCGCCGCCATCCGCGCACTGCTCGCCGAACGCCGGCTCGGCTCCGACGACCGGGCGGTGCGCCGCGCCCGCGCGCTGTCCGACCACACCCGCCAGAAGCACCGCCCGCGCGCTCAATTGGACGCCGCGCTGCTCCTCGCGGAATGTCTGGCCACCGCGGGCTGGGTCGGTGAGGCCACCAACCTGCTGCTGCCCGCCGTCGCGACCTGCGCCGACCTCGGCTGGACCAGGCCGCTGCTGGACGCGGGCCCCGGCGTGGTCGGCATCCTGCGCGTGCTGCGCGCCGACCTGCCCGCCTCCGCGCAGGTCGGCGACGTCGAACTGCCCGCCCCGTTCCTGGATGAACTCCTGAACGAGGCGGGCAGCAACGCCTTCTGAACGTCCCGGTCTACGGCTGCCACCACGGGCGCAGCGGTACGGTCCAGTCGCCGTCGGCGGGCAACTTGACGCCGAGCACCTGGTGCAGCTGCACCACGTTGCGCTGGAAGCCCAGTCGGCAGCCCGCCATATACAGGCCCCACACCTTCGCGGTGCCCTCGCCGACCTCCGCGACGCAGGCGTCCCAGTTGGCGACCAGGTTCTTGCACCATTCGTGCAGAGTCAGGGCGTAGTGCTCGCGCAGGTTCTCCTCGTGCAGCACTTCGAGCCCGATGTTCTGGATCTCGGAGATGATCCGGCCGGAGCCGATCAGCTCGCCGTCCGGGAACACGTAGCGGTCGATGAAATCGCCCGCCTTGGTGGTGCGGGTGTTGTCCGGGCGAGTGATGCAGTGGTTCAGGAACAGGCCGCCGTCGCGCAGCTTGTTCTTGATGTAGTCGAAGTAGTACGGGTAGTTGTGCACCCCGATGTGCTCGGTGAGCCCGATCGAGGACACCGCGTCGAACTCGCCCTCCGGCACGTCGCGATAGTCGGAGTGCCGCACTTCGGCCAGCTCGGCCAGGCCCTCCTCGGCGATCTTCTTCTGCGCCCAATCCGCCTGCTCGGCCGAGAGCGTCGCGCCGATCACCTTGACGCCGCGCTTGGCGGCGTAACGCACCATGCCGCCCCAGCCGCAGCCGATGTCGAGCAGCCGGTCACCCTCCTTCAAGCGCAGCTTCTCGAACACCAGGCGGTACTTGTTCTCCTGCGCCTGCTCGAGCGTCCAGCTCTCGTCGCCGTAGGTCGCACAGGTGTAGGTCATCGACGGGCCGAGCACATGCTCGTAGAAGGCGTTCGAGACGTCGTAGTGGTGGTGGATGGCTTCGGCATCGCGCGTCTTGGAGTGGCGCAGTCCCTCGAAGGCGATCCGCCGCCAGCGCGGCAGCGTCTCCTGCGGCGGCGGGGCGACCGGCTTGAGCCGCTCCCAGCCCAGCGAGCGCGCGATGGTCACCAGGGCCAGCGCGGACGGACGGCGGAACTTCAAGCTGTCCATCGCCTTCAGGATCGCGTACGGATCACCCGGGTGCACCCCGCTGGCGGTCATGTCGCCTGCGATGTAGGCGCGCGCCATGCCCAGGTCGCCGGGGGCCGTGGCCAGGTAGTTGATGCCACGCGGAGTCCGGATGTCCAGCGCGAACTCCGAGTCCTCCGGTCCGGTGGCGCTGCCGTCGTAGGCCGTCAACCGGATCGGGACTTCGCCCTCGACGAGGGTCTCGAAGATCTCGGCAATGCTGAGTTTGGTTCCGAGATCGGCGAAGACATCGGAACGGTCCTTGAATGTCGTCATTTGCGTTGCACCGCCTTCGAATACAAATCCAGCAGGCGCTGGTTCGGGTCGTAGCGTTTTTTCAGTTCGGTGTAGGTGTTTCCGCCGTAGAGCGCCGCGAACTCATCCTTGTCGTAGAAGGAATCCGAGTACAGCGACTTATGACCGTCGAATTCGGTCACTTTGTGCTCGATGGCGCGGTTGGCCGCGCCATCCTGCTGCCCCGGGACGGTGGGCACGGCCGACCAGAATCCGACGTTCACGTAGGTCCGGTCCGGCTCCAGGGGATACAGCGGCCAAGCGCGTCCGCCGGACCGCTGCGTGCGGCCGGTCTCGCGCAAACGCAGCGGGCACAGCCAGATCGGCTCGATCGGGATCTCGCGCAGGAACCACTCCACGAAGTCGGCGGTGCGGTCCACCGGCACCTCGATGTCCTGCACGACCCGCTCACGCGGGGGATTGCCCTTGCGAGCCTCCAGCTTGTCCCCGATGTCGTACTTGTGATCGAGCGCAACCAGCTTCCAATAGAAGCTGCTGCGCCGATAGCGCTTCGGCCAGAATCGGCGGATCCTCGGATTCTGCGTGCCGAAGGCGCGGGAGCACCAGAACCAGTCGGTGTCCCAGCGCCACAGGTAGTCGTGGATGGTCAGGCGGTCGCGTTTGGGCGTTTCGCCCTCGTGCTGGATGGACCGGTAGTAGATGTCCATCCCGGTGTAGTCGCTGACCGGGCCCGGCTCGTCGGTGCGGCGGCCCAGCGTCAGATAGCTCTCCTCGGCGGAGAAGACGACGCCGTCGAGGTAGTCCACGGGCTCGTCCGCATAGACCCGATCCGTGACGATCGTCGCGAGGGTGGCCTCCAGTTCGCGCAGGTCCCGGAAGCGAACGTGCCGCAGCGCGACGTACGGTTGTACTTCTTCCAGCTCGATCTTCAGCCGGACCGTGTAACCCAGCGTCCCGTAGGAATTCGGGAAGCCGCGGAACAGATCGGCGTGCTCGTTGTCCGGCGTGGCGGTGAGGATCTCGCCCGCGCCGGTCAGCACGTCCATCTCCAGCACCGACTCGTGCGGCAAACCGCTGCGGAAGGAGGTGGACTCGATGCCGAGGCCGGTGACCGCTCCGCCCAGCGTGATGGTCTTGAGCTGGGGAACGACCAGCGGCGCGAGCCCGTACGGGAGGGTGGCGGCGACCAGCTCCTCGTAGGTGGTCATGCCAGCGACGTCGGCGGTCCTCGCCACGGGGTCGACCGCGATCACCCTGGTCAGCCCCGAGACATCGAGGCCGGGCGCGGTGTTCTTCGCCCTGGCGCGGAAAAGGTTCGAGGTCTTCTTGGCCAAACGGACGTTGGCGTGCTCGGGTATGGCGCGGTAACTCGCCAGAAGGCGATCCACGCCGGCTCGATGCGCGGCAAATCCTGATTCGCGTGCGGCCGGTGCGTGTCCGGCCTTCCCCAACAGACTCACTGCCACCCCTCGACGCTAGTACGGACCATACGGCGGGGCCACCGCGAGGTCTCGGTCGTGGAGAAATGTCACGCATATGTTGCGAAATGGAATACCGAATCGTCCGGAGAAGTTCGCCACACGCTCCGCCCTCGCCGTTATCATCCGGGGCCGACAGGGCAGGATGGAGATCCGTCGAGACACCGCATCCGGACAAGGAGCTCATTGTGGGACAGGTCAGCGCCAGTAGTTCGATCGACGTGGCGGCGGATCCGCAGCGCGCGCTGGAGGCCATCGCCGACTACGACACGGTGCGTCCGCGCATCCTCTCGTCGCACTACCGCGACTACAAGGTGGTCGAAGGGGGCAAGGGCGCGGGCACCGTCGCGGAATGGACGTTGCAGGCCACCGAGAAGCGCTCGCGCAACGTGCACGCGGTCGTCTCGGTGTCCGATTCCATTGTCACCGAGCGCGACTCGAATTCGACCTTGGTGAACACCTGGACCGTCACCCCGGAGGGCGCGGGCGCGCGAGTCACGCTGCGCACCACGTGGAAGGGCGCGGGCGGCGTCGCGGGCATCTTCGAGGGCATCTTCGCGCCGCTCGGCCTGAAGAAGATCCAGGCCGAGGTGCTCGGCAACCTCCAGCGCGAACTGGCCTGATCGTACGGCCGCGACGACGGCCATGGCCGTCGTCGCGGTCTGCTCGGTCTATTCGGCCGCGATGTCGAAGAGGTTCCCCTCGGGATCGGCCAGCGTCGTCCACTTCATGCCCCACTCGTCGAAGTCGGCGACGTGCTTCGCGCCGAGATCGATCGCGCGCGCGACCTCGTCCCGGCCGGAAGCGAGCAGGTCGAGGTGGATGACGTTCTTGCCGGGGTTCTTGTCGGGCACGCGGATGAACATCAGCGGGGTCGCGGCGTCCGCGGTCCGGCCGACGGTGGCGAACTCCGGGGTGGGGTCGGGATCGACGGGCGTCTCCAGCAACTGTGACCAGAATTCGGCGAGCGCGCCCGCGTTCGCACAATCGATGGTGACGTGGGCGATCGAGATCGTCATGGATATCTCCTTTTATGGTTGGGCGACGGGCCAGCACACTTCGGTCCGGTAGCCGGCGGGTTCATCGGACGTGTCCGGTCCGAGCAGGTACATCTCGCGGATCGGCTCGGGCAGCGCGACAGCGTGTTCGGCGACGTGACTGCCCAGTGCGCCGTAGGTCCGGTCGAAATCGTCGAACGGGCCCTTGTGCACGGCGACGGCGAAACGGCGCGCGGGTAGCTCGATGAGTGAAAGCATTGCCGGCAGCACCACATCCGTGTCGGCGACTGGGACGAACGCGACTACTTCGCCTTCGTCCTGCTCGAAGAAGTCGGTGCTGTAGGTGGCGCCGGCGACGCCCGCAGGCGCGATGCTCGCGGCGGCCAGCGACTCGTACAACGCCTGGAACGTCGAAGCGCACCACTCGCCGATGTGTTCGCGCGCCACCGTCGCGCCGATCGCCGCCGCCGGGAACGCCCCGACCACGCGATACTCCACGGCGATCGGAGCCGATGGCGTCAGCAGCGCGCGCAACGAGGCCACGACCGCGCGGGTGCGGGTCAGCTCGGCTTCCATGCGCTCCAGATGCGCCCGCAGCGTGGCGTCACGGGTGTTCTCGTCCGGCGCGGCCAGCACGGCGCGGATCTCCGGAACCGGCATGTCCAGCTCGCGCAGCCGCCGGATCAACTGTGCCTGCGTCACCTGCGCCGTCGCGTACCGCCGATAGCCCGAACTCGCGTCTATGCCGGCCGGAGCGAGCAGACCGATCTCGTGGTAGTAGCGCAACGTCTTCACGCTGAGATTGCTCAGCCTGGAGAATTCCCCGATGGGGACGGTGGCCGTCATGGCACCAGCCAACACCCTCCAGTGACGGGAGGGTCAAACGACACCCGCTGTTCAGGCGAGCGCGAAGGTCAGCAGCAGGGTGGTCTGGAACATGCCGCGCCACCACGAGTAGCCGAACCACACACCGGGAGTGACTTCCCGGATCTCGTCGTAGACCTGCGGCGTCGGCGAGGGCGCGTAGTTCAGTGCCCAGGTCGGCTGCCCATCGGTCAGGGCGGGCGCGACGTAGACGTCGGCGCCCCAGGCCTCGAAGCCCGCACCGGTGAGGCGGTTCATCAGGAAGCCGCCGTCCGGGCCGGTGTAGAAGGTCTTGCCGATCCACAGCGGGGGCGCGATGGCCTGCATGACCGGCGGGCGAGTGACCCAGCCCGATTTCACGCCGACCGGAACGGCGCCGAGCGGTGCGGCGCGGAAGATCGCGTCCTGCTGCTCCGGCGAGCACCGGGAACGCAGCGAATCGAGCGTCGCGGCCTTGTCGTCCGGGTAGAGGACGCAGCCGCCCCCGTAGTCGGCGACCGCCGGGGTCGTCTGGGGCTCGTCTGCCCCTTGCGCGTCGATCACTCCGGGCGTGTCGGTGATCTCCGTATCCGCGGACGCCGCTGCGCCGAGAAAGATGCTGGGAACACCGAGCGTGAGCACCAGGGTGCTCAGGAAACGTGCACGAACTGCGATCATCATTGGCTCCAGATTTGCACACCGCTTTCCGACTCGGTGTCGATGGTAAGGCGCGCATGGTCGGTTCCGATCGGAACTACCCAACCTGTTACCCGTCATGCGCGCTGTTATCCGTCCTGCGCCGCGGACCTGGGACCGTCGGGCCGCGCCGGGGACCGGCCGCGGCAGGACTAGGCTGGCCGGTGACACCTTCTTCAGAGAGGACGCTCCCGTGCAGCCAGGTGGCCAGTTCGATATGCAACAGTTGCTCGCCCAGGCGCAGCAGATGCAGCAGGCGGTGATGGAAGCCCAGGCCGAGATCGCGGCGACCGAGGTGGACGGCGCTGCCGGCGGTGGCTTGGTGCAGGTCAGGCTGAAGGCGAGCGGTGAGGTGGTGTCGCTGACCATCGACCCGAAGGCCGTGGATCCCGACGATGTCGAGACATTGCAGGATTTGGTCATCGGTGCGGTCAACGACGCGATGGCCAACGCGCAGCGCATCGCCGCCGAACGGCTCGGACCCCTGTCCGGTGGCTTCGGCGGCGGCGGTTCGCTGCCCGGTTTCTGAGCCGAGGCAGCAGTTGTACGAGGGTCCGGTCCAGGATCTGATCGACGAATTGGGCAAGCTGCCCGGCGTCGGTCCGAAGAGCGCGCAGCGCATCGCCTTTCATCTGCTCCAGGTGGAGCCGCCGGAGATCGATCGGCTGCAGGCCGCGCTGCAGAAGGTGCGTGACGGGGTGCAGTTCTGCGTGACATGCGGAACGGTCTCCGACGGCGAGCTGTGCCGCATCTGCGCCGACCCGCGCCGGGACCGGACCATGATCTGCGTGGTCGAGGAACCCAAGGACGTGCAGGCGATCGAGCGCACCAGGGAGTTCCGCGGTCGCTACCACGTGCTCGGCGGCGCGCTCGATCCGCTCAGCGGTGTCGGCCCCGACCAGCTGCGGATCCGGGAACTCCTGGCGCGTATCGGAAACCAGGAGGACGGCGTCGACGTCAGCGAAGTGATCATCGCGACGGACCCGAACACCGAGGGCGAGGCCACCGCCACCTACCTGGTCCGGATGCTGCGCGACTTCCCGGGTCTGAGTGTGACCAGGCTGGCCTCGGGCCTGCCGATGGGCGGCGACCTCGAATTCGCCGACGAGCTCACCCTCGGGCGCGCGCTGTCCGGCCGCCGCGCGCTATAGCTCGCGAAAACGCCTCCCGCGACGGGGATTGCGCCGCGCCGGGCGTGCGTTACCGTGTCGGGGATGAGCATCGAATTCGTGCTGACGACGCTCGTCATCGTCGCCACCCCCGGCACCGGTGTGCTGTTCACGTTGGCGGCAGGGCTGTCTCGCGGTGTGCGAGCCGCGGTGATCGCGGCCTTCGGCTGCACGCTCGGCATCGTTCCGCACATGATCGCGGCGATCACGGGTCTGGCCGCGCTGCTCAACGCCAGCGCGGTCGCGTTCCAGACGCTGAAGTACCTCGGCGTCGGCTATCTGGTGTACATGGCCTGGACCACGTTCCGGGACAAGGGCGCGCTCGCCGTGCCGGAACAGACCGGGCGCACCGCACCCTCGGCGCGGAAGGTGATCACCTCGGCGGTGCTGCTGAACCTCCTCAACCCCAAGCTGACCATCTTCTTCTTCGCGTTCCTGCCGCAGTTCGTGCCCGGCGGCGCGCCGAACGCACTGGCGCGCATGCTCGAACTGAGCGGCATCTTCATGCTCGCCACCCTGGTGGTGTTCGCGGTGTACGGCGCGTGTGCCGCCGCCGTCCGCGACCAGGTCATTTCCAGTCCCGTCGTGGTCACCTGGATGCGCCGGGTCTTCGGCGCGTCGTTCCTCGCGCTGGCGGGCCGGTTGGCCACCCAGAACCAGTGACCGGGTTCAGAGGTCGACGCGCGACCAGGGCAGGCCGGGGAACCGGCTGCGGTCGTCGTTGGCCCAGCCCCAGATGAGGGCGGCTACAGTGGCGGGATCGGAGATGGTTGTGCCGAAATGCTTGTCGGGGGAGCCGTCCCGGTATTCCACGGTGTAGGCGCCGGAGTTCTCCCGGTAGGTCTGGATGTAGAACTGCTCGCCGCGTTCGACGACGAGGTACGGGTTGGGCGGGGCCAGCTCCGGAATCCACTGCTGGACCAGCGCTTCGGTCAGGTACGGGAACTCGCCCGCGCCGCCGTGCGTGACGATGGCCTCGACGTGCTCGGCGGGATCGATCAGCCAGGCCAGTTGCGGGTCGTAGACGGCATAGTTCAGCGGTGTGGCGAGTTCGAACAGCAAGTGGCGGACGAAGCCGACCGCGTCGTAGGGGCACGGCACGTGCAGTGCCGCACCGGTGGCCGCGCCGCCGACCGGCACGGTGCTGAGGAAGTTGTCCTCCTCGGGCAGTTCCGCGTTGCGTCTGTTCAGTTCGGCCGCGATCTGCGCGACCGCCCCCGACTCGGGGACGCCCTGCTGGGTGCTCAGGTAGGCGTCGACCTCCGCGATCGACGATGCGACACCGGACGGCAGCAACACGTGGTCATAGCTCACCGGGCCAGGGTACGGAACCGCTCAGGCGCGGCGCCGGGCTGTCTCGCCGTCGCCACACCGGCAGCCGCCCGCGAGGTTTCGGCAATCGAGGACGAAGGCGTGTCTGGCGTGGCTGAGCTCCAGGCAGTGTTCGTCGGTGCATTCGGCGATCCGGCTCACGTGCACGATCAGGGTTCCGTGGCAGTGGTCGAACGCGGATTCGCAAGACGAACAGTCTGATCTACGCATAATGACCTCCTGACGAGATCGTTGTCGTCGTTCGGTGATACCACCGGTGCGGGCGCCACGGTGGGACCCGGGACCGTGTGTCGCCGCGCCCGATGTTGAGCAAATGTTGGGCAAACAGTTGTCGCCGCACAGCGTTTTACCCGTTATGACCCCTGCTACATGCGAAAATGGCCGCAAAGACCACTGATGCGGGTGTCCGGCATAAGGTTTCCGGACCGCACCGGAAGCATTCGGCGACCGTTGGGCATGGATGGCGGAAGTGAGGTCGGCGGTGACGTTGCGAGATGAGCGGCGAGATACCGCGACCACCGTGCGGGAACAGGTCGCGCGCTACCGCGAAGATGCTTCTGCCACCGCCGCCTACGACGAGTGCGGCGCGCCGGTCGCGGGCTACTACGACGAATTGGTGGACGCCGACGGCAAGGTGCGCCGGGTGTGGTCGCAACTGTCCGCCGACTTCGCCGAACTCGGCGGGGACGGTTTGGGCAAGCTGGACAGCCGGGTGCGCAGGCTGATCGACGACGACGGCATCACCTACCTCGAGGCAGGCGCGTCGGCCGAGAACACGCCTGCGCCGTGGCGCCTCGATCCGATTCCCTTGCCGGTCGCCGCGGACGATTGGACCCGGCTGGAGGCCGGGCTGGAACAGCGCTCCCGCGTGTTCGACGAGGTGCTCACCGACATCTACGGTCCACGCAGGACGCTCGCCTCGGGACTGCTCCCGCCGGAAGTCGTGTTCGGTAATCGCGGCTACGTACGAGCCGCGCACGGCATCACCGTGCCGGGGCGGCACCAACTCTTCCTGCACGCCTGCGATCTCAGTCGCTGGGGCGACGGCCGGTTCCGGGTGCTCGCCGACTGGGCGCAGGCGCCGTCCGGCGCCGGATACGCGCTGGCCGACCGCAGGGTCGTGTCGACCGCGATCCCGGAGGCATTCGAGCACGCGAATCCGCGTCCGCTGACACCCTTCGCCAGGGCGATGCGATTGATGCTGATCGAATCCGCGCAGACCGACGACGACGAACCGGTGGTCGTCGTGCTCAGTCCAGGCGTGCATTCCGAGACCGCGTTCGATCAGGCCTATCTCGCCTCCACACTCGGCTTTCCGCTGGTTGAGAGCGCCGATCTGGTGGTGCGCGACGGCGCGCTGTGGATGCGGTCGCTCGGCACGCTGAAGCGGGTGGACGTGGTGCTGCGCCGGGTGGGCGCCGAATTCTCCGATCCGCTGGACCTGCGGCCGGATTCGCGGCTGGGCGTGGTGGGACTGGTCGAGGTGCTGCGCCGCGGCGCGGTGACGGTGGTGAACACGCTCGGCAGCGGGCTGCTGGAGAATCCCGCGCTGGCCGGATTCCTGCCCGCCCTGTCGCGCGCACTGCTCGGTGCGGACCTGTTGCTGGAGAACGCGCCGTCGTACTGGGGTGGTCATGAACGGGAGCGCGGACATCTGATCGCGAATCTGGACAAGCTGATCGTTCGCTCGGCGGTCGACGGCGCCACGCTGTTCGGCCCTGAACTGAGTCGGCGGCAGCGCGACGAGATGAAGGCGCGGATCGATGCGCACGGATGGCAATGGGTTGGCCAGGAACCGGCGCAGTTCTCCGTCGCGCCCGCCATCCGCGAGCACGACGGACTCGCCGCGGCTCCGGTCGGCATGCGATTGTTCTCGCTCGCCCATCGGCGCGGCTACACCGTGATGTCCGGCGGTCTCGGCCAGCTACGTCAGCGCACGACCGATCGCGCCGCGCGGAAAGTCGCCGCCAAGGACATCTGGGTGCGGGCCGCGCCGACGGCCGCCGCCGCGATCAGCACCGAGCCGTCGCGCGAGCCGCGGCGCACCGCTCCGGTCGTGGCGGGGATCAGCTCCCCCCGCGTGCTCAACGACCTGTTCTGGATCGGCCGCTACGGCGAGCGCGCGGAGGACACCGCCCGTCTCTTGATCGCCACCCACGAGCGTTACCAAGAGTTCCGGTATCGCCCCTGGCTGGAAGGCGCGGGCGCGTTACCGATCCTCTTGGCCGCCCTCGGACGGACCACCGCCACCGCGGCTCCGACCGACGGGCTGTTCGGTCCCGAGGTGCGAGCCTTTGCGCCGCAGCAGAGTTCGGTCGATCGCGGCCTGCTCGCTCCGTCGGGTGCCGGCGTCGACGAAGGTGTGGCGCAGTACGGCGACGAGCGGTCGCACGCTGCGGCCGGATCGTTTCCGGATTCTGGTGATGCTCCGGCATCGCCCGGTGCGGGCGAGTGCGCGCAGGGGAATTCGGTGCCGGTCCGGTCACGATTTTCCGGCCACGGGACAGACGAAAAATTCTCGGCTGCCACGCCATCCGGATCGGGAATGCCGGAAGACGCTGGGGGAGAAACTGGTTCGAAGCACATTGAGCATCACGATGCCGTGGCCCGGAACGAAGCGATGGCCGGAGCCGGAGCGCGACAACAGGTTACGGATGGTGTGGAGGCCGTCGCCGAAGGGGCGGACGACGGCGTGGCCACCGGTGCGGCGCAGGACAGCGCTCCGGCGGTACACCGGGTGCCGGGCGCGTCCCGCGCGGGCCACGACTACCTCGTCGCACTGACGATAGACCGCGAGCTGCCCGGATCGCTGGCCTTCGCGATCGACCGGTACGGCAGCGCCGCGCGCGCCGTGCGCGACCAGTTGTCGGTGGACACGTGGATGATCCTCGGCTCGGTCGAGCGCGCGCTGGCGTGCTACCCCGCCGCGGTGGACGACCAAGAGGCGGAGTTGTCGGATGTGCATTCGCGAACCCTGGCCGGGCTGCTCGCGCTGTCCGGGATCGACGGCGAGTCGCTGATCCGCGACACCGGGTGGCACGTCAGGGACATCGGTAAGCGGATCGAGCGCGGTCTCGCCCTGACCGCGTTGCTGTCGGCCGCGCTGACCCAACGGTATCCGGAGGAGATCGAACGCGAGGTCACCGAATGGGTGCTGCGCGCCACCGAGTCCTCGGTGAGTTATCGTCGGCGCCACCAGGATTCGGTGCGGATCGCGAACGTCGCCGAGCTCCTGCTGTTCGACACCGCCAATCCGCGATCGCTGGCCTATCAGCTGGGCCGCCTGCACGCCGATTTCCAGGCGCTGCCCGGTGCGTCCGGCTCGTCGCGTCCGCAGCGGCTGCTCGCGGACGCGCGGCGCATGCTGCGCCGCCTCGATCCCGACGATCTCGAGGTCACCGACGCGAACGAACGGCGCACCGAACTGGCGGAGTTGCTGGAGGGAGTGCACGTGCGCCTGCGCAAGGTATCCGAGTCCTTCGAGACCACGACGCTGTCGCTCCCGGTCGACATCCAGCCGCTGTGGGGCAGCGCGCAGGTCGTCGGATGACCGGCCGTGCGGTCCGGCGCTACCGGATCGAGCATCGCACCAAGTACTCGTACTCCGGCGAAGTCATCAACTCCTATGGGCGCGCGTACTTGACGCCGCGCGATCTCCCCGGTCAGCGTCTGCTCGCGCACGAGATCCGGATCGACCCCGCCCCCTCGGACCGGTCGGTCGGCGCGGATGTGTGGGGCAACATCACGTCCTACTTCCACGTCACCACCGAGCATCGTGCTCTGACGGTCGTCGGCGAATCGCTGGTCGAAGTCGACGCGCCCGCCCGCGACGACGCGGGCCCGGCCGCCGAGCCGTGGGAACGCGCGCGCCCGACGGGGGCCAACGGGCCGTTCGCCGTGGAGTTCGCTCTCGACCTGCACCCGCAGGAGATCACGTCGGAGATCGTCGCGTACGCGGCTGAATCCCTCCGGCCGGGCAGGCCGCTGCTCGACGCGGTGGTCGAGTTGAACACCAGGATCTACACCGACTTCGCCTACCGGTCCGGCGCCACGACGGTGTCCACCCGGGTGGCCGACGTGTTCGCGGCCCGCGCAGGCGTCTGCCAGGACTTCGCGCGCCTCGCGGTCGCCTGCTTGCGGTCGCACGGCCTCGCCGCCCGGTACGTGTCCGGCTACCTGGCCACCGATCCACCACCAGGGAAGGAGCGCATGGTCGGCGCCGACGCCACGCACGCCTGGGCGGCGGTATGGGTGCCCGGCGCCGACGGACCCGACCGCTCGGGCCGGTGGATCGACCTCGACCCCACCAACGACCAACTCGGCGACGAGCGCTACATCACCGCCGCCTGGGGCCGCGACTACGCCGACGTCCCTCCGCTGCGCGGCATCATCTACACCGACGCGAAGGACAGCACGATCACCGTCTCCGTCGACGTCACCGAGGTGGGTGTACCAGGCCATCTACCCGCGGCTCGCGAATACGGCCGGTGAAGGCATGGTCCCGGATCGCCGACGAGGTCGAGCGCCCACCGCGCCGACTGGCACGGCGGCGAGGCGAACAACCCAGGCAAATCGGCTCGGGCCCGTGGCGCGGGGTGACGGATGGTCGGACCGTCCGGTTGACGCCGTCCGCGATCCGGCCGGACGTCGGTCGTCAGCGCCCGGCTCGGACGTAGCGGGTCAGCACGGCTGCGCCGACCGTGTCGACCGACAGCAACTCGAGGTCCGCGGGCGGCTCGCCATCGGCGAACAAACGGTCACCGCTACCGAGGACCGTGGGGAAGATCAGCAGTCGGTACTCGTCGACAAGATCCTTTTCCCGCAATGCGCGAACGATGGTCAGGCTGCCGGTGACGATGACGTCGCCGGGTGCGTTCTCCACCGCCGTATGGAGGTCGCCTTCGACAAGCGTGGAATTCGTCCAGCTCGACGTGTCCGCCAGCGTGTGCGAGACAACCAGTTTCGCGGCCTTGTTCATGCGCGTGGCGAAGGGATCGTCGCGTCCGGGCCAGATGGTGGCGAACAACTCCCAGGTGCGGCGGCCCAGCAGCAGCACGCCCTCATCGAGGGCATGCGCCAGGCGGAACTTGTCACCGCCGACGGTTTCGGGACCGTAGCGGAAGGCCCACCCGCCGGTCGCGGTGCCGCCGCGGCCGTCGGGGTCGGACACTCTGCCGTCGAGGGTGACGAACTCGCAGACGATGACGCTCATGACCGGATTCCTTTCGATGGTGTGGCTGTGCACCGGTATGTACCGGCGAACACGCCCGAACTCATCGCTTCGATCCGGATTGCCGCGAATTCAGCTACTCCGGCGACCTGACCGGCGGGAACAGGCTCAGGCGCGCAGGCGCTCCCGGCGGAGCTGGTCGACCTCGGGCAGGTCGAGGGGCGCCAGTTCGGTGACGCCGAGGGCGCGCATCAGCAGCAGGTCGGCGAGTTCGGGGTTACGGGCCAGCGCCGGGCCGTGCATGTAGGTGCCGATCACCGAACCCTGGACGACGCCCTCCAGCCCGTCGCCGACGCCGTTGCCGACGCCGCGGATGACACGGGCCAGACCCTGCGCGTCGCCGCCGAGTTTCGTTCCGCCCCGGTGATTCTCGAAGCCGGTGAGTGGTGCGGTGAGCCCGTCGAGCAGTGGAGTGGTGGTCACCTCGCCGATGGCGCGTTTGTGCTGCGGCGAGGTGGTGACGTCGAGCAGGCCGACGCCGTCGACTCGCTCGCCCGCCGAGGTCTCGTACCACTGGCCGAGGACTTGGATGGCCGCGCAGATCGACAGCACCGGAGCGCCTCGCCCGGCGGCGCGCTGCAAGCCGGGGTAGCGCTGCAGGTGCCGGGTGGCCAGACGCTGGGCGGAATCCTCCGCGCCGCCCAGGGTGTAGACGTCCAGGGAATCGGGCACCGGCTCCGCCAGCGTGATCTCGACGATCTCGGCGTCGTAGCCGCGCATGCGCAGTCGTTGCCGCAGCACGAGCGCGTTGCCGCCGTCGCCGTAGGTGCCCATCACGTCCGGCAGCACCAGGCCGATGCGGAAGGTCGACTCGGTCATGAAGCCCGCTCCTCGAGGTCACGGTTGAGATCACGGAAGGCGGTGTAGTTGGCCAGCACTTCCACATGGCCCGCGGGGCACGACGCGATGGCGCGGACCGGATCGGGCACCAGGGTGTGCTCCACGCCCGCGTAGGTCAGTCGCACCGCCAGGTCGGTGGCGCGTTCGCCCGCCGCCACCACCTGCACGCCTTCGAAGTGCTCGAAGCGCACGTCCCACAGCCAGGACAGGTCCTCGCCGTCGGGTACCTGGCCGTTCACCGCGATCACCAGGCCCGCCGAGGTCGGCTCGATCATCGACAGCGCCTCCTGCCACCCGGCCGGGTTCTTGGCCAGCAGCAGACGCGCGTCGTGCTCGCCGACCTGCACGGTGCGGTAGCGGCCCGCGATCTCGCGGACCGTGCCCGCGGCCGCGACGGCCTGCTCCGGGTCGGCGCCCAGCGCGACGGCGGCGGCCACCGCTTGTGCGGCGTTGCCGCGGTTGGCCCGGCCCGGCAGTGCGAGCCGCAGCGGGAAACGCTTGCCCTCCCGCCCGACCAGATCGTCCCCGTCGAGCCACCAGTCCGGTTCGGGACGCTGGAAATCCGCTCCGGTACTGCGCCAGTGCGCGCCCTCCCAGACGATCGGCTCGCCGCTGCGCGGGCAGCTGGTCGCGTCCATCGCCCAGCCGCTGCCCGCGGCGACCCACACCACGTTGGGATGGTCGTAGGCGATGGAGGTGACCAGCACGTCGTCGCAGTTGGCGACCACCACGGTGGCCGGGTGCTTCGCCAGGCCCGCGCGCAGCTTGCGCTCGATCATGTTGATCTCGCCGACCCGGTCGAGCTGGTCGCGGCTGAGGTTCAGCAGCACCACCGCCGAGGGGTTCAGCGAATCGGTGACGTGCGGCAGGTGCAGTTCGTCGACCTCGATGGCGGCCAGCGGCGCGCGCCGGTGCGCGTTCAGCGCGGCGACGATGCCCGCGTCCATGTTCGCGCCGTCGGCCTGGGTCGCGACCGCGCCGAGGGTGCTGAGCGCGGCGGTGGTCATCCGCGTGGTGGTCGACTTGCCGTTCGTGCCGGTGACCAGCACGGTGCGCCGCCGCTGCCCGAGCTGGTCCATGACGGTCGGATCGATCTTCAACGCGATCAGTCCGCCGATCATCGACCCTTTGCCACGACCCGCCTTCTGCGAGGCCCAGGACGCCGCGGCCGCCGCCGCCAGCGCGAGCCGTCCGCGCACCGATAGTTCTGCCACGTCGCGAGTCTATGTTCGACGCGCGATCCGGGCGCGCCGCGGTCGGGTGGCGTGGGCCACGCGGGTCAGTCGCGGTAGAGCTTGGCCGCGTAGTTCTCCGGCGAGTAGTAGCGCTCCAGCTCCTCCACCGTCTCCGCGACGTTCGTCTGCACCTCTTTGACCAGGCAGGCGGGACTCGGCAGGGTGTCCTCCGGCCACTGCTCCGGCTCCCAGAGATGGCTGCGCATGAACGCCTTGGCGCAGTGGAAGAAGATCTGGTCGATCTCCACCTCGACAGCGAGGATCGGGCGGTGCCCGCGCACCACCATGTCGTCGAAATACGGCGCGTCGCGCACCAGCCGGGCGCGGCCGTTGATCCGCAGCGTCTCGCGGCGTCCCGGGATCACGAACAGCAGGCCGACGTGCGGGTTGGCCAGGATGTTGAGGTAGCCGTCGGCGCGGCGGTTACCGGGGCGCTCCGGGATGGCGAGGGTGGTGTCGTCGAGCACCCGCACGAACCCCGCCGGATCGCCTTTCGGCGAGGCGTCGCAGTTGCCGTCCGCGTCGCTCGTACTCATCACCAGGAACGGGGAGAGCGCGATCCACTCCCGGTCCCTGGCGTGCAGGACAGGGCGCTCCTTGGTGGCCGCGCGGGGCGCCACCTCGCCGAGCAATGCCCGCAGGTCTGCCGGGTCGGTGATCTCGTCGGAGGCGGTGCTCTCACGCATAGTTCGATTCAAGCACCGCGGCCTGGGGGATGGCGATCGAATTCGGCTCCGGCGAAGGGAGATCGCTCACATCCGCTCAGACGGGGACGTCGAACATGTTCGGTGGCCGGCCGCGTAGCGGTCGGCGTCGAATCCGGCGCGCGGATTCCACAGCGTGGCCTTCAGCTGTGGGTGCGTTCGTATGCACGCACTCTTGCGCCGGTCCGGCTCGGAGATTCCTCACGAGGTCAGGAGTCGATCACCTGGCGATGAAGTCGACAGCCGTTTCCACATTTCCCGGCTGCATTCCAGTGTCGGTCAGCACCTTGAAATCGCATCGACTACGCAGCTTGTACCATCTTCCTCGATCAATTTTCACGCTCGAATGGAGGAGGTAGTCGCGCGGAATGTCTTGATGATCGTCGGAGTACCCGGAAATCCCACCTATAGTTGTATGGCAACTCATGCTGCCGTACACGACGCTTTGAGTCGCGGGCAGTAGCTTCAGCGACCATGCAAAATTGTTCGAACTGTAGTTCACCTGTCCGGTGAACTTTGCGATATTGTTCTGATACTCTCGATATGCGGAATTCGCCGTGAATTCGAGGTCTGCCGGATCGGGTTCAGCGGCAGCGAAGCACGGCATGCATAGAACCGCGGCAGTGGCGAGGGCCGCCGCAAAAGAAAACTTCAGTTGAAAGCGTGATCTACAACCAGTCAATTCTTACTGCGCGCAGGGTGTGGGAGTCTTGTTGGGCGAATTCGTACTCGACCTCGACGACGTCTCCTATCGAGATGTCATCGAAATTCCTCCCACGTAACGAGTCCAATCCGAACCAGATGTGATCTCCGGTGAGCGACTCAACGATCCCAGTCGCGCGCTTGCTGTTCCAGCGCCAAATTTTTCCCCGCGTTTTGAGTTCCCCCTCTTCCCCATGCATGGTCAGAGACTATCCTTTCGATTCGGTCAGCGCAATGACTCGGAGAACAGAATTCGCCCCTGACGCCAGACCTATCACCCTGCCGCGCGGATCGATCGCGATTCACGCGGGGATGTCGAACATGTTCGGCTGGCCGGCCGCGTAGCGGTCGGCGTCGATGCGGCGCAGCGGTTCCAGTTCGGTGGCGCGGTAGAGGGTGTACATCCGGCAGCGCTCCGCGTTCGAACCGGCCACGTCCAGCAGGGCGTTCACCGCGGCGCGCGCGGACTCGTTGGCGCCCTCCATGGTGGCCAGGTCGACGTTGGTGCGCACGTAATCGCCTGCCAGGAAGAGGTTTTCCAGTGCGCCGTGCGGTTGCGGACGGTACTCCCACGACCCGGCGGTGTTGATGAGCAGCGGGTCGGCGTTGGCGTTGCGCCGCTCGCCCTCCTGCCAGGTGATGCCGGGATCGAGGAACCAGGAGTGCAGGTCGGCGTCGCGCAGCACCTCGCCGCGATCGTCCAAATGGGCCTTGATCTGGGCCCACGCCTCCCGAGCGATCTCCTCGTGGGTGCACTCCTTGGCGGGTTTGCCGAACACGATGCCTGGGGTGTTCCAGTCGGAGATGTCCACCGAAAGGCAGTCCTGCACGCCGCCGTCGCCGAACTCGGTCAGCTTGCGGCGCCACAGCTGGTTCTGGCTGATCGAGGTGAGCGACCACGGCGCGTCGATGTAGGCGGTGTGACCGCGCGAGATGTCGGCCGGTCGGCGCAGATAGAACTGGATGCCGTTCATCCAGTCGGTGAACAGGTTGTCCATCCCGGCCAAATCGGGCCTGACCTCGAGTACTTGCGGCGACCACAGCGTGCGCGCGCGTTCGGCGGGCAACGCCACGACGAAATAGTCGGCCTCGACCGTGCGTTGCGCGCCGGTCTCGTCCACGACCCGGGCCGCGACGATCCTGCGGTCGCGCACCTCCAGCTCGCGCACCTCGGCGCCGAGCACGAAATCCGCTCCGAGTTCGCGGATCCGCCGCGTCCACGGCTCGATCCAGACCGCGTTGGTCGGACCGTTCAGTACCCGGTCCAGGCTGCCGTCGTTGCCGATCCCCAAGGGATTGCCGAGGAACTGCTCGCCCATCGTGCCGATGGTGCGCACGCTCGCGATGTTCTCTTTCGCGGCGACCATGATGCTGGTCAGCGTGCGCGACAGCAGCGCGCGGAACTCGTGCGAGCGCGCGTGGCCGCCGACGAAATCGTGCCAGGAGGTGCGCTCCCATTGGCCGAGGCGGCGGGCGTCGCAGCTGGTGTTGAAGACCAGCAGGCGTTCGGCGAAGTAGACGCCCTCGTTGGAAGGCATCTTGAGTGCGGTCGACAGCGCCGCGCCGAGCGTTTCGCGGAAACTGTCCGGGGAGAACTCGGCGCGGGCGCGCGGACCGAGCGGGACGCGGAAGTCGTCGCCGCCGTGCCGGGCGAATCGTGCTTCCGGCACCGCGACCAGGTTGTCCCACACGCCGTTCGCGTTGCCGGGGAACGGGATTCGGCGCATCGTGTCCGGCACGTGCTGATAGAAGCCGGGGAAGAAACGGAAGCCGTGTTCGCCGGGCAGATCCGGCCGTCCACCCGTTCCGGTGCCGGGCACGCCGACGCTGCGGGCTTTGCCGCCCCACGCCCGTTTCTCGTAGATGGTGACCTGGAAACCGCGTTCCGCCAGCTCGTGTGCCGCGGTCAGGCCCGCGACACCGCCGCCGAGTACCGCGACCCTTTTGCCGCCGGGATTCGCTGCGGCAGGCGTGGGTTTCAGCGCACCCGCCGTCAGTGCCCCCGCCGTAGCCACCCCCGCCGCGACCGTGTTACGAAGCAGTGCTCTTCGCGATACGGTCCACTGATTGTCTGCCATGCGCCGCTCTGCTGCCTAGCCTAGGGACCAACTTCCACGCCGGGCACTACTGTAAAGCGGCAAGCCGATCGATTCGCACCGACCCCGTACAGCGGCCGGTGCGGAATGCGAATTTCGTGACGGAATGCACACCGAACGTGGGTACGGCCCGCTAGGCCGGGCGACCGGTACCTGCCATCGCGGGTGTTCCCGATGGCTCGATGCGGGCGTTCACCGTAGTCGCGCGTGGCCTGCTCGACGTGGCGGCGAACGCTCCCGCCAGCACCACCACCCCGCCGATCAGCGACAACGTGGTCGGAGTCTCGCCCAGGAAAGTCCACGCCGCGGCGATGCCGACGATGGGAACGAGCAGGGAGAACGGCGCGACCAGGCCGGCCGGATAGCGACCGAGCAGATAGGTCCACAACCCCGTGCCGACCACAGTGGCGAGGACGGCGATATAGGCGAGCGCCAGCAGAGCGGGCAGGCCCGCCGGTGTGAACGCTTCGGCCAAAGCCCGCGCTCCCGTGGTCGGCCCCTCGGCGAACGCCGACAGCGCGAACAGCGGCACCGGCGGGATGGCGGTGGTCCACAGCATCAGGTGCAGCGGGTTGACGCCGGGAGTCTCGGTACCGGCCAGTCGTGCGCCGATATTGCCGAACGCCCAGCCCAACCCACCCGCCAACGTCAGCAGAACCGGAAGCAGGGTGGCGTGGGCGAGCCGGTCCCAGCCGATCACCGCCATGCCCGCCACCGCGACGGCGATGCCCGCGATCTGCACCGGGCGGATCCGCTCGCCCAGCAGCAGCGTGCCGAGCAGCACGGTGAACGGCGCCGAGGATTGCAGTACCAGCGAGGCCAGGCCGGTCGGCATGCCCACCCGCATCGCGGTGAACAGGAACGCGAACTGCAGGATGCCGAAACCGGTGCCGTACAGAAGGATCCACCGCATCCGCACCGGAGGGCGCGGGATGAAAAGCAGCGCGGGCACCGCGAGCACGGCGAAGCGCAGCGCCGCGAAGAAGAACGGGGGGAAGTGGTCGAGCCCGACCCGGATGGCGAGGAAATTCAATCCCCAGAGCAGGACGACGGTCAGGCCGAGCAGGCGGTCGCGGTTGGTCACGCCTTCATCGTGCGGTCTGCTAAAGATCAGAACAATCGAATAATTATGGATCAATGATGTAGCTTCACTTAATGAATTTCGGTTCCGCACCGGTCGTGGCCGGCCCGCCCATGGCGCTGGAGAGGTTGCGTGTGCTGCGTGAGCTGGCCGATCGCGGCACGGTGGCCGCCGTGGCGGCAGCACTGTCCATGACGCCCTCCGCCGTTTCCCAGCAGCTCAAGGTGCTCGCGCGGGAGGCGGGCGTGGCCCTGCTCGAACCGGACGGCAGACGCGTGCGGCTCACCGACGCGGGTCGTGCACTGGTGGTGCGCGCCGACGAAGTGCTCGCCGCAATGGATCGCGCGGTCGCCGAGATGGCGCACTATCGCGGCTCGCCGCGCGGACGGGTCCGCGTCGCGGTGTTTCCCTCGGGCGGTGCGTTGCTGCTGCCGCATGTGCTGCCCGGCATGGTGGACAGCGGAGTCGAGGTGATCGCGCGCGACGAAGACGTGCCGCCCTCGGAAGTGGCGCGACTGCTCGCCGATTACGACGTGGTGCTGACCCATCGCGACGAGCGCGCCGCACCTATCGCCGACCCGCGCGTCGCGACCCGGGTGCTCATGCGCGAGCCGATCGATGTGGTCGCGGCGCCGACGCATCGGCTCGCTGGCCGTTCGGCCGTCGCGCCGGAGGAACTGGCCGACGAGACCTGGCTCAGCGTGCGGGGCGGTTTTCCCGTCGACGACGTACTGCGCTCGATCGCCACCGTGACCGGCGTGCAGCCGCGTATAGCGCAGCGCCTCAACGATTTCCGCGTCATCGAGACGCTGGTCGCCACCGGCTACGGTGTCGCGCTCATGCCTCGCTACGCGGTCGGCCACCCTGATCTGGCGGTGCTACGGCTGTCCGGCGTGCGCGCCGCTCGGATATACGAACTGGCCACCCGGCCCCGGGCCGAGGCCCGTCCGGCGATCGCGGCCGTGCTCGCGGCGTTCGAGTCGGCCGCCGCACTCGCGACGGCCGACTCTGCGCACGGAAAGGGTTCCGCCGCAGGAGCATGATTCCGCGCGACGATCAGAATCCGTGCGGTGGCTGGTGCCGGTAGGGATGCTGGGCCTGCGAGCTGACGTAGCCGAAGTCGTCGGCGACCATCGCCGCCAGCTCCAGCAGCGCCCGCCGGGTCGGCTTGCTCACCAGTTCCAGATCGATTTCCGCGCCCTCGGCGAGGTGATCGTCGAACGGCACGACCTGCACCGCGCGGGTGCGATCGAGGAACAGCTTGCGCAGTTGGTCGAGGTCGACGGTGGACGCGCCGCGCCGGGAAGCGTTCACCACCACGACGGTTCGTTCCACCAGCTTGCCGTAGCCGTGGTGGTCGAGCCAGTCCAGCGTGGCCGACGCGCTGCGCGCGCCGTCGATGGCGGGCGAGGTGACCAGCACCAGCGAGCTCGCCATGTCCAGCACGCCCGCCATCGCCGAGTGCATCAAGCCGGTGCCGCAGTCGGTCAGGATGATGTTGTAGAACGACTGCAGAATGCTGATCGCCTTGCGGTAGTCCGCTTCGCTGAACGCCTCGGATACCGCCGGATCCTGTTCACTGGCGAGCACTTCCAAGCGGCTCGGCGCCTGCGAGGTGTGCGCCCGCACGTCGGAGTACCTGGTGATGTGCTGATCTTCGAGCAGGTTGCGCACGGTGGAGCGGGTCTGCCGCGGCACCCGGTGCGCGAGCGTGCCCAGGTCGGGGTTGGCGTCGATCGCGATGACCCGGTCGCCACGCTGCGAAGCGAAGGTGGAGCCGAGACCGACCGTGGTGGTCGTCTTCCCGACACCGCCCTTGAGCGAAAGGATCGCGATCCGGTAGTCACCGCGCACCGGCTGGTTCACCCGGTCGGCGAGGTCCTGGTAGACGATGTCGGCCGCCGACTCGCCCGGATTGATCATGCCGCCGGACACCTTGTGCACCGCACGACGCCAGCCGCTGCGCGGCGCCCTGCGGGCGCGCCGGAGCAGATTCAGGTCGTTCACCGAATGTCCCGGCTGGCCGGGCTGCGGCACATGCTGCGGTTGGAACGGCGGTACCGACTGGTGCGGACCCGGCCCGCCTTGCCAGCCCGGCCCCTGCGGTTGCCCGAGCGGCGGCGGAGGCGGCGGTTGATAGGCGGGCGGCGGAGGCTGGTGCGTCACCGGCGGAGGCGGCGGCGCCCAGCTGTAGATCGGGCCGCTGGGCTGATCGAGTTGCGGCGCAGGAGATTCGGGCTGCGCGGAATCCATGGGCACATGCCGGGTCAGGCCGTCGCCGCCGATCTCCTGGCGGTACTCCCCGTAACCGGGATGAGGTCCGTCCGGAGGCGGGGCTATCGGGTGGCTACCGCTATGGCCCGACGGTGGCTGAAAGGTGCCGGTAGTGAACGGCTCTCCTGGAAAGGGCGACGGAGGGGGATACGCGCCCGCGTTCGGCGGGGCGTACGAGCCGTAGGGCTCGGCCGGTCCGGCCTGCGGGGGAGCCCATGCCTGCGCCACCGGGGCGGCTTGCGGGTAGGCCGTGGTCTGCTCCGTCGAGCCGTGCGGCTCGGGCTGTTCGGGTTGGGCGTCCGGCTGGGCCGACCCGGCCGACACGTCGGTTTCCTTCGCTTCCGTGCCGCCGGCCGGCTCGGCCGACGGGTCCTTGGCCGATGACTCCACGTCGCTGACTTCGGCCGTATCCACGGAATGACTCTGCAGCCAGGGTGGAGAGGTCGGATTGTGGTCGTTTGTTGTCACGGTTCCCCCATCTGCTCGGGAGTTCGAGCAGAGAGCTCGGCGCTTGGAGTGCGAATCCAACGCTAGCACGGGGTTCGCTACCCCGTGTCGCGGTAGGCATGCCGGGCTTGGGGAGTCGAATGCCCGCGACAAATGGTCTGTCCCAGCGAGATCGGGCGCCGCGCGGTGGAACCCGCGCGGCGCCCGTCCGCGTACTTGCCGAGATGCGCTGTCAGTGCGCCCGGTTCACCGCCGACACCACCGCGCGCAGCGACGCGGTCGTGATCGAGGTGGCGATGCCGACGCCCCACACCACCTTGTCGCCGATCGCGCACTCCACGTAGGCGGCGGCCTGCGCGTCGTCACCCGCGGACATGGCGTGCTCGGAGTAGTCCAGCACCTCGACGTCGAAACCGACGGCGGCGATCGCGTCGACGAACGCCGCGAGCGGTCCGTTGCCCTTGCCGGTGATCTCCTGCTCGACGCCGTCGACCTTCACCACGGCCACGATCGAGTCGACCCCGCCGTCGGTCTCCGACGCGGTGACCTTCTGGCGCATCCGCTCCAGCGGCCGGATCGGGCTCAGGTACTCCTCGTGGAAGACGTCCCACATCTCCTTGGGCGTCACCTCGCCGCCCTCGCCGTCGGTGATCTTCTGGATCGCCTGGGAGAACTCGATCTGCAGCCGCCTCGGCAACGCCAGCCCGTGGTCGGTCTTCATGATGTAGGCGACGCCGCCCTTGCCGGACTGCGAGTTGACCCGGATGACCGCCTCGTAGGTGCGACCCACGTCCTTCGGGTCGATCGGCAGGTAGGGCACCTCCCAGACGATGTCGTCGACGTCCGCCTCGGCGGCGTCGGCCGCGGTCTTCATCGCGTCCAGACCCTTGTTGATGGCGTCCTGGTGGCTGCCGGAGAACGCGGTGTAGACCAGGTCGCCGCCGTACGGGTGCCGCTCGTGCACCGGCAACTGGTTGCAGTACTCGACGGTGCGGCGGACCTCATCGATGTCGGAGAAGTTGATCTGCGGATCGACGCCGCGGGAGAACAGGTTCATCCCCAGCGTGACCAGGCACACGTTGCCGGTGCGCTCGCCGTTGCCGAACAGGCAGCCCTCGATCCGGTCGGCGCCGGCCTGGTAGCCCAGCTCGGCGGCGGCCACGGCGGTGCCGCGGTCGTTGTGCGGGTGCAGCGACAGCACGATCGCCTCGCGGCGGGCCAAGTTGCGGCTCATCCACTCGATCGAGTCGGCGTAGACGTTCGGAGTCGCCATCTCCACGGTGGCGGGCAGGTTGATGATCAGCGGCTTCTCCGGCGTCGGGGCGATGATCGCCGAGACCGCGTCGCAGACATCCTTGGCGTACTCCAGCTCCGTGCCGGTGTAGGACTCCGGGCTGTACTCGTAACGCCAATTGGTGTCCGGGTAGCGCTGCTCGATCTCCAGGCACAACGCGGCGGCGTCGGTGGCGATCTTCTTGACCGCGTCGCGGTCGGCGCGGAAGACCACCTTGCGCTGCAGGATCGAGGTGGAGTTGTAGAAGTGCACGATGACGTTCTGCGCGCCCGCGCAGGCTTCGAACGTGCGCTCGATCAGCTCCGGGCGGCACTGGGTGAGCACCTGAATGGTGACGTCGTCGGGGATCGCGCCGTCCTCGATGATCTCGCGGACGAAGTCGAAATCGGTCTGGCTGGCCGAGGGGAAGCCGACCTCGATCTCCTTGTAACCCATCCGCACCAGCAGGTCGAACATGCGGCGCTTGCGGGCCGGGCTCATCGGGTCGATCAACGCTTGGTTGCCGTCGCGCAGGTCGACCGCGCACCAGCCGGGCGCCCGGTCGATGACCTTGTCCGGCCAGGTGCGGTCGGGCAGCGTGATCGGCTCGACCTCCTCGGCGAAGGGCCGGTAACGGAACGTCGGCATCGAGGAGTTCTTCTGTTTGTTCCAGCCGGGCTGGTCGGCGGGGGCTGGTCTGCTCGGCGCGGTGATGGTGCGCGCGCCGGACACAAATGCGTCAGCAGGGGACATGGGCGGTTCTCCCGAGGATGTCGTTTTTCCCAATGGGGCTGGTCGACCGGCGCGGCAAAACCCCGCGACGGGAGCCGGTCCGATCAGACCCCGTCGCGGCGGTCGAGAAGAAGTGCCCGCTGCATGATGTCCGCGAGTTTACCGTGCGGAGATACTGCCGGGAAGGGTGGTCCCGTCGTCGGGTGATCCGACGACCCCGCTACCGTTCGGTCCGGCAGTGAACCACGCTTGTACGGGCCCAGGGTCCGACGGGACGTCGAAGGATTGGCAATGACCTGGCTGGAGCAACTGGCCGTCTTCGGTGCGGGCATCGCGGCGGGCGGCATCAATACGATCGTCGGCTCCGGCACGCTGATCACCTTTCCCGTTCTGCTCGCGTTCGGCCTGCCGCCGGTGACCGCGAATGTGTCCAACACCATCGGTCTGGTCCCCGGCTCGATCAGTGGCGTGCACGGATACCGCCGCGAACTGACGGGGCAGCGCGAGCGGCTGCTGCGCTTGGGCACCGCCTCGCTGCTCGGCGGCATCACCGGTGCGGTGCTGCTGCTGGTGCTGCCCGCCCAAGCGTTCAAGGCGATCGTGCCCATTCTGATCATGGTGGCATTGGTGCTGGTCGTCGTGCAGCCACGGCTGGCGAGCTGGGTCAAGCGCCGCCGGGAGAACGACGGCGCCCCGGTGCCGGAGCACGGGGGGCCCATCCTGCTCGCCGCGGTTTACGCCGCCGGTGTCTACGGCGGGTACTTCGGGGCCGCGCAAGGCGTGCTGCTGATCGGGTTGCTCGGCGTTTTCGTGCACGACGACATCCAGCGCCTCAACGGGGCGAAGAACGTGCTCGCCCTGATCGTGAACGCGGTCTCCGCGCTGATCTTCATCGCCGTTGCGGACGTGGACTGGCGCGCGGTGGTGCTGATCGCGCTCGGCTCGATCATCGGCGGGCAACTCGGCGCGCGGTTGGGCAGGCGGATGCCGCCGACCTTGCTGCGGGCGGTCATCGTCGTGGTCGGACTGATCGCGGTGATCCGTTTGGTGACGTCCTAGAGCCGGATGTCAATCCTCAGGGTGACGACGGCCACCGGGCACGGAGCCCAGGATGAATGCCGTGCCTAGCTGGAGAATCGTCATCGTCGCCGCGCTCGCCGCGCTGCTGCCCGTGGTGAGCGGCTGCGGCGGCCCGCCGAGCCGACACGAGTCGGCGGTCGCGGACCTGGTCGCCCAGGCCGACGCCGCGCCGACGCCCCGGCTGGAGTGGGCGGGGTGCGCGGAGCCGGAGCTGAGCCGATTCCAGTGCGCGACCGCGCAAGTTCCGGTGGACTACGCGCACCCCGACGGCCCGACCCTCGGGCTGGCGGTGGTGCGTCAGCAGGCCGCCGACCCGCAGCGGCGGATCGGCACGCTGTTCTCCGCCGTCGGCGGTCCCGGAGGCTCGGGGCTGCGCTGGGCGGCGAAGGGAGAACTGTTAGGCGGCGAACTCGCGCGCCGCTTCGACGTGGTCACCTTCGACCAGCGCGGCGTCGGCCGCAGCGGGCAGGTGCGGTGTTTCGCGGACGCCGAGCAGCAGCGGCGGTTCTGGTCCGGCGCCCCGCTGCCGCCCGTGCGTCCGGAGCAGGAGCGCGCGGCCGACGCGGCGAGCCGCGAGCTGGCCGCCGGTTGCGCGGCGCACGGCGGCGCGTTGCTCGGGCACCTGACCACCGTCGACGCGGCGCGCGACCTGGACCTGCTGCGCCGGGCCGTCGGCGACCCCCAGCTGACCTATGAAGGCGGTTCCTACGCGAGCTACCTGGGCCAGATGTACGGCGCGCTGTTCGGCGATCGGGTGCGCGCCCTGCACCTGGCGTCGATGATCGACCCGGACGCCTACACCAACGACACGCGCAGCGCCATCGAGACCACCGCGGCCGGGACCGAGGAAGTGCTCGATGAATTCCTGCGGTTGTGCGCGGACGCGGGCCGGGAGCGCTGTGCCTTCGCGGCGCCGGACGGCGGCGCGGGTGATCCCGGCCGCTCCACTGACCTTCGCGCTCGCAATGACGCTGTGCTGCAACGTCTTCGCGACGCGCCGCTGGTGGTGGGGGCCGGGGAGCGAGCGCGCACGGTCACCTACGCCGAGGCGCTGTCGTCGCATGCGCTGTTGTTGTACGACCCGGACGAGGGTTGGCCCGCCCTGGCTCAACTGCTCGCCGAACTGGAGCGCGGCCCGTCGGGCGATCCCGACACGGTCGGCCGGATCCTCTCGGCCACAACGCAACCGTATGACTTCCTCGACTCGTTCACAGCGATCTCCTGTGCGGACAACAACTTTCCCCGTGACTCGTCCCAATGGCCTTCGCTTGCAAAGGATCTGGCGCGTGTCAGCTCTACTTACGGCCCGCTCTGGCTGTGGCTGCACCAGGCCTGCGCCTCTTGGCCGTCGCCGCCCGAGGGGTATGCCCAGCGATACGCCGGGCCGTGGATCCTGCGATCGGACACCCCAGCCGTGCTGGTGAACAACCGATTCGACCCGGTCACCCCGCTCAGCGCCGCGCGGCGCGCGCAGCGGGAACTGGTGAACGCACGGTTGGTCGTCGTCGAAGGCGGCTACGGGCACGCTGTGCTCGGCGAATGCACACGCAAACTGCGCGAGCGCTATCTCGTCGACTTGCAACTGCCAGCCCCCGGAGCGACCTGTCGCGCGGACGAGCTGCCGTTCGAGCGATAGCGAAAACGGATATCTGTTCACAAATCGGGAATACCGGTAATCTGCGCACGCTAAGCCTGATGATGGAAGGTGACCGGTGCGTAGACGTGCCTTGTTCAAGGCGGCTGGCACGGCCGCCCTGCTCGGTGCTGTGGGATCGATGACGGGGACCGGTGCGGCGTCCGCGGATCCGATGTGGGAGGCCCTGTTCCACGCTTGGGTTCCGGAGATCTTCGCCCCGATTCCCGACCCGCCGGAGCACTCGCCCGCGATCGTCGTCGGCTCGGGCTTCGGCGCCGCGGTGTCCGCGTTGCGCCTGGCCGAGGCCGGGGTGGCCACCACCGTGCTGGAGCGCGGTTCGCGCTGGCCGAACGACCCGTGGCGGGAGATCTTCACCGGCGACGACCTCCCCGACGGTCGCGGCTTCTGGCACCGCACCAACTTCACCGGCGTCACCAAGGTGCCGATGCATTTCGCCAGTTTCGGCGGCGTGCTGGACTGCACCGAGTATCCGGGCATCGACGTCTGGCGCGCGGCTGCCGTCGGCGGCGGTTCGGTGATCTTCAGCGGCGCCATGATCGCCCCGGAGCGTCGCTTCTTCGACCACGTCTTCGGTGGCGGCGTCGACTACGGCGAGATGGAGCGCGTCTACTACCCGCGCGTGCGCCAGATGTTGCGGCTGAGCCCGATGCCGGCGGACATCTACAACTCCTCGCCGTTCGCGCACTCCCGCGCCTGGGACGACCAGGTGCGCAAGGCAGGCTATCAACCCCAGGCCAACGACTCGATTTTCAACTGGGACATCCTGCGCGCCGAATTAGCCGGCGCGTCAAGGGCTTCCGCGACGGCGGCCAGGAGCAATCTGGGCAACTCCAACGGCGCCAAGTTCGACCTGAATCAGAACTACCTGGCATACGCACAGGGCACCGGCCGGTGCGGAGTCTTCCCCGGCCACCGAGTCGACGCCATCGCGCAGGAATCCGGCGGCCGCTACGCGGTCACCGTGGCGAAGCTGTCGCCGACCGGTGACGTGTTGTCCACCCGCACCCTCACCTGTGATCGGCTCTTCCTCGGCGCCGGGTCGATCGGTACCTCCGAACTGCTGGTCCGTGCGCAGGCCACCGGCGCGCTACCGAACCTGAACGAACACGTCGGCGACGGGTGGGGCACCAACGGTGACGTGGTCCTGGCTCGCGGGGCCAGCGCGCTGGCCGGTCAGGGGCAAGGCGTGCCGAGCGCGAGCCGGATCTTCGACGAGTCCGCCGTGCCGCTGACCCTGGAGAGCTGGTACATCCCCGGCATCCCGTTCGAGACCGGCGCGCTCGCCTCGCTCGGCATGGTGCTCGACTCGACCCGCACCCGGTTCGGTTACGACCGGGCCACGAACCGAGTCGGGCTGAGCTGGTCGGTCAAGAACCGGGACGAGACGGTCGCGCTGGCCCGCGCGGTCGACCACCGGATCGCCGAACGCGCGGACGCCCTCGTCGAGTACAGCGCCCTCGGCTACGACGCGAACGCGCTGTTCACCGCGCATCCACTCGGTGGGGCGGTGCTCGGGCGCGCCACCGACGGCTACGGCCGGGTGCACGGTCACCCCGGCCTCTACGTGATGGACGGCGCCGCGATACCCGGCAGCACCGGAACGGTCAATCCGTCGCTGACCATCGCCGCGCTGGCCGAACGCAATATCGAGGCGATCGTTCGCACCGGTCGCTGAAATCCGCCTGCGCCGGGCGAAGCGTTCGCCCGGCGTCTTTCCCGGGGGTATCGCCAACCGTGCCGAGCGTGCTTTCCGCGTACTAATGTCGGCGGCACCGTTCGGCGTCGAAGGGAACCGCAGTGTCCGCTCCCAGCTCGGGTATCGAGAGCTCCTCCGTCGAGCGATACGGTCTGCGGGACGCGCCGGAGCCGCAGGACTATCCGCGCAAGCCGCCCATGCTCTGGACCGATTTCCTGATGCTGGCGCTGGCCATCGTGTCCGTGGCGCTGGTCGCCTGGATCACCTTCTTCCCGGTCTCCGGGCACACCTACCACGTGGTCGTGGTCGTCGACTGGACGTTGTGCGGGGTGTTCGCGATCGAGTTCCTGTGGCGCTGGCGCCGCGCGGGCTGGCCGTGGACCTTCCCGTTCATCTATTGGTACGAGGTCGTCGGCATGATCCCGGTGACCAGCCCGTTCTTCCGCGGCTTCCGATTGTTGCGGGTCGTGGTGATCGGCGTCCGGCTGGCCCGGGTGGCCGACCGGGTGTTCGGCGACCGGGTGACCGCCGCGGTGGTGAACCGGTTCGTGGCGACCATCGTCGACACCATCCGCCGTCCGATGACGATCGCGGTGATGGACGAGGTGGCCGAGGTGCTGCGCACCGGCCACTACACCCGCAACATCGCGGCCGCCCTGGAGGAGAACCGCGCCGAACTGGACGAGATGATCGTGGAATTGATCAAGAAGGACCCGCAGGCGGGACGGGTGCGCTACATCCCGTTCCACGACGAGATCATCCGGCTGATCGCCGACACCACGTTCCGCATCGTGTTCCAGGTGCTGGAGGATCCGCGCACCGACGAACTCGTCGCGGACGTGCTGCGGGAGAACATCGATCAGATCCGCGACGCGGTTCGCGACGGTGTGCGGGTGCCGCCGTCCGCGTACGGGCCCACGCCCGACGAGGACTGCGTGCGGCATCGGCTCAATCAGGTACCGCGTGCCTGATCGCGTCCCGCGGCTGTGCCAAACGCACGGTCTCCCAAGCGATCAGCGCGACCATGACGCCGCACAGCAGGGCCAGCGAAGCCAGCGCGGGCAAGGCGCAGGCCAACGGGATGAGCGCCAGCAGCACCACGATGGCGACCACGCGCGGCGCCGTGACGGTGCGCGTGGCGTAGTGCTTGAAACCCACCAGCGCGATCAGATACAGCACGACGCCGCCGTAGAGGGCGTAGAGCGGAATTCCGTACAGCGCGTCCGTCAAAGTGTGGTGTGCGGAATCCCCGACGTAGTACAGGACCTTCTTCAGCCCCAGCGACAGCGCGATGATCCCGACGATCATCGGGAAATGCCAGAAGGTGTAGGACGCCTGCGCGATCTTGATCTGCCGCTTGCCCTCGGCGTGGACCAGTTCGTGCTCCACCGCCAGGGCCGCGACGTCGAAATACGCCCACCACAGCAGACCGGAAATGGCGAGGCCGAGCAGCGAGCCGAGCGCGATCGGCCAGGAGATCGGCAGGCCGGCCACCCCGATACCGATCGAGACGATCGATTCACCGAGCGCGACGATGATGATCAGCCCGTATCGCTCGACGAAATGGGTGGCCGAATTCAACCGCCAATCGGTGCCCGCGAACAGTGTCCAGAGGTAGTCGCCCGCGATCGCGGCTATCCACAGCGCGACCTGCACGCGACCGGTGGTCATGGCGGCGACGACGAGCAATGTGGTGCCGAGGGTGATCGACCCGAGCGCCCAGCGCAGCAGCTGGCCGCGCAATTGCGCATCCTCGGAACTGGCCAGCCAGAACATCCCGAAATGCACCAACCGCACGATCAGGTACGCGACGGCGAAGACCAGCGGACCGAACCATCCTCCGGCCAGATCTCGGAACGCCTCCGGGATGGTGAGCGCGGCGAGGAAGGCGCCGCCCATCGCGGCGAACATCGCGACCCGCGCGATGCCCTCGTCGGCGCGGACCACGTTGCCGAGCCAGGAATAGGCGATCCACAGCCACCACATCACCGCGAGCACCAGCAGCCCTCGCAGCATGTTCTTCGCGCTGGTCTCCTCCGCGACCAAGCCGGTGACCATGGTGAACGCGAAGACGAGCACCAGGTCGAAGAACAACTCGAGCTGGGTCACCGACGCGCCTTCGGCCATCGGCTGGAACCGCACCCGTTTGGAACCGATCATGCGCTCATCGTCGCACCCCGGCCGATTCCGCGCCGGTCCGCTGCTTCGCCCGGCGGCCGATTTCGCGCAGAGCGCAGCCGTCCGCGCTATACGGGTTGATAGGTCTCCGTTTCGGGGAACCGCTCGGCGAAATCTATGAAGCACTCCACGACCACCTCGTTGGCCTTGCGGAAAGTGCGTTTGAGCAGAAATCCGGGAACCGGGAGGGGCAGATAGAGCTCGACGTGGTACCAGACGTGCGTGCCGTCGACGCTGTCGGTCACCTCGAAAAAACCGCCGCCCCGCACGCCCCTGGTGCTGTCGGCGACGATCCAGGAGGACCGGTCGTCGGTCCAATCATATTCCAGCACTTGCAAATCCGAGCTGCCGAGCAGCTCCGCCTTGAGGAAGACCCGCCGGGGTCTGCGTCGTGCGTCGCGGGTCGCGACCCGGACGTCGCTGTAGGACGACGACCATTCCGGAAGCGCTTCGACGTCGGTCAGGGCGTCCATGACCTGTCCGGGATCGGTGTCGACGAAGAATCGGATATCCGTTTTGGTGCGCATGGCATACCTCCGACACCCGGATGGACAAGTCCGGCCGATTGTCTCCGTGATTTGTCCGGTTCGTCAACCTGACTGTGCCAGACCACATCTCGGCTACCAGGATAACGTGCCGTTATCTGCTCGAGATCGGCGATCGGCCAACCGCCGGAACAACTTCCGTCCGGAAGGACGGGCTCGGCCGAGGTTCACGCGCCTACGATCGGATCCGAATGGGCGCCGGTATCCGGCGCCTTCGGTACGGGCGGGAGGATGTCATGAAATACGCCGAACTGCTGGCGCAGGCGCGCGACGCGATCACGGTGCGCCGGGTTTACGGCGACCCCTACGAATCCGGCGGCGCGATAGTCATTCCCGCCGCCTCGGTCGGGGGTGGCGGTGGTGGCGGCGGCGGTACCGGGAACAGCGCCGACGGGGACGGCTCCGGCGAAGGCGTGGCGTTCGGTGTAGGCGCCAAGCCGGTCGGCGCTTACGTGCTGCGCGATGGTCGGCTGACCTGGCATCCGGCCGTCGACGTCAACGCGATCATCGAGACGGCGGGCAAGGTGCTGATCGCGGCCATCCTGGCTTTCGCGCTGGCCCGGCGCGCCAAACGAAGCGCCTGAGCGAGGCGGGCGCAGTTCCCCGTCGGTGAGCGCCGGGCCGGGCGCGGGCGAGGCCGCCCAGCGCTCGGTCCGGCGCGGCGGTCATTCCGACGTGGCGGGCTCGACGATCGCGTCGGGCCCTGGATACACCAGTGACTCGTGACCGTCGGAGAAGCGCACCACGTAGGGCGGCGTCCCGTCCGGCCCGCGGACCTCGATGATCTCGGCCAGGTGATCCACTTCTCCCACCACGTGTCCGTGCACGCAGAGTCGATCTCCTACATGTGCGATCATCGCCCCATTATCGAACGGAGTGCTGCGCGTCACAACCACTCAGCGAAGGCGCACGGGATCCGATCACGGTCATCCGCGCTCATCACGCGGTCGACCGCGGCTTCGATCAGTGCCCGGCTCCGCTCCGTGGTGACCACGGCGGACCGCTCGGCAGTTGAAAGAACTCCGCTTGTAGTACTACGTGTCAAGCGCTGCGGCGGAGTCCCCCCGGGACGCTGCCCACGCCCGCGCGGCCACACGTCGGCCCGGCGGAGTCGGGCCGGGTCATCACGCCGGGGTTGGGCTTGTCCGGGCCGCGGTCTGCCCCGGACATTCGTCGCCTCGGCCGGAGGGGCCCGGTCAGCTCGCGTCGGTGAGGAACGACAGCCGCACCTGCCGGTCCGGGTTGTCGACATTGAGATCGACCAGCGCGATCGACTGCCAAGTACCAAGGGCGAGCTTTCCGCCGAGTACCGGAACGGTCGCGTAGGGCGGGATGAGGGCGGGCATCACGTGCGAACGCCCGTGTCCGCGCGAGCCGTGCGCGTGCCGCCACCGGTCGTCGGCGGGCAGGAGATCACGCAGCGCGGCCAGCAGATCGTCGTCGCTGCGCGCGCCGAGTTCCATGATCGCGATTCCTGCGGTGGCATGCGGCACGAAGACGTGCAGCAGCCCGTCACCGCCCGCTTCTCGCGCGAATGTCGCGCACTGCGGCGTGATGTCCTGTACCACTTCACTGTGGCCCGTTCTCACCTCGAGCAGCGTGCTCTTCATGCGCCCATCGTCCCCCATCCGCGGCGGCCGGCGCGGCGCGATCGGGATCGGATGCGGCTGTGTGCTTTTCCACAAGCCGGGTAGGTAGCGGCAAAACCGCTGGCCCCGGCCGGTACCCTGGATGACTGTTACCAGTTTGTTGTCGATCTTGGAGGACCCTGTCGTGGCTCTCGTGGTTCAGAAGTACGGAGGATCCTCGGTAGCGACCGCCGAGCGGATCCGGCGCGTCGCTGAACGGATCGTGGAGACCAAGAAGCAAGGCCACGACGTGGTGGTGGTCTGCTCCGCCATGGGTGACACCACCGACGAGCTGCTCGATCTCGCTCAGCAGGTGGCGCCGTCGCCGCCTGCCCGCGAGATGGACATGCTGCTCACCTCGGGTGAGCGCATCTCCAACGCGCTGGTCGCCATGGCCATCCACTCCCTCGGCGCGGAGGCCCGCTCGTTCACCGGCTCGCAGGCGGGCGTGATCACGACGGGCGCGCACGGCAACGCGAAGATCATCGACGTGACCCCCGGCCGCGTCCGCGACGCACTGGACGAGGGCCTCGTGGTGCTGGTCGCAGGCTTCCAGGGCGTGAGCCAGGACAGCAGGGACGTCACCACGCTGGGCCGCGGTGGCTCCGACACCACGGCGGTCGCGCTGGCCGCCGCGCTGGACGCGGACGTCTGCGAGATCTACACCGACGTGGACGGCGTCTTCACCGCCGACCCGCGGATCGTGCCCGACGCGCAGCGGCTCGAGCAGGTCTCCTACGAGGAGATGCTGGAACTGGCGGCCTGCGGGGCCAAGGTGCTGATGCTGCGCTGCGTCGAATACGCCCGCCGCTACAACGTGCCCGTGCATGTGCGCTCGTCCTACACCGACAAGCAGGGCACCTACGTTTACGGATCGATGGAGGACATCCCCTTGGAGCAAGCAATCCTCACTGGCGTCGCGCACGACCGCAGCGAGGCCAAGGTGACCGTGGTCGGCCTGCCGGACGAACCGGGCTACGCCGCCAAGGTGTTCCGCGCCGTGGCCGACGCGGAGATCAACATCGACATGGTCCTGCAGAACATCTCGAAGGTCGAGACGGGCAAGACCGACATCACTTTCACGCTGCCGAAGACCGAGGGCGCCCGCGCGGTCGAGATGCTGACCAAGCGCCAGTCCGAGATCGGTTTCTCCCAGGTGCTCTACGACGACCACATCGGCAAGGTGTCGCTGGTCGGCGCGGGCATGAAGAGCCATCCCGGCGTCACCGCCACGTTCTGTGAGGCGCTGGCCAAGGCGGGCGTCAACATCGATCTCATCTCCACCTCCGAGATCCGGATCTCCGTGCTGGTCAAGGACACCGAGCTGGACGAGGCGGTCAAGATGCTGCACAGGGCGTTCGACCTGGGCGGCGACGAGGTCGCGGTGGTCCACGCGGGAACGGGGCGATAGGTCATGGGTATTCGCGTAGGAGTCGTCGGCGCGACCGGGCAGGTCGGCGCCGTGATGCGGAAACTGCTGGAGGAGCGCAACTTCCCGGCCGACGAGGTGCGGTTCTTCGCCTCGGCTCGTTCGGCGGGTAAGACGCTGCCCTGGCGCGGCCGCGAGATCGTCGTCGAGGACACCGAGACCGCCGATCCGTCCGGCTTGGACATCGCCTTGTTCTCCGCGGGCGCCACCATGTCCCGCGTGCAGGCGCCGCGCTTCGCCGCCGCGGGCGTCACGGTGATCGACAACTCCTCGGCGTGGCGCAAGGATCCCGAGGTCCCGCTGGTGGTCAGCGAGGTCAACCCGGAGCAGGCGCGCAACCTGGTCAAGGGCATCATCGCCAACCCGAACTGCACCACGATGGCCGCCATGCCGGTGCTCAAGCCGCTGCACGACATCGCCGGTCTGCGCCGCTTGATCGTCTCCAGCTACCAGGCGGTCTCCGGCAGCGGGCTGGCCGGTGTCGAAGAGTTGGCGAGCCAGGCCCGCGCGGTGATCGATGACGCCGAGAAGCTGACCCACGACGGCCGCGCCGTCGACTTTCCCGCGCCGAACAAGTACGTCGCGCCGATCGCGTTCAACGTGCTTCCGCTGGCCGGTTCGCTGGTCGACGACGGCTCTGGCGAGACCGACGAGGACCAGAAGCTGCGCAACGAGAGCCGCAAGATCCTCGGCATCCCGGATCTCGCGGTGAGCGGCACCTGCGTGCGCGTGCCGGTCTTCACCGGCCACTCGCTCTCGGTGAACGCCGAATTCGCCGAGCCGCTCTCGGTCGAGCACGCCAAGGAGATCCTGGCCAAGGCTCCCGGCGTGAAGCTGGTCGACGTGCCTACCCCACTCGCCGCGGCGGGCGTCGACGATTCGCTCGTCGGCCGCATCCGCCAGGACCCGGGCGTGCCGGACGGTCGCGGGCTCGCGCTGTTCATCTCCGGCGACAACCTGCGAAAGGGCGCTGCGCTCAACACCATTCAGATTGCCGAGGTACTCCTCAGCGACCGCTGAGACGTTTCTCGATCGAACGGGCCGTGGACTTTCCGCGGCCCGTTCGTCGTTTCCCGCATTCGCGCGAGCGCGCCCAGCGTGGATGATGCCGCCGGTGCTGTTGGCGGCTTCATGTCGCTGGTATCCGCGCTGTCCTGGTCGCCGATCGGGCGGCCTGCCGCCGGGAGGCGCTTCGGCGATGGATCAGCGGGCCCGCAGTCCGTCGAAGACGACGGCGAAGGCGCGTTCGCGCTGCGCTGGAGTAGCGGCGGTGCCGTGGGTGGCGAGGAAGGCGCCCTTGATGAGGCGCATCAGGTCCTCGACCTCGATGTCGGTGCGCACGCCGCCCGCCTCCTGCGCGCGGGTGAGCAGCGTGCCGATGGCCGAATTCAGTTCGTGCACCGGCCGGAGATATTCCGGGGCGTCCTGCCCGCCTACGGCATCGGCGAGATCACGCTTGACGCTGCCCTCCGCCACGAGCCGGGCCAGGAAGTCGAAGAACGCGGTCACCGGTTCCGCGGCGTCGGCCGATTCCCTTGCCAGCGCGATGATCCGGTCGACCCGATCCACGATCGCCGCCTCGAACAGCGCTTCCTTGGTGGGGAAGTGTCGGTAGACGGTGCCCGCGCCTACGCCGGCCCGCCGCGCGATCTCGTCCAGCGGCACCGAGAGTCCTTCCGCCGCGAACGCTTCCTGCGCGGCTGCCAGGACCCGCTCGCGGTTACGGCGAGCGTCGGCGCGCAGCGGTCGGCGCTCGGGTTCGGTCACGAGGACCGAGTCTACTGTTGACAAACGGGGCGCTCGTTCCGAAAATAAGCGGGTCCTGCGTTCCGCTTATCTGGAGGTTTGTGATGGCTGCTGATTCGTCCGTGCGAAGCCCGCGCGAGTTGGTCGAGCGGTTGTTCGGTGAGCTACCGGCCCGTGACCCCGATGCGTTCGTCGCGCTGCTCGCGCCCGACGCGGTGTTCGAAATCCCGTTCGCGATCCCCGGCCACCCGACCCACTTGGAGGGCCGCGAAGCGATCCGCGAGCACCTGGCGCAACGATGGTCGGGCCTGTCCGGAATCGAAGTGCACGCGATCCACCCGCAGGTCTACGAGACCACCGATCCCGAAGTGCTGCTCGTGGAGAACGAGGTCGACCTGACCATCCCTGGATCCGGCCGCGCCCGAAGGCGCACCTCCGTCAACGTCGTCCGGGTCCGCGACGGCCAAGTGGTGCTCTTCCGCGACTACATGGACACCGCCCGCTTCGCCCGCCTGGCCGCGGACTGAACTCGCGCTCGGCAGAACGGCGCTGTCTGCGCGTCCAAGCTCGTGGGCGACCGTCGAGCTGGTGGTACCATATGTCGTACTACTGGCTGGAGGAATCATGGCTGCTGCGATTACTGCGAGCGAGGCGCGTAAAAACCTGTTTCCTTTGGTCCGGAAGGTCAACGAAGATCACGACACGATCGAGATCGTGTCGAAAGGGGGGAACGCGGTGTTGATGTCCAAAGAGGACTACGACTCGCTGATGACGACCGTGGAGCTGCTGAGCGGGCGTGACGGGGCGCGCCTACGCCGATCGATCCAAGAACTCGAGGGCGGTGGCGGCGTCGAACGCGACCTCATCGAATGAAGGTCGTATTCTCTGAATCCGCGTGGGAGGAATACTCGGCGTGGTCGCAGCGTGACCGTCTCGTGCTGAAAAAGGCCAATGTGCTGATCCAAGCCATTCTTTCCGACCCATTCGACGGCATCGGTAAGCCTGAGCCCCTGAAGCACGACCTGGCGGGGTATTGGTCACGCCGGATCACGCAGGAGCACCGCATCGTTTACCGAGTCGTCGACGATGCGGTCTGGATCGCCAAGGTCGGCAAGCATTACGACTGATGTCGGCATGCGCGCCGAAAAGGCCTCGCTCGGCGCGGGGCGGGGCTGTTAGCCTGCGCCGATGGCGAATCCTCATCCTCACGTGTATCTCGGCGACCGGATCGTCGCGGCCGAAGCGGCCACGGTGGGCGTCGCATCGTCGGCGGTGTTGTACGGACTCAGCGTCTACACCGTGTTCCCGGTGCACGTCGATGGGGCAGCGCGTACGGCGTTTCGTTTGGACGACCATTTCCGTCGGCTCGAGGAGTCCTGCAAGATCATCGGGATCGATCGATTCGCGCAGGAGTGGGATTACGCGCGTTTCCGTGCGGCCGTCGTGGAGTTGATCGCCGCGAATGCTCCGCGTGAGGACGTTTTCGTGCGTGCGACGGTGCACGTGGTCGAGTCCATTCCGGGCACGCGGGTGCGGGGCTGCGCCATTCGGGTCAGCATCTTCGTCTACGACGCGGTGCCCATCGTGCCGCAGGACGGTATGCGCCTGAAATCCAGTCCGTGGCGGCGCATTCCGGACAACGCGATTCCCTCCCGCGCGAAAGTCAACGGCGCGTACGTGAACTCGGTGCTGGCCAAGCAGGACGCGATCGACAGCGGCTACGACGACTGTGTCTTCCTCGACGGCAACGGGCACGTCTGCGAACTCAGCGCGGCGAACATCTTCCTGGTCCGCAACGGCACGTTGATCACGCCCGACGTCTCCTGCGACATCCTCGACGGCATCAACCGCAGGACCGTTCTCACCTTGGCGGCGGAGGACGGCATCCCGGTGGTGGAACGCACCGTGGATCTCACCGAGTTGTACATCGCCGACGAAGTGTTCGTCACCGGTACATCATCCGGTGCCGCGCCGGTCGTCGAGGTGGACGGCCGCCTGGTCGCCGAGGGCGTCCCCGGCCCGATCTCCCAGGCGCTGCGCAAACGCCACCATGCGGCATTGCGCACCGACGACGTGCACGGCTGGGTCACGGATCTGTCCGCGACCAGGTAGCGGCTCGTTCAGCGGATGGCCGGGGTGCGCGGGTCGGGTCCCAGGCAGACCAGGATGGCGCAGCCCGGCGGGACGTCCGCGAACGGCGGATCCAGCGGGTGGCTCAGGCAAGCGAAGACGTTGCAGCCCGGGTAGGCGGCGGGACCGAGGCCGAATACCGCGATCAGGATGTCCGTGTCGACGAAACGGCGTGGGTCCAGCCGCAGCGGCGGCTCGACGTACGGTCCCGGGTCGGGTACCGGCCGGTCGTAGAACGCGTCGAACACTTTGCGGAAGAACTCGTAGGGCAATTCCTGGGTGTTCTGCACGACTCCGGACACGCCCTGGCTGCTGACGTTCCCGAAGACGCCGGTCCACACCACGGTGAGGTCGAGGCTGGGTATGACGAAGACGTTCTGCATGCCGAGGCCGGCCATCGCGTACACGTCGTGGGGCAGGAAGTCGGCGATTTCGGCGCAACCGCCACCGAGCCAGAACAGGTAGCCGTAGCACGCGTTCGTGGGTGAGGGCGTGCGCGCCTTGCGCAGGTAGTCGCGGGAGACGATCTGCTGCGCTCCCCAGTGCCCGTCGTTGCTCACCAGGAGTCCGAGCTTCGCGAAATCGTTCGGCGGGATCATCAAGTGCGCGTAGCCGTAGGTGTGCCCGGATCGGTCCTGAGCCCAGTAATAGTCCCCGCGAGGAATTCCGAGCGGATCGAACAGTTCGCGCTGCGCGAAATCTTGCAGAGGTTCGCCGACGGCCAGCTCCAGCACGTAGGCCAAGAGATCGACATTGCGCTGGCTGTAGGTGAAGACGGTGCCCGGCGGGTTGTCCAGCGGCACGCCCAGCGCCTGCACCGCGCTGTCCGGGTCGACCGGGATCACGCCGGTGACGCCCTCGGTCAGCACGCCGACCCGCATGCCCGAGGTCTCGGTGAGCAGATTCTCGACCGTGATCGACCGGTGCTCCGCATCACCGAGCCCGGCGGGCAGATAGCGGTCGATGGGCGCGTGGAGATCGAGTTTTCCTTGGTCCCACCCGATTCCGGCGAGCAGCGAGACGACGCTCTTGGTCGCACTCCAGATATTCCACGCCACGTTGCCGGTCTGGTCGTTCGTCGGTCCCTCGCCGATGAGGCAGTTGTGCCGGAACACCTGCACATTGAAGCGGTTTCGGCCGTTCGCGAAGGTCAGCGCATCCCGCAGTTTCGCGGAATCCAAACCGACTTGTTCGGGTGCCGCCCGCTCCAGATCGCGCCCCGAGGTGACCGCGCACCGCACCTCGTCGCCGGTCGCGGCGGCCGCGCCTCCGGCGAAGACGTTGCCCGCCACCAGCGAAACCGCCGCGATTCCCGCCAGGAATCCACCGAAACGCCCCATGTGCAAAAGGCTAGCGCCCTTTGGCCTGTTCACGCGGTAAACAGGCGGGGAACTGGACATCTGATCTTCGCAACGAGACGCTGACGGGACAGGGGCGCTTGCCGGGTCGGTGCCGGACAGATGGGGCGCGGCACAAGCGGAGCCTGCCGAGCCGGGCGCGAGGAGCCGTTGTCGTCGGATGGCTCGGTCGACTGCGTCGCGTCTCTCCGGTCGGCAAGCTATCGGTAGGGGACTGGCATATCGCGCCATTCGCCATGGTTGGGCGACGACGGCCCGCTGTGCGGCCGTTTCGGCGGTGGTGCTCACCCGATGTCTACAGCGCAAGGCCAAGGGAGGTCGGTGGGCCAGTCGAGCGGCTCGGTGGACGGCCCGATCTTCAGCGGTAGCGCTTGCCCGGCACATACAGCGCCGCGCCGACGAGGAGCGCGCCGAGCCCGGAGAGAACGGAGCCGAGGGGCAGCGCGAATCCGACGACGACGCACCCCACCGCGCCGACCACGGGAATCCACCGGGGCGGCCGATTCTCCTCGACGGTCAGCGTGGCGGCGGAGAGGTTGGCGATCAAGTAGTAGAAGAGCACCGTGAACGAGGAGAACCCGATGGCCGCGCGTACATCGAAGAGCGCGGCGACCACGGCGACGATCGCGCCGACCACCAGTTCGGCGCGGTGCGGCACCCCGAACCGCGGATGCACGGCGGCGAGCGCCCCCGGCAGATAGCGGTCCCGCGCCATGGCCAGCATCGTGCGGGATACGCCGAGGATCAGGGCGAGCAGCGATCCGGCCGCCGCGAGCACCGCGCCGATTCGCACCACCGGCGCGGCAGCGGGAACGCCCGCCGCGCTGACCATTCGCGCCACTGGGTCGGCCGCCTCGGCTAGTCCGGCGGAGCCGAGCACGCTCAGCGTCGCGACCGCGACCAGCGTGTAGACCGCGAGCGCGAGTGCGAGCGCGATCATGATGGCGCGGGGGATGGTGCGTTGCGGTTCGCGCACCTCCTCACCGAGCGTGGCGATGCGTGCGTACCCAGCGAACGCGAAGAACAGCAGTCCCGCCGCCGTGAGCACGTCGAGCGGACCGACCCGGCCGGGCAAGGCGGTTGCCGCCGAATGCGTTCCGAACAGCCCGATCACGACCACCACGGCGAGCACCGCGAGCACTACCGCGACGAGCACCCGAGTCGCGAACGCCGACTTCTGCACGCCCGTGTAATTGATCGCGGTGATCGCCACCACCGCGCCCACCGCCACGGCGTGCGCCCGCTCGGGCCAGGCATAGCTACCGACCGTCAGCGCCATCGCCGCACAAGAGGCCGTCTTCCCTACGACGAACCCCCACCCCGCGAGATATCCCCAGAACGGTCCGAGCCGCTCCCGCCCATACACATAGGTGCCGCCGGAAACGGGGTATCGCGCCGCCAGCCGCGCGGACGACGTCGCGTTGCAATACGCCAGCACCGCCGCCACCGCGAGCGCCACCAGCAACCAACTCCCAGCCGACGCGGCCGCAGGCGCGAGCGCCGCGAATATCCCCGCACCCACCATCGCCCCCAACCCGATGACCACCGAATCGGCGAGCCCGAGCCGTCGACGCAAAACCCCATCTCGCGACGCCATCACCGCATCCTCCCTCACCACCCCCGCCCTCGCAGCGCGACTCCGCGAGTGGCACATGGTCGCGGCAGAACGCGAGAAGCCCGCACAACCATGTCCCACTCGTGGGGTGGAGACCGCTGGAAGCGACAGCGCCGCCAGGTCGGAATGACCTGGCGGCGCTGTGGGCTGGGACACCGTGCTGGTGTCTGTAACCGTCGACGCCCCACAAGCGCCTCTCGGCGGGTGGTCGCTCGTAGCGACAAAGGGTGCGGCCCGGGGCTGTCCGGACGCCGACGGTGGGTGTCGACGTCCCACAAGCGCCTCTCGGCGGGTGGTCGCTCGTAGCGACAAAGGGTGCGGCCCGGGGCTGTCCGGACGCCGACAGGGGGTTCAACCACGCACTCGCGGAAGCTATTCCGGGAGAATTTTGTGACGCTCGCCACTCGATGCGTCGATGTGGTGTGCCGCGCGGTGCGACCCGTTGTGGAGCAATTTTCTGGAGTGATTCCAATCGCTTTTCTTGACTGATTCCAGAAAGCGGCCAGAATCGAAGTATGCACACCAACGGCACTGCTCCCCGCGAGTGGTTGCGAGCAGCGGGTTTGCGGGTCACCGCCCCGCGGCTCGCGGTACTGGACGCGGTCGCGGCACACCCGCATTCGGATGCCGACGCGGTAGCCGCCACCGTCCGGCAAAAGCTCGGCTCGGTATCCACTCAGGCTGTCTACGACGTGTTGCACGCTTGCGTGCGCGCCGGAATCCTGCGGCGGATCGAGCCCGCGGGTTCGTCCGCGCTGTACGAGACCCGCATCGGCGACAATCACCACCATCTGGTGTGCCGCAGCTGCGGTGCGGTCGTGGATGTCGACTGCGCCGTGGGCCGAGCCCCATGCCTGGCCCCTTCGGACGCGCACGGGTTCGTGGTCGATGAAGCCGAGGTCGTCTTCTGGGGACGGTGCCCGTCCTGCCGTTCCGAGTAGCGGTCCATACACCCGGGTCGGTCCCATCCCGGGAAACGATGTTCACCAGCCGAGGAGTCTCCTGTGACCGAACCGACAACCACGAACACCGGCATCCCGGTCCAAAGCGACGACGAATCGCTCACCGCGGGCGCGCAGGGCCCGATCCTGCTGCACGACCACTACCTCATCGAGAAGCTGGCCCAGTTCAACCGCGAACGGGTGCCGGAACGCATCGTGCACGCGAAGGGCTCGGGCGCATACGGTGAGCTGGTCGTGACCAACGACGTCAGCCGATACACCAAGGCGAAGCTGTTCCAGCCCGGTGCGCGCACCGAGTCGCTGGCGCGGTTCTCCACTGTGGCCGGTGAGCAGGGCAGCCCGGACACCTGGCGTGATCCGCGCGGATTCGCGGTGAAGTTCTACACCGAGGACGGCAACTACGACCTCGTCGGCAATAACACGCCGATCTTCTTCATCAAGGACCCGATCAAGTTCCCCGACTTCATCCGCTCGCAGAAGCGCCTGCCCGGTAACGGGCTTCGCGACCACAATATGCAGTGGGATTTCTGGACCCTGCGTCCGGAGACCGCGCACCAGGTGACCTGGTTGATGGGCGATCGCGGCATCCCGAAGAGCTACCGGCACATGAACGGCTACGGTTCGCACACCTACCAGTGGATCAACGCCGCGGGCGAGCGTTTCTGGGTCAAATACCACTTCAAGACCGACCAAGGCATCGAGTTCCTGACCCAGGCCGAGGCCGACCGGATCGCGGGGGAGGACGCCGATTACCACCGCAAGGACCTGTGGGAGGCGATCGAGCGCGGCGACTACCCCAGCTGGACGGTCTACGTGCAGGTCATGCCGGTCGCGGAGGCCGAGGGCTACCGGTTCAACCCGTTCGACCTGACCAAGGTGTGGTCGCACAAGGACTACCCCCTGATCGAGGTCGGCAAGTGGACGCTGAACCGCAACCCGCGCAACTACTTCGTCGACATCGAGCAGGCCGCGTTCGAGCCCTCGAATGTCGTTCCCGGCATCGGCTTCTCGCCGGACAAGATGCTGCTCGGCCGCGTCTTCGCCTACGCGGACGCGCACCGCTACCGCATCGGCACGAACTACGCGCAGCTGCCGCCGAACCAGGCAAGGGCGGCGGAGGTGAACTCCTATTCCAAGGAGGGCGCCATGCGGTACTACTACGACGAACCGAATGTGCCGGTGTACGCACCGAATTCGTTCGGTGGACCGCACGCCGACCCGGAAAAGTCTCAGGACGACGGCATCTGGGACTTCGATCCGGCCATCGTGCGAGCCGGTTACCTCCAGCATGCCGAGGACGGCGATTTCACCCAGGCGGGCATTCTCGTGCGCGAGGTACTCGATGACGCGCAGCGGAAGCGGTTGGTGGACAACATCGTCGGCCACGTACTCGGCGGTGTTCGGGAGCCGGTGCTGAGCCGGGTCTTCCAGTACTGGAAGAACGTGGACGCCGATCTCGGCAGGCGTGTCGAAGAGGGCGTGCGCGCGGGGCTCGACGGCTCGCAGAGCTGAGAAATCCGCATCGAAGGCAGGTGTGTGGCGTCGCGCACCTGCCTTCGGCGTGTCCGGCCGATCCTGTTTGCCCGGTGGGTGCTCGGATGTCAGAGTGAAGACATGTCTCGGCTGACACGCGACTACCGGGTGGCGCTGGCCGCCGCATTGGCGCTGCTGGCCGGTTGCGGTGCCGAAACCGATGCGACGCAGCCGATCACGACGAGCGTCGAGGCCGGTCCCGCCGCGAACGCGCGCGTGGCGGATCTGGAGGCTCGGTACGGGGCGCAGATCGGGCTGTTCGCGGTAGACACCGGCACCGGCAGGACGGTGACCCACCGCGCCGACGAGCGTTTCCCGTTCCTGTCCACCTTCAAGACGCTCGCGGCGGCCGCGGTGCTGCGAGCGCATCCGCTCGACACGGGATACTTCGATCAAGTGATCCGCTTCCACGAGGCTGATCTGGTCGACAACTCGCCGGTGACCAGCGCCGAACTGGCCGACGGGATGACGCTGGCGCGCGTGGCCGAGGCCGCGATCACCCGCAGCGACAACACCGCGGGCAACCTGTTGCTGCGTGAGATCGGCGGCCCGGCGGGGCTCACGGCGTTTCTTCGCACGCTCGGTGATCCGACCAGCAGGCTCGACCGCTGGGAGACCGAACTCAACACCGCGATCCCCGGTGACGAGCGCGACACCACCACTCCGGCCGCACTGGCCGCGGACTACCGCGTCTTGGCGTTGGGCGACGCGCTCGGCGCCCGGGAACGCGACCAGTTGGCCGTCTGGCTGAAGGCGAACGCGACGGGTGGCAAGCGCATCCGGGCGGGGTTGCCCGCCGAGTGGGTCACCGGCGACAAGACGGGCACCGGCTCCTACGGTTCCGCCAACGACGTCGCGATCGTCTGGCCCGAAGGCGGGCGGGCGCCGATCGTGATCGCGATCATGAGCCGCAAACCGGCCGAGGACGCCGAGGTGAACAACGACCTGCTGGCGGAAGTGACGAAGGTGGCCGTAGACCGGCTCCGGTGACACTCGCCGGGTGTGTCGGCCGAAGCGGACGCCGATAGCGAGGCCGGGGACGGGGACCGTGGCGGCACCCTCGGCTCGTCGAGGACGAACTCGGTGGCGTCCGGAGGACGAAGATTACGACGACTTGTAGTAGACCTGGCCGGATCGGGCGGCCAGGCTCCGGTCAGCTACAGCAGGCCCCACCAGTAGAGCAGGGTCGCCAGAATCCAGACCACCACGGTTTCCATCGTCGCTCCCAATCTTCTTGGCGCACTTATGACCATCATCCCGCGATCCGGGGCCGGGCGATAGGCGCTAGCGGGGTCACCGCTCGGTCAACCCGCTCATCTGCGATTTCGATCTTGCAAGGTGTTCTTAAGTGCGCGCCAAGCCCGCCCCTGCATTCTTTGTCTCGCGGGAGGGACATACCCAGCACCGCAGGTGCGAACCGAGGAACGACCTGTCTCGAGGGGTGACAGGTCGGGACTCGGGGGTGGTGTCCGCCGGGCCGGTCTACGAGGGGTGGCCGGCCCGGCGGACGCGGGACGCGGAGCGGTCGCTCGCGCTGGCTCTTCCTGGAGCTGACCGGCAACGAGACGGTGTTGCCGCTGCCGAAGGTAACCCACGAGTGTGCGGCGCCGGGCCCGACGCGAGGCAGGCGCGGCTGGGCTGGTAGTGAATGGTGACCGGCCGGTCGACCTGAAACCAGTTCTAGACAGGTTACTTAATTTGTCTTACGGTCGATACATGGCGGATGTTGCGTATCGGACGGCTCCGGTTTTCGAACTTCGTTCCGGTCCTACTTGGGCCTCGCCGTGGGAGATGTACGCGGCACTGCGTGAGCACGATCCGGTGCAGCACGTCGTACCGGCCGCGCGACCGGAGAACGACTACTGGGTGCTCACCCGGCACGAGCACGTCTACGCGGCGGCGCGCGACAGCGACGCGTTCTCCTCCCGCGACGGGCTGACGGTGGAGTACGGCGAGCTCGACGAACTCGGCCTGACCGACAACCCTCCGCTGGTGATGCAGGACCCGCCGCAGCACACCGACTTCCGCAAACTGGTCGCTCGCGGATTCACCCCACGCCAGGTCGAGGAGGTGGAGCCGGTGGTCCGCCGCTTCGTGCGCGACCGGCTCGACGCCATCGCGGCCCAGGGCGGCGGGGACATCGTCGAGCAATTGTTCAAGCCGCTGCCGAGCATGGTGGTGGCGTATTACCTCGGGGTGCCGGAACAGGACCGGGCGAGGTTCGACGGCTGGACCGATGCCGTCGTCGCGGGCAGCATCGACCGGACGAACACCAAGGCGCAGGCGGCGTCGGCGGAGATGATGGGCTACTTCGCCGAGCTGATCGAACGCAGGCGCACCGACCCCGGCGACGACACCGTGTCCCTGCTGGTCCAGGCGGGAATGGCGGCCGACGACACGGACGTGCGCGGGTTGATCCAGATCCTCGCCTACGCCTGGACCATGGTCGCGGGCGGCAACGACACCACCACGGGCCTGCTCGGCGGCGCCGTGCAACTACTGCAACAGCACCCGGACCAGCGCGCGGCGCTCGCCGCGGAACCCGATCGCATTCGCGTCGCGGTGGAGGAGTTCGCCCGGCTCACCGCACCGGTGCAAGGGTTGGCGCGGACCGCGACGCGCGATGTGGAACTGGCCGGGAAGACGGTGCCCGCGGGGCGGAAGGTGTTACTGGTGTTCGGGTCGGCCAACCGGGACGAGCGGGCGTTCGGCGCCGACGCCGCCGAGCTGGATATCGACCGGAATCCGCAGCGCATCCTCACCTTCGGGCACGGGCCGCATCACTGTCTCGGCGCGGCGGCCGCGCGGATGCAAGCCCGTGTCGCGCTCGAAGAGTTGCTCGATCGCTTCCCGGAGTACGCCGTCGACGTCGACGCGGTCGAGTACGCGAGCGGTCCGTACGTCCGCAGGCCGACTACTGTGCCGTTCCGGTGCGGGGCGTGACCACGGAAGACCTCGTTCGCGCCGGAAGGGACACGGCATGAGTGGCGATTGGCTGGCCGACGGTCGCGCCGAACTGGCCGGTGAGCGCATTCTCGACGCGGTGCGCGCGCTGTTCATCGACAAGGGCGTCAGCGGGGTCGGCATGGCCGAAGTCGCCGACGCCGCGGGCTGTTCCAGGGCGACGCTGTATCGCTATTTCGAGAATCGGCAGGCGCTCTACGTGGCGTTCGCGGGCCGGGAGGCGCGGCAGCTGGTCGAGCGGGTCTGGCGGGACCGGGCGGAGTCCGCGAGCGCGGAGCCGGGGGAGCAACTGCTCGACACGTTGACCGCACTGTTGGCCGAGGTGCGCAAGACGCCGCATCTGGCGGTCTGGTTGGAACCGTCCAACGCGGGAATCGTGGCCCAGCTGGCCAATTCGCCGGGTGTGGTCGACGCGCTCGCCACGGATTTCGTCGCCGGATTCCGTCCTGGGTTGCCCCCGCTCGCGGCCGAGCGCGTCGGCCGGTGGGTGGTGCGCGCGATGGTGTCGTTGCTGACGCTGCCCGGCGCGGGAGAAGACGAGGAACGGGCGATGTTGCGCACCTTCGTGCTGCCGTTCCTGCTCGACGACCGGACCGTGATCGACTGACGCCGGTCGTCGACCGGAGCCCTACGGGACTCCGGTCGAAGCGCGGGCCACGGGTTCAGACGGTCGCTGCCGAGTAGTCGGGCAGGTCGTAGGTCTCGGTCTTGCTCAGCATCCGCATCATGACCGGTCGCATCGCCTTCGACAGCATCAGTTTGCTGAGGGTGTGGCCCGCGCGGATACCGAAGCGCGACTTGGGCGTCATCGCGTTCAAGCCGCCCGGCTGCAACTGCTGGGCCGTCTTCACGAAGGGGCGCAGGACCTCCTCGTAGCGGGCCAGGCCCTGTCCGGGGTTGTCGGCGTGCGCGGCGAGTTCACCGGCGAGCACGTACGCGCCCACCAGTGCCATCGCGGTGCCCTGCCCGGTGAGCGGGGAACCGCAGTACCCGGCGTCGCCGAGTAGGACCACCCGGCCCTTGACCCAGCTCGGCATGTCGATGCGGGCCAGCTCGTCGAAGTAGAAGTCCGGCGCATCGGTCATCGCCGCCGCGATGCGAGCGGATTCCCAGCCGCCGCCGGCCAGGCGCTCGCGGATGAACTGCTGCTGTGCCGTGACGTCCCGGCGCAGCGCGGGATCCGCCGCCGCGCGGATCACGACGAGCGCTTTGCAGGTGGCCGGGTCGGCGTCGGGGCGCATGCCCAAGCCGGTGGCTCCGACCATCGAATGCATCGTGAACCAGTGCGGTTCCAGGTCTTCCGGTCGCGGCAGCGTGAAGAACGACATGTATCCGCCCAGGTACGTCGCGAACTGCTCCTCGGGGCCGAACACCATTCCGCGGGTAGCGGAGTGCAGCCCATCCGCGCCGATCACGATGTCGAATCGCCCGGCCGCGCCGGAAGCGAAGGTCACGTCGACGCCCGCGTCGTCCTGCCGGATGTCGGTGATCCACTCGCCGTAGCGGTAGTCGACGCCGCCTTCGGCGTCGAGCAGGTCGAGCAGCACCTGGTTGAGGTCCCCGCGGGTGATCTCGATTTCGGCGACGGCGCCCTTGCCGTCGAAGAGTTCGGCGGGCATGCGGAGGATTTCGCGGCCCGCGTCGTCGACGTACTTCATGCCGCGCTCGTCGAGCTGATAATCGCGGATGCCGGGCATCATGCCCATCCGCTCGGCCACCTCGCGGCTGGGTCCGCGCAGGTCGACGGCCTGCCCACCCGGTCGCGGCGCCGCGGCGCGCTCCACCACGGTGGCCCGGATGCCGGACCGGAGCAGTTGCAGCGCGACGGCATTGCCGCCGATGCCGCCGCCGGCGACGAGCACGCGGAGCTGGCTGCTTACGGACTTGGCGCTCATGACTTTCCTCGACTCCCATGGGGTTTGTCCAAATGTCTTAGACATATGTCTAACACGACACTTGCACGGATGTCTAGTACAAATGTCTAAACGGCCCCGATGAGAAAGGCCCATGGCAGCGAGGAGTTCTCGCGGCCATGGGCCACTGGTGGAGCGCAGGAGCTAGGCGCGGTGTCGGAGGTATCCGCGCCAGCTCGCGTGGTGGGTGATGTCGGTTGCGGCGCTCGCGGCGTCGTAGGTACAGGCGAACCCGACGACGTCGCGGCCATCGGCGAGTTCGATGCTGGTCAGCGCCATGGGAGCCGGCAAATCGGCGAGGAAGCCACCCAGCCCCGCCGGGGAGACGCGGAACAGTTCCCCTTCGATCGGAGCGCCGCGGCCCGGTCCGTGTCGCACCAGTCCCGGCTTGGGCGGCGCGGTGTCCAGTGCGGTCAGGCGGTAGGCGTCGGTGGTCCGGATGTCGCCGAGGAAGCGGGCGCCCAGTTGCTCGAGCTGCCAGTGCAGCGGCTGCCCGCGCAGGTGCGCGCCGAAGACGGCCAGGTCGACACCGCGATCGACGAACAGCGGAGCGCTGTCGAGACCGACCAGACGGGCGGCGAGATCGACGGCCACCTGATCGGCGAAGGCGGGAGTGACCAGCATGACGCCGAACGGCGCGCCCTCGGCGGTAGGGGCGCCGGGGACGGCGACGGCGGCCATGTCCAGCAGGTTGCAGAAGTTGGTGTACGTGCCCATTCGCCGATTGATGCCGATCGGATCGGCCCGCACCGCCGCGATGCTCGGGTGCTCGGTGGTCGTCGGCAACAGCAGTGCGTCGAAGCCGTGCAGGAGTTCGGCGGCCGCCGCCTTGGCGCGGGCGAGGGTGTCGAGGTCGGCGGCGAACGCGGAACCGGTCTTGTGCCGCGCCGCGCCGATGATGGCGGCGACCGTGGGATCGGCGCCCGCGGGGGCGGTGTCCAGGAACGCGCCCACCGCGGCATAGCGTTCGGCGACGAGCGCGCCGTCGTAGAGCAACAGCGCGGCGTCGAGCAGGGCGGAGATGTCGATCTCCTCGGTCTTCGCACCGGTTTCGCCGACAGCGGCGACGGTGCGCGCGAACGCTTCCCGATATGGCTCGCTGAGCGCGGCCAGGTCCTCGGGGCGCGGCACGGCGATGCGCGGCGCGAGCGGGGCGGCCAACCGGACGTCGGCGGGCCAGCTTCGGCTGCGCGAGTCACGCGGCTCCGGGCCCGCCATCACCGCCGCCGCGGCCACCGCCGAGGCGAGGTCGGCGGCGAAGACCGTCACGGCGTCGTAGTCCGCGCAGGCAGGCACGGTCCCGTGCGCCGGGATCACGCCCAGCGTGGCTTTGATGCCGACGATCCCGTGCAGTGCGGCGGGCACGCGGCCGGATCCGGCGGTGTCGGTGCCGATTCCGATATCCGCGATGCCGAGCGCGACCGCCACCGCGGAACCGGAACTCGACCCGCCCGACACCAACTCCGGATCGAAAGCGTTGCGCACCGCGCCGTACGGGCTGCGCGTCCCGACCAGCCCGGTGGCGAACTGGTCCAGATTCGTCTTGCCCAGCACCAGCGCCCCGGCCGCGAGCAACCGCTCGATCGCCGCCGCGGTCACCTCCGGCTGGTAGGCGAACTCGGGGCAGGCCGCCGTGGTCGGCAGCCCCGCCACATCGATGTTGTCCTTCACCGCCACCAGGACTCCCGCCAGCGGCAAGATCTCTCCGGCGGCGAGCCGTCGCGCGAGGGCGGCCGCTTCGGCGGCGACCTCGCGCTCCGGTCGCAGGGTGATCCACACCTCCGGCCGATCGACCTCGACGATCCGCCGATAGGCGGCCGCGACGCGTTCGACGGGGTCGGCTGCCGTGTTGCCTGGAACGGGCATTCAGTCGACTCCGATCACTACTAGGGGCGTGCCCGGCTCCACCTTGGCGCCGGGCGCGGTCAATACCTTCAGCACGGTGCCCGCGCTCGGGCTGTGCACAGGTAGTTCGAGCTTCATCGCCTCCAGGACGGCAACCGGCGCATCGGCCGTGACGCGCTGCCCCGGCTGGACTTCCACGCGCCACACATTGCCGATCATCGGCGCGGACACCACCGTCGCGTCGGCGGGCAGCCCGGCCAACGGGTCTTCGATCGGCGCGGCGACGGGCGCGACGGTGCCGCGTTCGAACTCACCCGCCGCCCGCCAGGCTTCCTTCTCCGCCTCGAACGCGGCGGCCTGCCTGGTCTCGAACTCGGCGATCGAATCGGCCTCCGTGCGCAGCAGCCGCAGATGGTCGGCGAGCGCGAAACTGCCCTCACTGACCTCGGCGTCGAATCTGCCCGCCTCGGCCGCGGCACGGTGTTCGAGCAACTGCTCCGCGCCGACGGGTTCCCAGACGATGCGATCGAAGAACCGGAACAGCCAGGGCGTGCCCGGTTCGAACGGCGCGGACTGCCGGTAGCTGGACCAGATCGGCACGGTGCGGCCGATCAGCTGGTAACCGCCCGGTGATGCCATGCCGTAGACGCACAGGTACTTGCCGCCGATGCCGACCGCGCCGGAGGGAGTCCAGGTGCGCGCCGGGTTGTACTTGGTGGTGACCAGGCGGTGCCGCGGATCGAGCGGAACCGCCAGCGGCGCACCGAGATACACGTCTCCGAGGCCGAGCACCAGATACTCGGCGTCGAAGACGGTGGCGCGCACATCGTCCACGCTGTCGAGCCCGTTGATGCGGCGGATGAACTCGATGTTCGACGGCAGCCAGGGCGCGGCGTCGCGCACGCCGCTGCGGTAGCGGTCGATCGCTTCGGCGATGGAGGGATCGTCGAACGACAGCGGCAGCCGGATGGTGCGGCTCGGCACCACCAGGTCGGTCGTGGCGGGCAGGTCGAGTTCGAGTTCGGCCAACGTCCCGAGCAACCGATGCTGCGGCAGCACCTCCGGGTCGAAGTGGACGTGCAGCGACCGGACGCCCGGAGTCACGTCGAGAATGCCCGGCAGCCGCACGGCCGCGAGAGCTTCGGCCAGTGCGTGCACCCGCATGCGCAGCCCCAGATCGAGGACCATCTCCCCGTATTCGACCAACACGTTGTCGTCCCCGCCGCGCAGATAGCGCACGCGCGGGCGGTCCTGCGACGCCTCGACACTGCCGAGTACGCCGCGATCACGCAGGGCGGCGCGGGTATCGGTGACCAGATCCGGCACGCGGCTGCCGTTGGACGCGCGCAACGCGGCCGCCTTGTCGTCGTCGACCGGCACGAACCGCACCGAGTCGCCGGGACGCAACTGGCCCATCCGCCAGCGATGCGCGGACACCACGGTGAGCGGACAGGCGAAGCCGCCGAGGCTCGGGCCGTCGGGACCGAGCAGGATGGGCGTGTCGCCGGAGACGTTCAACGCGCCCACGCTGTAGGGGTTGTCGTGCAGATTGGACGGGTGCAGCCCGGCCTCACCGCCGTCGGTGCGCGACCAGGCCGGTTTCGGGCCCTCCAGCCGGATGCCGGTGCGGTTGGCGTGGCTGCCGACCCGCCATGGGTGCGTGCAGAACTGGGTCATGTCGGCGTCGGTGAAGTACGCGGGCGATGTCTGCGGACCGATACCGACCGCGAGCTGCCACTCGTGGGTGAACTCGGGCCGGTCACCCGGCGGCACCGCGGCCGGCGCGCCGAGCGTGTCGGCGGGCGCCGGGGCGATTCCGAGCACGTCGCCGGTGGCCACCGCCTTACCGGTCACACCTCCGAATCCGCCGAGGGTGAAGGTGGACGCGCTGCCGTGATAGAGCGGCGCGTCGATGCCGCCGCGTACCGCCAGATAGGTGCGCAGGCCGGTGTCGGCCGGTGCGCCGATGTCCAGCACCGCGCCCGCGGCCACGGTGACCGGCTCCCACATGGCCACCGGGCGGCCGTCCACCGTCACCGGAGCCTGCGCACCGGTCACGCACACGACCGTGGTGTCGGAGAAGCGCAATTGCGGTCCCTGCAAGGTGCATTCGAGCGCGGGGACGCCGACCGGGTTGCCGACCGCTGTGTTGGCGAGGGTGAAGGAGAGGTCGTCCATCGGACCGGACGGCGGAATGCCGACCTCCCACAAGCCGATCCGGCCCGGATGGTCCTGCACCGTGGTCATCGTTCCGCCGCGCAGCACGTCGATGCGGCGGCCGACCGGGCGGATCTCGGCCAGCGTGGTCGTGGTGTGCTCGGTGCGCAGGACCCGGCCGTCGGCCGCGGCCTGGCGCAGTTGCGGCAGATTCGTCTGCACACCGTAGACGCGAGTCGCGCCGAGCGCGGTGCGCAGCGCGGCGAAGGCGTCGGCTCGGCTCTCGCCCGCGCTGATCACCTTGGCCAGCAGCGGGTCGTAATACGAACTGACCTCCGAACCGGTGCCGACCCACGTGTCGACCCGGACGTCGTCCGGGAAGTGCGCGGCCGTGACCAGGCCCGCGCTCGGACGGTAATCGTGGCCGGGATCTTCCGCGTAGACCCGCGCCTCCACCGCATGGCCGGTGATCGCCGGTCCGCTCTCGGGCTGCTCGTCCACCATCGCGGTGTCGCCGCCGGCCAGGCGCAGCATCCACTCGACCAAGTCGACGCCGGTGACCGCCTCGGTGACCGGGTGTTCGACCTGAAGGCGAGTGTTCATCTCCAGGAACGACGCGGCGCCGCTGTCGGTGTCGTAGACGAATTCCACCGTCCCGGCCGAGCGGTACCCGACCGAGCGGGCCAGTTCCCGCGACGCGGCGAGCAGGTGCTCGGACAATTCCGCGGTGAGTCCCGGCGCGGGCGCCTCCTCGATCACCTTCTGGTTGCGGCGTTGTAGCGAGCAGTCCCTGGTACCGAGGCTGACAACGCGGCCGCTGCCGTCGCCGAACAGCTGCACCTCGACGTGCCTGGCGCGCGCGACGAAACGCTCCAGGAAGACGCCCGCCGAACCGAAGTTCGCCGCGGCGATGCGCTGCACCCGCTCGTAGGCCGCGCGCACCTTGTCCGGGCCGAAGCAGGCCTGCATACCGATGCCGCCACCGCCGCCGACCGCCTTCAGCATCACGGGGAAACCGATCCGCTCCGCTTCCGCCACCGCGTGTTCGGCCGATTCGAGCAGGTCGCTGCCCGGGATGAGCGGCACGCCCACCGCGCGTGCGGCGGTGCGTGCGGTGTGCTTGTCACCGAAGACGCGCAGTTGCTGTGGGGTCGGTCCGACGAACGCGATGCCCGCTTTCTCCACCTCGGCGGCGAAATCGGCATTTTCCGAGAGAAATCCGTAGCCGGGATGAATGGCCCCCGCTCCGGTCGCCAGCGCCGCCTCGACCACCGAATCGGCGCGCAGGTAGGACTGCGCGGCCGGTCCCGGACCCAGGTGCACGGCGACATCGGCCATTTCGACGTGCGCGGCGCCGACATCGGCATCGGAGTACACGGCCACCGTCTTCAGCCCGAGTTCCCGGGCTGTGCGCATGATGCGGCATGCGATCTCGCCGCGATTGGCGACGAGTACCGTATCGAATTCCAGACTCACTACCGCTCCCTGCTATTCCGTAGCCAGCGACATCGCCGCGATCGCGCGGGTGACCCGCTCGAGCACGACGTCCAGCGATTCACCGATGTGCGTGTGCAGCAGCCGATACGCGAGCGAAAGGTCCTCCGCCAGAACGGCGTCCAGGATTCCGAGGTGCTCGGCGATGGTGGTCTCGATCCGGTTGTTGACCATGAAGTCGTACATGCGTACGTGCCGGATGCGGGAATTCACCGCTTTGAGCGCGCGCACCATCTCGGTGTTGCCCGCGGCGGTCAGCAGCGTGACGTGGAATTCCTCGTCACGCACCACGAAGCCGGGCTCCTGGGCCGGAGGGTCGGCGCGCAGTTCCAGCCAGGCGGCGCGCTCGGCCTCCAGCAGCGCCCGATCGTGCGTGACCGCGGGATTGGTCATCGCGCGCTGGAGACCGCCCAGCTCCAGCGTGATTCGCAGCTCGTACAGGTCGCGGATCAGCGGGATGCTCGGCCGGACCGGACTGAATCCGTATTCTTCGCGTTGGAGTAGTCCGTCCGAGCACAGGACGGTCAGCGCTTCGCGGATCGGCGTGCGCGAGATGCCGAAGCGGGTGGAGAGTTTCGGCTCGGTGAGACGTTCGCCGAACTTGATGTCCCCGTTCATGAGTTCGCTGCGCAGCTTCTCGTACACCACGTCGCGCAGGGGTTTGCCCGCCGCGTCGGCCAGTGTCGCTATCCGTGTCGACATGGCTGTATACGCTATTGACCTCGCGTTTCGATGGAGTGACCGTAAGTTATCGCCGCGTTAGCGTCTGCTCACCGCGCCGGTCGGAGCAATGTTCGGCCGCCGTCCGGGGTACTCGGAGCGAAACGAAATCCCGGGCAGCCCCGACAGTCTCATCGAGTCGGTTGTCCAACAGCGAAGCATCAAGGAGAAGGTATGAAGCGCAGCACGAAGATCGCCGGAGCCCTCGCCGCCGCGGCGATGGCGACCCTTGTGGCGGCCGGCAACGCCCAAGCCGATCCGGGCACGGTCTACTTCTCGGCGGGCAGCACGAACTGCGCGATCTTCGCGGACGGCTCCGTCGGATGTGATTTCGGCTATCCCCAGCACATGAGCTACTACGTCGGCGGCACCTACATCCCGGTACCGGTGACGGTGAACGAGATCGTGATCGACCAGGCCTGGCTGCCCGCGCATCCCACCTTCGACCCGGCCACGCCGTACACGCTGCCGGGTGGCAACCCCAGCATCAACGACGTGAAAACCGGCTCGGGCCAGTGGGGTCCGATCATCGAGCACGCCGGAGCGTCGTGCCAGGTCGGCTTCCACGGCAGCTTCACCTGCCAGGCACTGGGCCGGGGATTCAGTTCCTACGGCGGTACGGTCACCGCCTGAGCGTCCGGCCGGCGCGCTCGCTGACCGCGGGCGCGTCGGCCGCAGCCGCGCCTGCTACCGGCCGCCCGTGCCGTCGAGCCGGATGATCTGTGCGTTCACCGTGCTCGCCGCGTTACCGGCCAGATAGGCGACCACCGCGCCCGGCTCGGTCGGCCGCATCGCGGCGAGGGCGGTCTCGAGTTCCGCGTTGTCGGTCGTCCCGGCGCCGTAGCTGACCGTATTGACGGTGATCCGCCGGGACCCGAAGTCCGGGGCCACCGCCTGGCCGAGCTGCTCGACCGCGCCGCGCACCGCTTCGTGCACCGCGCCGCCCGGGTCGGCGGGATCGCAGACGGTGATGACCCGGCCTTCGTCGGCCAAGTGCTGCAACGCCAGTTGCATGCCGTGGAAGACGCCCTTCACCGTGGCCGCGAAATTGCTGTCGAACGCCTCCGAGCTGAGCTTCGGGAACGGCTCGGATTCCGGCACCGCCGCGGTGTTGACCAGCACGTGCCAGCCGCCGCAATCCTCGAGCAGCGCCTGCACCAGCTCCTCGTATTCGTCGCGATCGGCGATATCCGCCGCGAGTGCCAGCGCCGCGCCGCCCGCCTCGGTGATCTCCTTGACGACGTCCGCGGCGGGCTCGGGGAAGTGCGGATGCTGCACCACGACCTGAGCGCCTTGCGCGGCAAGAGTTTTCGCGATCGACCTGCCGATTCCGGTGTAGGCCGCCGTGACCAGGGCGGTCTTCCCGGACAGCGGTCTGTCCGCGGGCACGCTGTCGACGGGCTTGCTCATCTGCCGACCTTTCGTCGATTGCGGGAATTCGGTTTCAGCGATGATATTCCCGCATGCGAGCGGACCAACCTACAAAGGGCCGCACAACGGAGAAAGCCCCCGACCGTGAACCGGTCAGGGGCCTTCCCGTCGTCTCAACCACGAGTCGGGGTGACAGGATTTGAACCTGCGACCTCTTCGTCCCGAACGAAGCGCGCTACCAAGCTGCGCCACACCCCGTGAAGCGAACCTGGAGTAGCTTACAACAGGGGTGCCCGAGACGTTAAACCGGCAGGTCAGTCACCCTGCGAGGGGGCGGATGCTGGTGAAGATCTTCTTGGCGGTCTCGGCGTCGAGCGCGTGCGGGACGCCCGTGTCGGCGGCGATCACCATGACGAAGTTGCCCTGATCGTTGGGGAACGCGGCGGTGTAGACGGAGTACGCCTTCGCGCAGCCGGGCTTGGCGTCGGAGACGGTGCCCTTGGTCTCCACGAACATGCCGTGCTGTGATCCGTCCAGCGACGCCAGCGGCATGGGCAGGCCGGGTGTGCCGCCCTGGGTCCCGGTGTAGGCGAGCGTGGCGGTCCTGGTGCCGAGTTCGGTGGCCGCCTTCCCGGGGTCTGAGGTGTTCGAGCCGGTCAGGAAAGCTACGGTCCGGGTCGAGCCCGGGCAGTAGCCCTTGCCCTCGCTGGCCAAGCCCTTCCCCGCGACGGCATTCGGTGGCTCGCCGAAGCCGCCGATGGTGCCCTGCGGCGCCACCGTCCAGTCGGCGGGCACGTCGTAGGCGGCGCCGCTGTCGGGTGCTCGGACCACCTGATAGCCGGGGACGACCGGAGTCTTGTCGCCGGAACCTCGCGCGGTCGTCGTCGGGGCCGATCTGGTCGTGGTCCGGGCGGGCGCGCTCGCTGTGGTGGTGTTGAGCGCGTTCACCATCGATGGCGCGGTGCCCTCGGCGGGATCGTTCGTCTTCATCCGGGTGAGGGCCACTGCCCCGGCAGCGAGACCGGCTACCAGCAGCACCGCCAGGCCAACCGACAGAAGGACCTTCCCTCGGCCGCTCCCGCTCGGACGGTTCGGTGGCGGACCTCCGGCCTGTGGACCATAGCCCGGGTGATATCGGCCATCCGGTGCCGTGCCGTATTGCCCGGGCCCGCCGCCCGGTTGCCACTGTGGGGCCGGTGCCGGTTGGCCGAATCGATCGGCGCTCGGATAGCCGAGCAAGGTCGGTGCCGAGTCGCCGGAGCCCGGCGCGGGACCCGGCCCCCCGCGGCCGAAGGGGTCGAGCGCGCCGAGCGGTTGGCCGAGCATGGTCGGATCGTTGCGCCCGCCTGTACCGGGGCCGGGACCGCCCTGTGGCGGCCACTGCCCGGAGGGCGTCTGCCCGAGGGACGGGGCCTGCATGGTGGGATCGTTGTGGCCCGACGGTCCGGGTTGCGCGGGACCACCCGACGACGGAGCGAGCAAGGTCGGGTCGTCCTGCGTGCCCTGCGGCCGAGCCGGTGCGGGATCGCTCTGCCCGCCCGGCTGCCACTGGGGTGTGGGTGCGGGCTCTTGGTACGGCTGCCACTGCGTGGCCGGGTCGGGCTGCCACCACTGAGGCGTCGCGCCGTGCTCGGCTGGGCCCGAATGCGGCTGCCCCGGGATCAGGCCGGGCGACCGAGCGCCGCGCTGCCAAGGCGTGCCGGCGGGGCGTCCCGAGTCGTCGGTTCCGCCGGGATGCGCTCCGCTGTGCGGCGGTCGAGCGTCGTTACCGTCCGCCGAGGCGGGAACGGAACGTAATGGGGGGTAGGGCTGTTGCCGAGGAGTCGGCGGCCCGGCGGGCCGTCCCGGAGTCGTCGGGTCGCGCCGGTCGTCGAATCCACTCACAGTTGTCCCCTACCTGCCACACGTCTCGGCAGGGGACATTAGCGGGCGACGGCCTCCGATGCCGACACTCCCTGGCCCGTGTCGGCGCCCGGCCGCTTCGGCGGCGCGGCCACCAGCGTCAACAGGGTCGCCTCCGGGCGGCAGCAGAACCGGTACGGCGCCCACGGTGAGGTGCCGACACCCGCGGAGACGTGCAACTGGGTGTGCTCCCCCCACTTCGACGGACCCTTCACCCGGGACCGGTCGATCCCGCAGTTGGTGACCAGGGCGCCGTAGCCGGGCAGGCACAACTGGCCGCCATGGGTGTGCCCGGCGAGCACCAGGTCGTACCCGTCCTCGGCGAAACGGTCCAGCACTCGGGGCTCAGGGGAGTGGGTGAGGCCGAGCCGCAGGTCGGCCAAGGGATTCGGGGCCCCCGCGACAGTGTCGTACCGGTCGCGCTGCAAGTGCGGGTCGTCCACACCGGCGGTGGCGATGCGGATGCCTGCCACTTCGAGATCGCGGCGCACGTGCGTCAGATCGAGCCAACCGCGCTCGGTGAAAGCCGCACGCAGGTCTTTCCACGGCAGCGGAGCGCCGTAGGTGCGGCGGTGGTCCTTCTTGAAGTACTTCAGCGGGTTCTTCGCCACCGGCGCGAAGTAGTCGTTGCTGCCGAAAACGAAAAGGCCCGGGCGGGAAAGCAATCCGCCGAGGGCCTGAACTACCGCGGGCACCGACTTCTGATGCGAGAGGTTGTCGCCGGTGTTGATCACCAGGTCGGGCTCCAGCCGATCCAGCTCCCGTAGCCACTGCTGCTTGAGCTTCTGTCCCGGCATCATGTGCAGGTCACTGAGGTGGAGCACCCGCAGCGACGACGACCCCGGCGCCAGCACGGGCATGGTCGCCTCCCGTAGGACGAAGGCGTTGCGTTCGACCAGCGAGGCGTAGCCGATTCCGGCCACCGCGGCCCCGGCGGCTCCCAGCGCGGTCGTGCGTACAGCAGAGGTCGAGATCACGGGCATTTGCCCAGCATAGGTGACCTCGCTCAGGAGCGCCGAGTGTGTTTCCGCACAGGCGCCCGTTTTTCCGGCGGGAAATCGGGCCGCGCGGCAAATGTAGTGGGACCGCCGCGTCCCAGCGGCTACCGTGAGCGGCATGTCGGAACTCAAATCGCAGCTGCGGACGGATCTCACCGCCGCGATGAAAGCCAAGGACACGCTGCGCCTTTCCACGTTGCGGATGCTGCTGTCGGCGATTCAGAACGCCGAGGTCGCCGGCTCGGCGGCCCGTGAACTCACCGACGCCGAGGTCGTCTCCGTGCTGCAGAAGGAGTCGAAGAAGCGCAACGAATCCGCCGAGGTCTACACGCAGGCCGGGCGCGGCGAACTGGCGGCGAACGAGCGCGCCGAGGCGCAGATCATCGAGGAGTACCTGCCGACCCAGTTGACCGAGGCCGAGGTCGCCGATCTCGCCGACACCGCGATCGCGCAGGTCGCCGAGGAGATCGGGGAGCGTCCCGGCATGCGGCAGATGGGGCAGGTCATGAAGATCGCCACCGGGCTCGCCGCGGGCAAGGCCGACGGCTCGCGCATCTCGGCCGCGGTGAAAGCGCGGCTGTAGGACGGCGACGCGAAAGGGGCCGCGAACCGTGAGGTTCGCGGCCCCTTTCGCTTGCTCAGCGCGGGATCGGGATCGGGATGGGGATCGGTGGCAGCCGCGGCACGGGCAGCCCGGGGATGCCCGGCGGCGGTGCGGGCGGCCCCGGCGGCGGCGCCGCCCGGACGGTGCCGTCGCTGATGTACAGCGTGATCACCGAGCCGGGGATCGCCGACCCGTTGGGCGCGGTGCCCATGACGGTGCCCTTGGGCCGATCGCCCGCCCCGGTCACCGGCGACACCTGGAAGCCCGCGGCGACCAGCGCCGAGGTGGCCTCGCCCTGGGTCATGCCGACGACATCGGGCACCTGCGCGTTGTTCGCGCCACGCACGTACTTGTTGTCCAACGGGGGCAACCCGGGCGGCGGGAACAGCGGTATCACCGGCTTGATCGCGTTGAACCAGGTGCGCGCGGGTTCGTTACCGCCGAACAGGTTGCCGTCGCCGCAGTTGCGCAGCGGGAACGAGCAGATCTCACCCGGGGTCGGGCTGTCACCGTAGGCGTAGACCGCGGCGGCCAGAGCGTTCGTGAAGCCGAGGAAGGCCGAGGAACGGTGGCTTTCGGTGGTACCGGTCTTGCCCGACATCGGGAAGTTCCAGCCCACCGACTGGGCCGCGCCCGCCGCCGTGCCGGAGATGTCGTCCTTGCTCATGGCGTTGGCCAAGGTGTTGGCCAGGCCCGGCTCGACGACCTGCTCACAGGCCTGCTGGGTCAGCGGTACCTGCTTGCCCTGACGGTCGACGACCTCCTTGATCGGGTTCGGCGGGCACCAGCGGCCGCCGGACCCCAGCGTCGCGGCGACGTTGGACAGCTCCAGCGGATTGATCGCGACCGGTCCCAGGGTGAACGAGCCGAGGTTCTGTTCCTTGATCATGTCGGCCAGGCTCTGGTTGCCGTGGCCGGAGGTGCCCGCTTCGGTGAACGAGCGCATGCCGAGCCGGACCGCCATGTCGACGGTCGGGGTGACGCCCACGGCCTGGATCAGCTTGACGAACGCGGTGTTCGGCGACGTCGCCAGCGCTTCGGTCACCGACATGGGCGACTTGTACTTGCCCGCGTTCTCGACGCAGTAGGTGGCGGCCGGGCACCCGCGCGCGCCGCCGTTACCCATCCCCTTGGCCTCGAACCGCCCTGGCACGTCGAGCTGGGCGTCGATGCCGAGACCCTTCTCCATGGCCGCGGCGGTGGTGAAGATCTTGAAGATCGAGCCCGCGCCGTCGCCGACCATCGAGTACGGCTGCGGCTGCACGGTCTCGTTCGCGTCCCGGTTCAGGCCGTAGGTGCGGCTGCTGGCCATCGCGATCACGGGGTGCGTGTCGTGCCCGGGGCCGACCACCGACATGACTTCCGCGATGTTGTCCAGGTTCGGGTTCGCCGCGTCGGTCACCGCTCGTTTCACCGAGTCCTGCACGGCCGGATCGAGGGTGGTCTTGATCAGGTAGCCGCCCTTCTCGATCTGTTCGCGGCTGATCCCGGCGTTGGCCAGGTACTCCAGCGCGTAGTCGCAGAAGAAGCCGCGGTCGTTGGCCGCGATGCAGCCGCGCGGCAGGCCCTTGGGTTCGGGCAGCACGCCCAGCGGCTTGGTCTTCGCCTCGCGGAACTCCTCGGCGCGGCTGGGAATGTTCTGGATCATGGTGTCCAGCACCGTGTTGCGCCTGGCCAGCACGCCGTCCGGGTTGGTGTAGGGGTTCAGTTTGGACGAACTCTGCACCATGCCGGCGAGCATCGCGGCCTGGGAGACGTTCAGTTCGGCCGCGTCCACGCCGAAGTAGGTCTTCGCCGCGTCCTGGATGCCGTAGGACGAGTTCCCGAACGGGACGAGGTTGAGGTATCTGGTGAGGATCTCGTCCTTGGTCAGCTGACGGTCCAGCGTCAGCGCCATCCGGATCTCCCGGATCTTGCGGGCCGGAGTGGTCTCGATGGCGGCGCGGCGCTCGGCGTCGGTCTTGGCGACCACCAGCAGCTGGAAGTTCTTCACATACTGCTGGTCCAGCGTCGAGGCGCCCTGCTGGACCTCGCCGCTGGCGGAGTTGGTGAGGAACGCGCGTAGCGTGCCCTGCCAGTCGACGCCCTCGTGCTCGGCGAAGCGGCGGTCCTCGATGGACACGATCGCCAGTTTCATGTCGTTGGAGATCCGGTCGCTGGGCACCTCGAAGCGGCGCTGCTCATACAGCCAGGCGATCGGATTGCCCGCCGCGTCGACCATGGTCGAGACCGCGGGCACCGTTCCCTCGACCAGCTCCGAGGAGACGTTGTCGACAGCGTCGGCGGCACGGTTGGAGACGAACCCGAAGCCGCCGGCGAGCGGGAACAACAACCCGGCGACGAGCACGGAGGCCAGCACGCAGCTACCGGCCAGCCGCGCGAGCGTATGTGTGATCGGCACGAATCAAGACTACGGGTTGCCATTCCGGCGTTCTTGGCGGCATTTGTCCGGAGCGCGGAACTGGTTGTTCACGAACCGGAATGGGCGTGTCGCGTGATCGTGCGCGGCGTGTCGCGGGAGGGCGCGAACGCAATCTGCCTGCCCGTCCAGTGCGCGCAGGGCTTTGCAGGGACGGACGTACCAAAAAATCTCGAGGTGGTCTTGCGCAAGCGCCATACCTTTACCTAGATTGAGAACCCAGTGTGATAGAGCTAACACTCAAAGTGGAATGTGGTGCACTTCGCAGCGGGGTTTGGGTGCTGCGCGGTGACAACGCGATTCTGGAGCGCCGTTGACCCGGTGTTCGGACTGCAAAGGGGCACACCAAATGCACATGACAACCCCCATCGCTCGATTGGACGTGGAGCAGGCCGAAGCAAGGATCGCCTGGGTAGCCCAGGCCCGATGCAAGGAAGTGGACCCCGATCAGTTGTTCGTCCGCGGCGCGGCGCAGCGCAAAGCGGCGACGATCTGCAGGCACTGTCCAGTGCTCATGCAGTGTGGTGCCGACGCGCTGGACAATCGCGTCGAGTTCGGTGTGTGGGGCGGCATGACGGAACGGCAGCGTCGCGCCCTGTTGAAGCAGCATCCGGAAGTGACCTCGTGGGCCGATTTCTTCCAGGCCCAGCGCCAGCATCAAGTGGCGATGTAGCCCCGGCGAAATCGAAACAGAGCCCGCGGAAGCGGGCTCAGTTTCGTTTCAGGACTGTTATTTCCGTTCGGAGCAATAGCGGATACGCCTAAGTATCAGGCGGTCGCGCGGGCCGTGCCGGTGAGCTGATCGCCGACGACGCGCAGCGCGTCGAGATCGGACACCTCGAACGGAAGCGCGGTGACCGACACGATCGGCACCCGCGGATGCGCGCCGGTGAAGCGGTGCAGCAAATGCTGTTCCCGTTTGTCGGTGGCGACCCGGCGGGCGTGCACCCGCAACACCGCCGCGGTGAGCGGATCGGAGTCCGCCACCTGGTCGGCGGCGGTGAGCGCGTGATCGGCCGACAGCGAGCTCAGCACGGGATGGGTGCGGTTGAGCACCAGACCCGCCAGCGGCATGCGCTCGGTGGAGAGGCGGTCGACGAAGAACGAGGCCTCTCGCAGCGCGTCCGGTTCCGGCGCCGCCACCACGAGGAAATGCGTGCCCGGCTTCGACAGCATCGCGAAGGTGCGCTCGGCCCGCTCCTGGAAGCCGCCGAACAACGACTCCAAGGATTGCAGGAAGTTCGACGCGTCCTTGAGCATCTGTCCTCCGACGACGGTCGACACGCCGCGCACCGCCAGGCTCATCGCGCCGGTCACGAGCCGGGTCACGCCACGGCCGGGAGCCATGATCACCCGGATCATCCGGCCGTTGAGGAAGTTGCCCAGTCGCTTGGGGGCGTCCAGGAAGTCGAGGGCGTTGCGCGACGGTGGGGTGTCGACCACGATCAGGTCCCACTCGCCGCGATGGGCCAGTTGACCCAGCTTCTCCATCGCCATGTATTCCTGTGTGCCGCCGAAGGAGGAGGCGACCGTCTGATAGAAGGGGTTGGCGAAGATCTGCTCCGCTTTCTCTCCGCTGGTGTGTTCGAGCACCATGTCGTCGAACGTGCGACGCATGTTGAGCATCATCGCGTGCAGCTCGCCCTTGGCCTCCGGCCCCAGGGCCACCCGCTGCGGGTTGTTGCCGAGGTCGGCGACGCCCAGTGACTGCGCAAGCCTGCGCGCGGGGTCGATGGTGAGCACCACGACCTTGCGCCCCTCTTCGGCGGCGCGCAGGGCGATGGCGGCGGCGGTGGTCGTCTTGCCGACGCCGCCGGAACCGCAGCAGACCACCACGCGCGCGGACGGGTCGGCGATGATCCGCGAAATATTCAGCGGGGCAGCCGGGGGATGGGTCGGCATGCTCATCGGACTCCCTGTGCGGTGAGGTGTTCGGCTAGTTCGTACAGGCCGCCCAGGTCCATTCCGTCGGGCAGGGCGGGCAGGTAGAGCCGGGAGATGTCGACCTTCGCCAGTTCTTCGGCGCTGTCGTCCTGTGCTTGCAGAGTCGCGGAGTGCTCGATCGTTTCGGTGAGCAGCCCCTGGAAGTCGCTGTCGGGGAGGTTTATCCCCGCGGAGTCGAGGCCCGCGCGGACGGCGTCGGCGTCCAGGTGGCCCTGCGCGGCGCGGGCGCGCAGCTCGGGCGGGAGCTGGCCCTCGGTCGCCCGGTTCACGATGACGGTGCCGATGCGCAGGTCCGCGGCGGTGAGCTCGGCGACGGCGTCGGCGGTTTCCTGTACCGGCAGCGCCTCCAGCAGCGTGACCAGATGGATCATGGTCTGGTCGGAATGCAGCAACTGCGAGACGCCCTCGGCCTGCGAGGCGATCGGCCCGCCCTTGGCCACCTCGGCCATCGCCTTGGTGACGTCGAGGAAGCCGGCGATCCGGCCGGTGGGCGGTGCGTCGACCACGATCTCGTCGTAGACCCGCTTGCCGGACTTGTCCACGCGAACCGCGCACTCCTTGATCTTGCCGGTCAGGATGACGTCCCGCAGACCGGGCGCGATCGTGGTGACGAACTCGATGGCGCCCATCCTGCGCATCGCGCGGCCCGCGAAGCCGAGGTTGTAGAACATGTCCAGGTATTCGAGGAAGGCGTGCTCGATGTCCAGCGCCAGCGCGACCACCTCGCCGCCGCCGTCCGCGGTGGCGATGCGTGTCTCGGTCGGCGGCAGCGGCGGCAGATCGAACAGCTGCGCGATCGATTGTCTGCTCTCCACCTCCACCAACAGCACCCGGCGCCCGCCCGCGGCGAGCGCCAAGGCCAGCGCCCCGGCAACCGTCGACTTGCCCGTGCCTCCCTTGCCGGAGACGTAGTGCAAGCGGGCCTGTTCAGCGCGCTTCGGCCACCTTGCGCCCACTTCCGGCTCCTCCGAAAGCGGCACTGCTGTTGGTACTCCCACGATCGCGAGCCTATAACTGGTTCGCCGCCGCGGGGCACGGGCCGTACCAGACGGGCTGATCCAAAAGCGGTTCCCAGCCCTGCCCCCGCCACCGCAATAAGTTGCGGGCTCACTCCGCGAGCCGCCGATAACCACACGAAATCAGTCGCCGAACCAGCAGATCTCCCGTCACCGACACAGGCGCCGGTTGCGGGCGATCGTGCCGACCCCACCGAGCCGGGTGAGACAGACCACTCATTCGCGGTACGCCTCGGACCGCCCGGCCGCCGCGCCCATGGCGAGGTCGAGTAATGCCCCCGCCAGTCCATAGAACCACTGCGAAACCCCGGGAGACCGCAACCCCGAATCCGGGGTGATTGCAACCGCGAACCGAGGTAGTGCGGCTCCACTCCCCACGCGCCCAGCGCACCGCAACCACGTCTTTCGAGCGAAGCGAGACCGAGCCTGTTCCGTTCGCAGCCACAAGGGGGCCGCGAACACGCCGCGACGAAGTCGCGGCAATCAGACAGAGCTACGCTCTCGCACATGAGTGATACGACCTTGTGGGAGTACGCGACCGTGCCGCTGCTGACGCATGCGACGAAGCAGATTCTCGATCAGTGGGGCGCCGACGGCTGGGAGCTGGTCACCGTGCTGCCCGGCCCTACCGGTGAGCAGCACGTCGCCTATCTCAAGCGGCCCAAGTAGCGAAGGAGGGTGACGCAGTGACCCAGTGGGAGAAGAACCTCGCCGAGCTCGGAATCACCCTGCCCCCGGTCGTGGCACCGGTCGCGGCCTATATTCCCGCGATCCGCACCGGGTCGCTCGTCTATACCTCCGGTCAGCTGCCGTTCGTGAACGGCGAGCTGTCGGCGGTCGGCAAGGTCGGCGCGGAGGTTTCGGTGGAGGCGGCCAAGGAAGCGGCTCGGCTGTGCGCGCTCAACGCGCTGGCCGCGGTGCACGACCTGGTCGGGCTGGACGCGGTGGTGCGGATCGTCAAGGTGGTCGGATTCGTGGCTTCGGCACCCGGATTCGGCGATCAGCCGGTGGTGATCAACGGTGCGTCGGAGTTCCTCGGTCAGGTCTTCGGTGACGCGGGCAAGCACGCGCGCTCGGCCGTCGGCGTCTCCGAACTTCCCCGGAATACTCCGGTCGAAGTCGAACTGATCGCCGAGGTGCGCTAGACCGGAACTGTCGGCTCCGTTTCTATCCGAGGTTTTGCGATGACGTTGACACACCCCGCCTACGGGCAGCTCCGACAGGTCACCGAGACGGCGGCGGTGCTGCTCGCCGACAATCCGGGACAGATGACCCTGGAGGGAACCAACACCTGGATCCTGCGGGCGGCGGGCCGGTTGGACTGTGTGGTGGTGGACCCGGGTCCGAAGGACGAGTCGCACAGCGCCGCGATCGCCGAGGCCACCGGTGGCCGGGTCGCTCTCACCTTGATCACCCACCACCACCACGACCACACCGGCGGGATCGATCATCTGGTCGAACTGACCGGGACATCCGTGCGCGCCAAGGATTCCGGCTTTCTGCGCGGCTCGGCTGCCGCCTTCGCCGACGGCGAGGTGATCGAGGCCGCGGGCCTGCGGATCACCGTGCTGGAAACGCCGGGCCACACCGACGACTCGGTCAGTTTCGTCCTCGATGACGCGGTGCTGACCGGCGACACCATCCTCGGCGCTGGCACCACCGTGCTCGGGTCAGGCAGTGGTGCGCTGGCCGACTATCTGTCCTCGCTGGACCGGCTGCTGGAAGCGGGCAAGGGCAAGGCGTTGCTGCCCGCGCACGGCCCGGATCATCCTGATCTCGAACCGGTGGCCCGCTACTACATCGCCCATCGGCACGAGCGCCTCGGCCAGGTGCGGGAAGCGTTGCGGGTGCTCGGTTCGGATGCGGACGCGATGGCGGTCGTACGGCGCGTGTACGCCGATGTGGACGAGCGGCTGTGGCCCGCGGCGCGCAGTTCGGTGCAGGCGCAGCTGGACTACCTGCGCGTGCACGGCTGACAGGAACAACGGAACGCCGGGTTCAGTGGAGCGCTGAACCCGGCGTTCGTCGTTCGGGGCGTGTTACCGAGCGCGGCGGGCCAGGCGCTCGGAGTCGGAGATGAGCACGCTCTTGCCCTCCAGCCGCAGCCAGCCGCGATGCGCGAAGTCGGCGAGCGCCTTGTTCACGGTCTCGCGGGAGGCGCCGACCAGCTGGGCGATCTCCTCCTGGGTCAGGTCGTGGGTGACCCGCAGCGCGCCGGCTTCCTGCGTGCCGAAGCGCTGTGCGAGCTGCAACAGCGCCTTGGCGACGCGGCCGGGCACGTCGGTGAAGATCAGGTCGGCCAGGTTGTTGTTGGTCCGGCGCAGGCGGCGGGCGAGGACGCGGAGCAGTTGCTCGGCGATCTCGGGCCGCTGGTCGATCCAGGTCTTGAGGGCGTCGCGGTCCATCGTCACCGCGCGCACCTCGGTCACCGTGGTGGCGGTGGAAGTGCGTGGACCTGGGTCGAAGATGGACAGCTCGCCGAACATGTCGGACGGGCCCATGATGGTCAGCAGATTCTCGCGCCCATCGGGCGAACGGCGTCCGATCTTCACCTTGCCGGACGTGATGATGTACAGCCGGTCACCCGGCTCACCCTCGTTGAAGATGACATGACCGCGCGGGAAATCAACCGGCTGAAGTTGCTTGGCGAGGGCGGCCACCGCAGTGGGCTCGACGCCCTGGAAGATGCCTGCTCTGGCGAGGGCCTCGTCCACGAATGTGCTCCTTAGGGAAATGGCTCTGTACCGGACCGAAGCGACTCGGCCAACAGCGCAGTCTACGCGGCCTCACTACAGCGTAGTGACGGACACCACGTAACGAGTGGATTGCGCGACACTTGCGCCGCGTCAGCTGGCGCGGGCCACGTCCATCTCATCGCCGCGGGAGCGGCGCTTGCGCATCCGGGCGACGGCGGCGGGCAGACCGAGTTTGGTCAGCTCCTTCACCTCGGCGTTGCTTGCCTTGTCCAGGTACTGCTGAACCTCTTCGTCGGGTTCGAGAAGCTTGCGGAGCCGGTTCTCGACCCGCTCCATACCCAGTGCGAACAGCATCAGCACCACTGGGAAGAGCACCACAGCGAGTCCTTGCATGACGAGCAGTAAACACGGTCGAGGTCTCAGATGGAACACGGCAACTGAACTGGAAGGACAACGTTGTCTGCCGATTCCGTATGGTGGACGCGTGCGCGTCTCCCCCTCCACCGCCTCCGGGAACGGGCTTCCGCCCGGCTCCGAGCCCTCCGGAACGCCGCCGGTCGCCGCCGCGGCTCCGAATCGGAAAACCAGGGCACGACAGGCGGAAACCCGGCTCGGGCTGGTCCGCCGCGCGCGCCGGATGAACCGTGAACTGGCGACCGCCTTCCCCGACGCGCACTGCGAGCTGGATTTCACCACACCGCTGGAATTGGCGGTGGCGACAATACTTTCGGCACAATGCACCGACGAGCGCGTGAATCTCACCACGCCCGCGGTGTTCGCCCGTTACCCGGACGCGCGGGCCTACGCCGAGGCAAATCGCGCGGAGCTGGAGGAATACATCCGGCCGACCGGGTTCTACCGGAACAAGACCTCCTCCCTGATCGGACTCGGCCAAGCGCTGCTGGAACGTCACGACGGTGAATTGCCTCACACCCTGACCGAACTGGTCCAGCTCCCCGGCATCGGGCGCAAGACCGCCAACGTCATCCTCGGTAACGCGTTCGGGGTCCCCGGCATCACGGTCGACACCCATTTCGGTCGCCTGGTGCGCCGGTGGGGATGGACCGACGAGGAGGACCCGGTCAAAGTCGAGCACATCGTCGGCGCGCTGATCGAGCGCAAGGAATGGACGATGCTGTCGCACCGGGTGATCTTCCACGGACGGCGCGTCTGCCATTCCCGCAAGCCGGCGTGCGGTGCGTGCGTCCTGGTCAAAGACTGTCCGTCGTTCGGGATCGGGCCGACCGATCCGGAGGCCGCGGCCAAGCTGGTGAAGGGGCCGGAGCGGGAGCATCTGCTCGAGCTGGTGGGCCGGTGAGTTCTGAGCCCTCGGGCCGAAGGAGTGCGGGACATGCGTGGCGCTGGGCACTTGCCGGTCTGATCGTCGTGGTCGCGCTGGCGGTCGCGGTGTGGCCGCGCGGCGACGACCGGAGCGAGGAGCAACACCAGGCTCCCGTTGCCTCCGGCGTCTCCGATGACCTGCGCGCCGCCGCCCATCTGTCCGATTGCCCGAGCGGCGCGGCCCCCGGCAACGGTCCGCTGGCCGGGATAACGCTGGGATGTCTGGCGGACGGCGAACCGGTCGACCTGGCCGCCGCGCTGGCGGGCAAGCCCGCCCTGCTGAATCTCTGGGCCTACTGGTGCGCACCGTGCGCCAGAGAGTTGCCGTATTTGCAGCAATACGCCCAACGCGCCGGAAACGCGATTACGGTGCTGACCGTGCACAGCGACCCTGATGAGGCCAAGGCACTGTCCCGTTTGCGCGGACTGGACGTGAGATTGCCCGGCGTGCTCGACGCCGACGCGCGAGTGCGCACGGTCGTCGGCGCCCCCTCTGTGCTGCCGATCTCGGTGCTTGTGCGTGCCGATGGCTCGATAGCCGACGTCGAGGTGCGCGCTTTCGACGGGGTGGATGACATCGCGAATACCGTCGCGGGCAAGCTCGGAGTGGCCGCATGACGATGCGGGTGGACGAATCAATGGTGGAGGTGACGGTGCGGGCGTGCACGCGGGTCGGTGGGCGAATGCGCGGGGGAGGTGCGCGATGACCATCGAAATGCCCCCCGGCATCCCGAACTGGCTGACCCGCTCGGCCGAACCGGCCCTCGACAGCGCCGACACCGCGACCAGGGCGCGTGCGCTGCGCCGCGCCATGACCGTGACCTCGAAGCCGCGTCAAGCGGCGGTGCTCGTGCTGTTCGGCGGCTCGCCCGAGCCCGACCCGGACGCCCCCGGCGGACTGCCCGCCGACGCGGAGGTGCTGCTCACCCAGCGCGCCTCCACCCTGCGTCAGCATCGCGGCCAGGTGGCCTTCCCTGGCGGCGCCGCGGACCCGGGCGATGCCGGGCCGATCGATACCGCGCTGCGGGAGGCATGCGAGGAAACCGGCCTCGACCGTTCCGGCGTGGAACCGTTCGCGGTACAACCCAAGCTGTTCGTGCCGGTCTCTCGTTTCGACGTGACGCCGGTGCTCGCGTACTGGCGTACGCCGGGTGCGGTGCAGGTGGTCGACCGGAGCGAGACCGAGCGGGTCGTGCGCGTGCCGCTCGCGCAGCTGCTGGATCCGGCCAACCGCTTCCTGGTTCGCAGCCCCCTCGGTTATCAGAGCCCGGCGTTCCAGGTGGACGGGATGCTGGTCTGGGGCCTCACCGGCGGCATCCTCGCCGGGATCAGCAAGGCCGCGGGCTGGGATCGCGAGTGGGACCACGCGGACGTCCGTGATCTGCAGACCGCACTCGCCGCCGTGGGGATGACGTTATGAGTTCGTCGGCCTGGCTCGACATCGCCGTCGTGCTACTGGCCCTGCTCGCCGCTTCTTCGGGCTGGCGGCAGGGCGCGGTGGCCTCCGCGCTCGCCTTCCTCGGCGTGGTGCTCGGCGCGGTCGCGGGCATCCTGATCGCGCCGCACATCCTGGTGCACGTCGACGAGGGCCGCACCAGGGTGCTCACCGGCGTGCTGCTCATCGTGGTGCTGGTGATCGTCGGTGAAGTCGCGGGCATGGTGCTCGGGCGCGCGGCGCGCAGCGGCATGCGTCATCCCTTCACGCGCAGCGTGGACAGCGTGGTCGGCGCGGGGCTGCAGGCGGTCGCCGTGCTGGTCACCGCGTGGTTGCTGGCACTGCCGCTGGCCACCTCGTCACAGCCGGCCATCGCGACCGCGATCAACGGCTCGCGGGTGCTGGCCGACGTCAACGACGTCGCGCCGAACTGGCTGCGCAAGCTGCCCAACGAATTCTCCAAGCTGCTCAACACCTCCGGTCTGCCGGACGTGATCGGGCCGTTCGGGCGGGCGCCGATCGCCGCGGTGGAACCACCGGATCCGAGCGTGCTGGCCAGCCCGGTCGCCGCCTCGCTGCAGCAGAGCGTGCTGCGGATCCGCGGTGTAGCGCCGAGTTGCCAGCGGGCGCTGGAGGGCTCGGGCTTCGTGATCGCCCCGGAGCGCGTGATGACCAACGCTCACGTCGTCGCGGGCACGACGAGCGTCGACGTGGACACCGCCTACGGCTCGCTGCCCGCTTCGGTGGTGCTGTTCGACCCGTTCACCGACGTCGCGGTGCTCTCGGTACCCGGACTCACCGCTCCGGTCGTGCCGCAGGCGCCGTCGCCCGCGCGTACCGGCGACAGCGCCATCGTGCTCGGCTACCCGGGCGGTGGCCGGTACACCGCGAGCGCGGCCCGGATCCGCGAGACTCTGGATCTGACCGGCCCGAACATCTACCGCGACGGAACGGTGAAGCGTGAGGTGTACACCGTCCGCGGGCTCGTCCAGGCGGGCAATTCCGGTGGGCCGCTGGTGGATACCGAAGGGCAGGTGCTCGGGGTCGTCTTCGGCGCCGCGGTGACCGACAACGACACCGGTTATGTGCTGACGCTCAACGAAGTCCGCTCCGAACTCGAAGCTTCGCAGCGTTCCGATGGGCCGGTGGCCACGGGGGCCTGTGTGCTGAGCTGATCCGCGACGCGGGTCGGCCGTACCACCGGAACGGAGCCGTGGTATTCCGATGTCGCGGAACTCGTTCCGCTGCAGGGCTTGGTCGCGACTTGGGAAGGCGGAAGCGCGGGATCGGTGTGGGTACGCGCTTTCAGCGAACCGAGACCCGGCCGCGAACCCGTGGCCGGGCCGGAACGCGAAGCGTTCAGCCGAGGAGTTTGACCAGTTCCTTCGTCACGGCGTCCGGGTTCTCCTGGTGGGCGAAGTGCCCGGCCGCCGGGATACCGGCCAGCCGCCGTTCCGGCGAGAGATGGAGGTCGCGGCGGAAGGTTCCCGGCAGTACGTACGGGTCCAGCTCGCCGCGCATGGCCAGGACGGGGATGCGGATGGGTTGGCGCATGGTCGCCATGAACCGGCGGCCGTCCGGACGCCACTGGCTGCGGAAGGCCCAGCGCTGGTACTCCAGTGCGCAATGCGCGGCGCCGGGGATCCGGATCGCCGACCGCATCCGCTGTGCGGTGTCGACGAATTCGGCGGTGTTCGCCCAACCCGCGCTGACCCGTTGGCGCAGCAGCCGTTCCACTTCGAAGCCGTCGGCGGTGGTCAACAAGTGCTCGCCGTACCGGGGGAGCTGGTAGCGAAGGAAGTTCGGCAGCCAGGCCGCGCGCTGGCGGCGGTTGCGCAGCACGGAGCTTTTCAACGCCGACGGATGCGGCGAGCCCACCAGCGCGATCGAGCGAACCAAGCGCGGATGCAGCACCGCCGTGGTCCAGCAGACCAGACCACCCTCGGCGTGCCCGGCGAGCGTCGCCTCGGTGTAGCCCAGTGCCCGGATCAGCCCGGCGACGTCACCGGCGAGCGTCCAGCCGTCGTAACCGCGCGGCGGCTTGTCGCTGTCGCCGTAGCCGCGCAGGTCGACGGCCACGGTGCGGTAGCCGAGCTCGGCCAGGCCGGTCAGTTGGTGCCGCCAGGACCACCAGAAGTCGCCGAAGCCGTGCAGCAACACGACCAGCGGTGCGTCGGACCGTTCGGGCGCCGCGTCCACGACGTGGAAGCGGATGCCGTTGGCGTGCACGTCCCTATGCGTCCACGGTCCGTCGTAACGGACGCTGGACGGATCCGGGAGCAAGTTCGCCGACACGCCGATCGAGCCTAGTAGCCGCCGTACCGGCTCGCGCACGCGCGCCTAGGAAGTCTGCTTCTCCAGGGCGAGGCGGTCCTCGTGCGCGGACGCGCCCAAGCCGTGCGGCAGCACCGTGCGCGCCTGCTTGAGCGAATCGATCGTCTTCTCCGGCGCGCGCAGTTTCTTCACCCGCCGGTAGCCGAGGAACGCCAGTACCGCGGTGGCGACGACCATGAGCAGGAAGACGATCAGGAAGGCCGCCCAGCGCGCCAGCCACACGTCGAGCAGTTCGCCGAGGAAGAAGAAAAAGAAGAACGTGCTGAACAGCAGCACGGTGAGCGCGAGGATGAAGTAGACGCTGCCCTGCAGGCCCTTCTTGATCTCGCCGGTGACCTCGGCCTTGGCCAGTTCGACCTCGGCGCGGACCAGGGTCGACATCTGCTCGGCGGCGTCGCGCACCAGCGTCCCGAAACTGGCGTTGCCGAGCGGATCGGCATCCGTGAGGGGAATGGAGGTGACCGTACGACCGCGCTCCGCGTCGCTCCCGTTACCGCCGTGGTTGAAACTCACTTGGTCGACCCTTCTCCCTGTCCCGGCACTGCTTCAACTCCCGTTCGATCGGCGGTGCTCCCGGTGCCCTCCGTGGTCACGCAGGCTACCGCCTCCGGGCGGATCGCTCGCGCCGCCGTATTGTTCACGTTGTAGCGCACGGGCGTCCCGCCGAGCCTGGTGGACACGCCCACGCCGCAACAGTAGCGCCGAACCGGCGAGCGACGCCGCCATTGATGTCACCAACACAGCGGCCTTCGCCAACTCGACGGCCGACCCGTCCGCGACATCGGCGAGCGCGAGTTCCGCCACGAGAAGGCTAACCGTGAAGCCGATCGCGCCGAGCACCGAGAGGGCGAACATGTCCCGCCAGCCGAGTCCGCTGGGCCGCGTCGCGACGCCCAACCGGATTGCCACCCAGCTCATCCCGAAAATCCCGAGCGGTTTGCCCACCAGCAGGCCGAGAATCACGGCCAGCGCGAGCCGGTCGGTGAACAACTCACCGAAGACCGTGGGATTCAACGGGACTCCGGAGGCGAACAGGGCGAACAGCGGAACGCACAACCCGGCGGAGACCGGCTGGAAGATGTGCTCGAGCCGGGTGGCAGGCGCTTCGGATTCACCGGGATCCGCACGCACCCGGGTGAGCAGGCCGAGGGCGACGCCCGCCAGGGTGGGATGGATGCCCGCCTCGTGCAGCGCGTACCAGGACACCAACGCCAGCGGCACGTAGAGCAACGGAGTGCGGATTCGCGCGCGTTGCCCCGATGCCCACCCGGCGAAGCATCCGGCGGCGACGAGCAGCCACAGCAGCGACACCGTCGTGGTGAACAGCACCGCGATCAGGACGATGGCCATCAGGTCGTCGACCACGGCCAGGCTGAGGAGGAAGACCCGCGCGCCCGTAGGGATGCGTGAACCGGTCAGCGCCAGGACGGCGAGCGCGAACGCGATGTCGGTGGCGACGGGGATGGCCCAGCCACGGTCCATGCCGGGGATCCCGAACCCGACCACCGCCGCGATCAGCGCGGGCGTCACCACACCGCCGATCGCCGCGATGACCGGCAGAGTGGCGCGTCTGCGGTCGGCGAGTTCGCCGACGACCAGTTCGCGTTTGAGCTCCAGGCCTGCGACGAAGAAGAACACCGCGAGCAGACCGTCCTCGGTCCACTCGGCCAGGGTCAGTTCCAGATGCAGCGGCGGTATCGCGACGACCGTCTCGGTGATCGTCAGATAACTGGCTCCCCACGGCGAGTTCACCCACAGCAACGCTCCGGCCGCCGCGATCAGGAGGAGTGCGCCGCCGAAGGTTTCCGTGCGGAGGTAGCGGGACAGTTCCGAGCGCACTCGCGTGATCACGGGAAACCTTTCGGCCGGTGGTCGGGCGGCGCGGACGCGGCACCCACCGGCGTCGGCTGAACGGGTGCGCGACCACTCGCCGACCAGACTTCCCGGCACACCTGACGCAATCTTAACGGGTGCGGCCGGTACCGGGTCCCGGCACCGGCCGCGCTCAGCGCTGTGTGATCAGCCCTTGCCCGCCCGGATCGCCTCGAAGACGCTCGGGTCGACGAGGGTGGAGGTGTCGCCGAGTTCGCGTCCTTCGGCGACGTCGCGCAGGAGTCGGCGCATGATTTTGCCGCTGCGGGTTTTGGGG
>NZ_JBEXME010000020.1:0-126661 GCF_040610355.1 Nocardia sp. NPDC004168 | reverse complement strand
CGTCCGAGCGACCGCCGCTGGCGACTGCGTCGCGGAGGCGGCGGCCGCTCGGACGCGAGCCGGGCCGCGAACGGGGCATGCTCGGTCTCGCTTCGCTCGAAACCGGGAGCCGGGCCGCCGTGTCGCGTTCCAGCCAAAAGTTCGAGTCTGCGCTGATCGCCGCTCGAGGCTGATCAAAGCAGAGTCGGACGAGTGCGGACGAGTACTTATGTGGTGCGCGCGGGGCCCTCGGTGGTTGCGCGCGCTTCTTCGTCCTCGGCCGATCGCGTGTACCTGGCTCCGAAGCGGATCACCCAGAGGTAGAACGCCAGAACGCCGAGCACGTCGACGGCGCCGAGCCAGGCCAGTACGCCCGGGCGCGAGATGGTCCAGATCGAATCCTGGAAGAACGACAGCACCCACGGCACGCCGACGAGCATGGTCACCAGCCAGTACCCGGCGATCACCCGCGCGCCGGGCGCCCGGCGCAGCGGCCCGTACACCACCCAGAGCACCGTCGGCAGCAGCCACACCCAGTGATGCGACCACGAGATCGGCGAGACCATCAGCCCGAACAGTTGCACCACGATCAGCGTGCCGAGCCGGTCGTCCGCGCCGAGCGCGCGCCAAGCCAGGAACGCCAGCACCGCCACGACGAGCACGGCCGCGATCCACCACGGGCCGGACTCGACGTCGTAGCCGAGGATGCGGCTCAGTGTGCCCCGCAGCGACTGGTTCCACACCGACCCCACCGGACCGATCCGGTCGGCGTCACCGAGCAGTGTGCCGAAATACCGACGCGCCTCGACCGGCGCGATCAGGAAACTCAGCCCTACCGTCGCGCCGAAGACCACGGCCGACCAGGCCACCGTCGCCCAGCGCTTGCGCGCGACGAAGTACAACCCGGTGATCGCCGGCGTCAGTTTGATGCCCGCGACTATTCCGACCAGTCCACCGGACAGCCACCACCGCGAACTGCGAACCGCGAGCATCCCACCGAGCACCAGGAAGACATTGACCTGGCCGTAGTCCATCGTGGTTCGGACCGGCTCCAGCCACAGCCCGAGCGCGGTCCACCCGACGGTGGCGGCCCGCCACTGCGGCGTGCGCAGCCGCTGCGCCCCGAACAGCAGCTCGAGACTGATGTGCACCACCGCGTACAGCGCCGCGGCGATGGCCAGCAACCAAGCCACCGCGACCAGGGTGAACGGCAGATAGTGCAGCGGGAAGAACACCAATGCCGCGAAAGGCGGATAAGTGAACGGCAACGGGAAGTCCGGAGTCTTCTCCGCATAGGTGAAGTCGTAGAGCTGATCGGTCAACAACGCGGCCGACCCGCCGACGTAGACATGCAGGTCGACGAGGTTCATCCCATTCGGGGACAGCAGCATCCAGAGCAGCCGGGCCAGCACGGACAGGCCCAGCACCGACACGGCCCATCGGAGGTGACGATTCAAATCGCTGGCTTTCGGCTCGGGTGCGGTGCGTCGGTTGGCGCGCCCGGAGTTCGATGTCGAGGCGACAGCGCGGACGGCACCGATTAGATTAGCCGCAGCGCGAATCCGGTCGGTTCCACCCTCGAACCACCGATAACATTTGCATCAACTTTCACATCAGTAACATCTGGGCGCGGTATCTTCTGCTAACACTGATCGTCCACGGCGCTTTCCGGACGCCGCAGCTGTACACATAGCCGCAATGTCCCTAGAGTGACCCCCGAAACGATGGCTTTTAGCAATCGAACCCAGATGTACCCCGAGGTAAGGACGGCCAGACCAGTGCTTCGCACCCGAGGATCGCGGATCGCATTGTCCGCACTCGCCGTCGCGGCGAGTGCCACGCTCGCCGCGCCGACGACAGCAATCGCGGCCCCCGCGACCGCCCCCGTGGCGACTACGAACAGCGTTCCCATGGTGCCCGAAGGCGTTCCCGTGGATGCGCTGGCCGCGCTCGCCCCAGCCATCGTCGGCGCCGTCGCGGGCCCCGCGGATATCGCGAGCCCGGCCGGCGTCGCGGGTCCGCAGTCGGCCATCCTCGATCAGGCCCGCAGGCTGCTGGCCACTTTGAACCTTCCGCCGCAGATCAAGTCGACGCTGGAACGGATCATCACCTTCCTGGACGGCAGCGGCGGCGGAGGCCCCGAGGTACCGCAGGACGGACCGGTGATCGCCCAGTTCCTCTACCCGAGCATCGGCAAGGGCTGCATCGGCCCGTCCGCCGACTCGGTGGGTACCGCCCTCGCCGTGCCCGGGCCCGCCACGCTGCCGCCACCCGGCCCGCAGGCGGGCCAGACCGGGTTCGTCTTCACCGCGCTCGGCACCAAGGGGCCGACGCCGGTGCAGAACCCGCCGATGACGGTGCAGTGGCTGAACCTCGACACCCGCCAGTCGGGCGTCCTGCCGCTGACCGACGAGGCCAAGATCAACCCGGACGGCCCCGCCACGCTGTCCGCGATCGCCGACACGGGCAACGGCCGCGTCGTCGCGGTCGTCTCCGGCTCGCTGACCACCCAGTCCGGTGACGCGGAGGCGCGGACCTGCTCCTTCCTGCCGACGCTCGGATTCTTCACCGTAGGCTGAGCTTCCGGTCGAGGGCGGCGACTCCATGGGGGTCGTCGCCCTTTCGGCGTTGCGGTGACTCGGCGAATACCTCGTATCGATCTGCCGCGCAGCCACACGAGGTGGCCGGACTGTGGTAGACCGCTATCTATGGCGACCACCGTTTTCTCGAAATCCGCGGACTGTTCGAGACAGCCGGGTCATTCGATCCGGAGCAGGCGCTCGCACCGTTCCATCCTGTCGATCCGCTCGGAGGGTTCCATCCTCTCGATCGGCTCGGCCTACTCGGTCCTGTCCATCGGCAGCGTGGGCTCGGTGCTGTCGATCGGATCCGTGGGATCGTTCGGGTCGGCGATCTCGTCGTTCTCGTTCGCCAGCCTCGGCTCCGCGTTCTCCGGCCTGTCCCGGTGGTCGCTGCTGTCCTGGCTCGGCGATCACGAGGCTCCGGACAGCCGCCCCTCCCTGCGGGTCGTTCCGGACGACGAGCCCGATCTGCGCGTCACCCCGATAAGCCACTGCCAGACGTAATATTCGGCAGCTGCTCGGTCTCACTTCGCTCGAAAAGCGGGGTGGAGGCGAGCAGGCACGTACCGCGGCAGCTGCTCACCACTGCCCGTATTCGGGCGTGAGCACGTTGTTCACATCGATCCCCACACCGTCGATGGATTGCTTGTCGATCTCGACCTGGTGCAGGTTGGCGGCGGGGTGCACGAAGCCCTTGGGTGTGCCCCAGTTGTGCTGCCAGTACCAGGAACCCAGGCTCGCGGTGCGGGCCAGCTCGATGGTCGGGGTGTTCGCGTAGACGCCGGTGTTCTCCGTGCCGAGCACTGCCTGCCAGCCCAGTAGGTACGGCGCGATCATGGTGGCGAAGTCGACCGGGGAGGGGTTGTCGTCGATGGACGCGTAGATGGGCACGTTGTCCGGGCCACCGGCGGCGCGGTGCAACGCGAGCCCGCGCTCGGCGTGCCGCTTGCCCGCCTCCAGCCCGCCACGCCAGTCCGCGGTCGGTCCCTTGCCGAATTGGTAGCACGAGACGATCTGCAGACCAGCCGCTTTGAGATCGTCGACTTCCGGGGATCGCAGCGGTTTGCCCGCCATCCACTCGGCGCCGGGCCTGCGATCGGACACGTAGCGGATCACGCCGATATGTCCGGCGTCGCGGATCGCCGCAGCGGAGGGAACGCCTCCGGCGTAATCGATGAGGGTGCCGAGCGCTGGCCGCGCGGACGCGGGAGCTGCCGCGGCGGTCATGCCGACCACGGCCGCGGCGGCCGTGTAGGCGAACAGATCACGCCGGGATACCGAATTGGAACGCATCGTCGACTCCTTCGCGCAACCCGACATGGATGGCAGCGTGCCCGGCGCACCTTCCCCAATCCACCGCGCGCCGGGAGCCTCGAACGTGAACTCATTTCACCATATTCACACTGGAACCGCTAGACCCAGGAGAATCACGTTTCACATTCGCCACATACGCTCGACGACGCTACCGGTCACACAATGCCGTCGATGCGCGCGGCGACATCGATGGTGCGCATCGCTGGATCGGCCAGTTCTTTGCGGATCACCGCCGCCACCTGCGTCACGACCTGCTTCTTTATCCCGGCGAGCGCACCGAGCGCGGCCGCGCGGGCACCCTGCGCGGTGAATTCCATCCGAATGTCGGCCGGGTCGGGCGGCGGCACGTCGATCACCACCCGCAAGGGGTCGGCAGCGCGGGCGGTGAGTACCAAAGGCACCTCGACGTCAGCGCGATAGCGATTGGCTTTCAACACGTCGACCGTGATGTCCAGGCTCACCGGCAGGGTCAGATCGAACGCGACCGGCTCCGTCGACCGGTCCGTCAGCCGCGGCATCCGTACCGTTCCCCGAACGGTCACGACGGCGCTCGCGCGCGGTCCGGTCCGCAGCGGACCGACCTCGATCAGCCTGCCCGCCAGCCGTTCCACCACGTCCCACACTCGCTCGCGCGTCACGATGCGGGAGAAGAACCGATGCCCGAACTCGTCGTAGCCGATCCAATCGAACGCGAGTTCGTCCCGATACGGCGAACGCTTGCCCGCGACCATGGCCTCGAGGTCGAACACCAGCCCCCTGCGGGTCTGCGGGTCGGCAAGCATGGCGTTCACCCGGGAGGCGACCTCTCGCTGCACCACGCCCGCGATCGGGTCGAGCAACCATTCCCACGCCGAATCCACCGCCTGGGCGCGCAAGACGAAACTGATGTCCCGCTGGGTGATCGGTGGGATATCGATGACGACGAGCACGGGTTCGGCGGTGCGGGCGTGCAGGGTCAGATCGATCTCCACCCTGGCCTCCAGCCGCAGTTTCCGGCCGCCGAGCAGCACCTTCAAGGTGAGCGACACCGGAACGGTGACGTCGAAGGTGACCTTCGGGCCGCTGCGCAGTACGCGCGGGGCGCCGACCTTCCCCTCGGCGACGAATCCGGCGAGCCCGGCCGGGCCGATCGAGACCGGGCCGATGGTCATGCCGCGGCCCGCCATGCCGGAGACCGCGGACTCGATACGAGCGGCGTTCACGGCGTGCGTGACGAAACGCTCGCCGAACTCGGCGTAGTCGATCCAGCCGGGCGCACTACTCGGTTCGTCGGTCGGATGCATCGCTAGTTCCGCAACCCTCACCTCTCGATGGACACCCGACACGGTACGCGACCGATCTCGTCCCACCCCGGAACGCACTGCGGCCCGAGATCCCCGTCCTGCCGATGAGGGGGAAGCAGGGCGGGGACCGGCGGCGGCGCTGCCGGGCGCCGCCACCTCCCATCGTAGGACTATCCGGCACCCCGTTTCACCCGCATATCGGTCGAATCCCGTTCGACGGAAGTGATCTTCACAATCGGCCGAACCCGACCACCCCGGTTATGTCGCCCAGCACGAACCGGTGGATGCGCACCGCGCCGTACTCGTTACCGCCGATCGTGGTCACCTGGCCGCCCTCGACTCGCAGGACGATGTTCGTGTGCTGTCCGAACGGACTGGGCTCTCCGTACAGCAGCACGTCACCGGTCCGCGGTCGATAGTTCGAGCCGCTCGGGACGAACCGGCCGATGCTCTCGTAATACTCCTGCAAGGTATAGACGCCGGGAATCCGCCACGAACCCGAATTCGGGTTGGCCAGCGGCACACCGGCCTCGCGCAGCACCCAGCTGACGAAATCGGCGCACCACGCCTCCTCGGCTCCTTCCGCGTATTTCGTCCCCGCGCCGGGATCGGCGAACTCGCGCTCGGCGACCGCGACGATTCCGGCCTGGGCCGCGTCGAGTGCCGAACGGTCCAGCGCGGGGAACTCGGTGAGGCGCTCGCCCGCGATCGCCCGGTGGTCCGTACGGTCCTGCCACCAGAGACCACCGGCGATCCCGGCGGCGGCCACGCCGAGCACCACCAGTGCGAGCGCGACCCACCGCCCCGATCGCGATCCCCGTTGTTGTGTCATTCGCTCCCCCGATTCGTTCGTGTGACGTTGTTGTCGAGCTTATGGAATTCGACGCGCGAGCACGCCGAACGGTTCCACGCGCCGTCCGCCTGGTTTCGGTGACCGAGCGGAGGGGCAACCCGGTGGAGCCGAAATCATGGACGGCACCGGGAAAACCGCGCTAGTCTCCGGAGAGACCAGCCGATGGGGAGGTACGGCCCTGGACACGCTGTGGACATTCATCGTGCACCGGCGGCACCAGTTGCTGGTCGACTCCTACCTGCACGTCTCGGCCGTGGTGCAATCGGTACTGCTGGCGACGGTGGTCTCGGTTCTGATCGGAATCCTGGTCTACCGCAGCCCGTTCGGCTCGTCGATCGCCTCCGCGCTGGCGGGCGCGGTGCTCACCGTTCCGTCGTTCGCGCTGCTCGGCCTGCTGATCCCGGTGCTCGGTCTCGGTGTCGCACCGACGATCACCGCGCTCGTGGTGTACGCGCTGCTGCCGATCATGCGCAACACCATCATCGGACTCGCCTCGGTGGATCCGGCCGTGACCGACGCCGCCCGCGGCGTCGGGATGAACCGGCTGCGGGTGCTCGCCCGGATCGAACTGCCGCTGGCGTGGCCCGCGATTCTGGCCGGTATGCGGGTGAGCACCCAGCTGATCATGGGGATTCTCGCCCTCGCGGCATACGCCAAGGGCCCCGGACTCGGGAACCTGATCTTCTCCGGACTCGCGCGCCTGGGCAGCCCGAACGCGGTGCCACAGGCGCTGGTCGGCACGATCCTCGTCGTCGTCCTCGCACTCGTCCTCGACGGGATCTACGTCCTGGTCGGGCGGCTCACCACTTCCAGGGGAATACGTGACTGAAACCGAAACCAGCGACGGCCGCGCGGCATCCGTCGTCTCCGGCGTCGAGATCGTGCTGCACGCGGTGACCAAACACTATCCGGGACAGCGTGATCCGGCTGTGGACAGCGTCTCGCTGACCATCCCGGCCGGCGAGATCGTGGTCCTGGTCGGGCCGTCCGGCTGTGGCAAGACCACCACCATGCGAATGATCAACCGGCTGATCGAGCCCACCTCCGGAACCATCACGATCGACGGCCGCGACGCGGCCACGATCCAGCCCGACCGGTTGCGCCGCGGCATCGGCTATTCGATCCAGCAGGCGGGACTGTTCCCGCACCTGACCGTCGCGAAGAACGTCGCGACCGTACCGGGCCTGATCGGCTGGGACCGGCGGCGCGTCGCGGCACGGGTCGACGAGATGCTCGAGCTGGTCGGTCTCGATCCAGGCACCTTCCGCGACCGCTATCCCCGCCAACTGTCCGGCGGCCAGCAGCAGCGCGTCGGCGTGGCCAGGGCATTGGCGGCAGACCCGCCCGTGCTGCTGATGGACGAGCCGTTCGGCGCGGTCGATCCGATCACCCGGGGATTGCTGCAGGACGAGTTGCTGCGGCTGCAAGGCGAACTCGGCAAGACGATCGTGTTCGTCACCCACGATTTCACCGAGGCGGTCAAGCTCGGCGACCGCATCGCCGTGCTCGGCGACCGGTCCAGGATCCTGCAATACGACACACCCGCGGCGATCCTGGCCGACCCGGCCGACGAGACGGTCGCCGGTTTCGTCGGCGCGGACGCCTCGCTCAAACAGCTCACCCTGACCCGGGTCGGGAATGTCGAACTCGGCGACTGCCCCACCGCCACCGAACAGGACACCGTCGACGAGTTGCGCGCCGCGCTCGCGGACCGCGACTGGCCGTGGGCGCTGGTACTGGACGGTCATGGCAGGCCACGCCGCTGGGTCTCGGCCGAACAACTGGCCCACGCCGATTCGCTGCGCGATCTGGGAACGCCGGTGCCGGAGACGCTGGCGCTGAAATCGACGCTGCAGGACGCGCTCGAAGCCCTGCTCACCCATCAGAGCGCGACCGCGGTGGTGACCGGCGCGCGCGGCGAGTACGCCGGACTGATCACCATCGACACCCTGGTCGGCCACCTGTCGGCCCTGCGCGCCGAGCACGGAGCCGGGCGTTCCGCGACGGACGGCGCACCATGACCACCGCCGCCGCGTCACCCGCCACCCAGCGCAGGGCCGAGCGCATCCGGTTGGTCGTGCAGCCGGTGGTCGTGCTCGTGCTCACCGCGGGCGTGCTGGTGTGGGCGTTCGCCCGCGACCTGACCGTCACCCAGCAAGCGAGCCTGAACGCGGGCAACGTCGCGACCGTCACCTGGCAGCACGTGCGGATCACCGCGACCGTGGTGCTGATCGTCGTCGCGATGGCCGTCCCGCTCGGAACCCTGCTCACGCGACCGGGATTCCGGCGGCTCACACCCGTTTTCGTCGGTATCGCGAATATCGGCGCGGCCGCACCGGCCATCGGCCTGATCGTGCTGTTCTACCTGGCCACCCGCACCACCGGCTTCTGGATCGGCGTGGCGCCGATCGCGTTCTATTCGCTGCTTCCGGTGCTGCGCAACACCATTCTGGGCTATGAGCAGGTGGACCGGACGCTCATCGATGCGGGGCGCGGCCAGGGCATGTCGGCCGTGACGGTGTTGCGGCGCATCGAATTCCCGCTCGCGGTGCCCTACATCCTGGCCGGGCTGCGCACTTCGCTGGTGCTCGCGGTCGGCACCGCGACGCTGTCGTTCCTGGTGAGCGCGGGCGGGCTCGGCATTCTGATCGACACCGGCTACAAGCTGCGCGACAACGTCACCCTGGTGGTCGGCGCGGTGCTCGCGGTGGCGCTGGCCCTGCTGGTGGACTGGCTCGGCGCGCTCGCCGAAGCGTTTCTCGGGCCGAAGGGGCTGAAATGATCCGGGCGTGGCGCGCGCTGACCCTCGGCCTGGGCTTGACGTTGCTGGCCGCCTGCGGGCTGCAATCCGGCGGCGCGGTGCCGCTTCGAGTCGGCCCCGGCAGCATCCGGCCCGTGCCCGAACTGGAGGGTGTGCAGGTCACGGTGGGTTCCAAAGACTTCACGGAGCAGAACATCCTCGGCTATCTGATCGAGTTCGCTCTCTCGGCGGCGGGCGCCGAGGTGCGCGACCTGACCAACATCCAGGGCTCCAACAGCGTGCGCGATGCCCAATTGCACGGGCAGATCGACCTCGCCTACGACTACACCGGAACGGGCTGGATCAACTACCTCGGCAACGAGACACCGGTGCCGGACGAGATCGGCCAGTTCCAGGCGGTGCGCGACGCCGACCTCGCCGCGCACGGCATGCTCTGGACGGCGCTCGCGCCGATGAACAACACCTACGCGCTGGTCATGAGCGCCCGCACCGCCCAGGAGACCGGTGTGCGCACGCTGTCGGACTACGCCAGACTGGCCGCCGCCGATCCGGCCGCCGCGGCGATCTGCGTCGGCACCGAGTTCAACGTCCGCCAGGACGGATTTCCCGGCCTGGCCCGCAAGTACGAGATCGACGCGAGCAAGGTCCGCAAGCAGATCGTGCAGGACGCCGTGGTCTACCAGGCGACCGCCGACGGCAGGCAGTGCCGCTTCGGCTCGGTCGCGGCCACCGACGGACGCATCCCAGCGCTGAATCTCATTCTGCTGCAAGATGATCGCGGCTTCTTCCCGAAGTACAACGCGGCGCTGGTGATGCGCCGGAGTTTCGCCGAGGCGCATCCGCAGGTGGACACGATCCTGACGCCGATCTCGCAGCGCCTCACCAACGAGGCCATCACCGAACTCAACCGTCAGGTCGACGTGGACGGACGCGAGCCCGCGGAGGTGGCCAGGGACTGGATGGTCACCCAGGGATTCGTCACCGCGCGCTGATTTCCGTCGCGTGGAGAGCGACGCCTCCGAACAGCTGATCGGAGGAAACCGCTGTCCCTGAGGCGTTTGGACGCCGCATCGCTGGATCAGGCTCCGGTACGCCGTCCGCTGGGCTCACCAGGTGAGCCCAGCGTCCTGCCAGGCAGGTTCAGCGCGGATCGCGGCCCAAGTAGCGCAAGAGCTCTCCGAGAGCGCCGTCGGCCGGACCGTCGACGATCGCGGCGAAAGCACCCCACTGACGCAGCGGCTCGATGATCTCGGCCGTCTCGCCGCTGCCGGGCGCGGGGTGAGCGGCCCGCGCGGCGATGAGCAGGGCGGCGGCGAGTTCGTCGGTCAACGGCGACGGCTGGCCGGTCGCGATCGCGATGTCCCAGGCGTGCACCCCGGCATCCAGCGCGCACATGACCGCGGCCACCGGAGTGGCGAGCGCGCCGTGCGGCAGCGGCGTCGGCACGGTCTCGGTGGCGTCGTCGACCGTGGTCCAGGCGAAGGCGGTCTGCTCGACCGCCGCACGCACCGCGTCCCCGGGGGAGCCGTCGATCGTGCCGGAAGGCGCGAACGGGTTGTAGGCCGGACCCTCTCCGATGCCGAGGGCCTGGGCGTAGGCCAGCTGGTCACCGACGGCGTGCTGCAGCACCTGCGTCACATCCCAATCCGAGCACGGGGTGGGCAGGTGCCACTGATCCGCTCGCACACCGGCGACGACGCTCTCCAGCGCGCGGTAGGAATCGGCGAGCACGTCCCGCCAAACGGGGAGCAGAGTCGCGGCGGCGGTGGCGGTGGCGTTCATGTCGGAGCCTTTCGGTCGTTCTCGCTGATGACACAAGCCTATTCGGCAATTAGGCTACTTTTGTTCCTAATCAGCGAGGAGGGCGAAAGTGGCATCGACCACACCGCGTCTGCTGCGATTGCTGGCCCTGCTACAGGACCGTGCGTACACCGGCCGGGAGCTGGCCGAGCGCCTCGGCGTCACCGATCGCACACTGCGGCAGGACATTCAGCGGCTGCGCGAACTGGGCTACCCGGTGCATGCCGGACGCGGCGCGGTCGGCGGCTACCGGCTCGGCCGCGGCGCGACCATGCCTCCCCTACTGCTGGACGACGACGAAGCGGTGGCCGTGGCGGTCGCGGTCGGCCTCGCCGAGGACGGCTCCACCGGCATCGCGGACATCGCCGAGCACGTCACGAAGGCACTGGGCAAACTGGATCAGATCCTGCCCAAACGATTGCAGCGCAAGGTATCCGCACTGCGGGATGCGACGGCCATCGGCCCGGCCACGACGGGGTCGCGCGAGCCGGACGCACCGGTTCCCGCCGCCGTGCTCACCACCCTCGCAGGCGCCATTCGCGACGGAGCGACGGTCCGGATCGCCGAAGCCGGGGCCGCGTCGTCCGTCGAGATCGAGCCGTACCGGCTGATCAACTGGCAACGCCGCTGGTACCTGGTCGCCTACAGCCTGGAAGACCACTCCTGGCGAGCGATACCGGTCGCCCGCGTGCTGCGCGCGGAGACGAGTTCCCGTCGTTTCGCCGCGCGTTCGCTTCCCGACGACGACCTGGTCGCCTTCGTCATGCGCCACATCGCCACCACCGGGTGGCGGGTGCAGGCCCGGGTGACCGTGCTCGCGCCCGCCGAGACCGTCATCGCCAGGATCAATCCCGCCGTCGGCGTGGTCGAGCCGGTGGACGCGGACACCTGCGTGCTCTACACGGGCGCGGACGCGCTGGAGACGATCGCCATCTACCTGTCCATGCTGACGATGGACTTCCGCGTCGACGGCCCGCCGGAACTCGTCGCCCATATCCGCACCCTGGGCCGCCGGTACACCGAGGCCGTCGCGAACGCTTGAATCCCAGGCGTCAGGAATGCCCGGTGGTGGTCGCCGCGTCGGCGGTCTTCCGCATCGGGATCACGGCGGTCAGACCGATCGCGACCAGCGCCGCGGCCATCGCGATGAGGAAGGTGGTGTGGAAACCGTCGCGCGAGGGCAGCAGGTGCGGGCCGAGCCGCATGGTCATGTGCGCCAGCACCACGCTCATCACCGCGGCCGAGGTCGAGGTGCCGATCGAGCGCATCAGCGAGTTGAGGCCGTTGGCCGCGCCGGTCTCGGTGATCGGCACCGCGCCCATGATCAGCGCGGGCATCGCCGCGTACGCCAGGCCGACGCCGCCCGCGACGATCACCGCGGCGAGCATGATCTCCCAGACGCTGTTCATCAGCACCACCGCGCACAGATAGCCGACCGCGATCACCGCGGAGCCGAGCGCGAGGGTGACCTTGGGCCCGCGGCTGGCCGACAGCCGCGCCGACACCGGCGACAGCAGCATCATCACGAAGCCGGTGGGGGCCAGCGCCAACCCGGCGGTGATCATGGACAGCCCGAAGCCGTATCCGGTCTGCTCCGGCGCCATCAGCAGCTGCGGGAAGGTCAGCGACATGCCGTAGAGCGCGAATCCGACGGCGATCGAGGCCGCGTTGGTGAACAGCACCCTCGGCCGCGCCGAGACCCGCAGGTCCACCAGCGGTGAACGCTGCCGCAGTTCGAAAGCGCCCCAGCCGAGAAACACCACCACCGACACCGCGAACAGGGTCAGGATCCGGGCGCTGGCCCAACCCCAGTCCGCGCCTTTCGTGATCGCGACGAGCAGTGCGAGCAGCGCCACCGACAAACCGATGGCGCCGCCGAAGTCGAAGCGGGCGGGCGTGCGCACCGGCGACTCCGCGACGAACACGAAAACCAGGACGGCGCACACGACGCCGAGCGCGGCGGAGGTCCAGAACAGCACGTGCCAGTCGGCGTTCTGCGCGATGGCCGCCGCGACCGGCAGGCCGATCGCGCCGCCGACGCCGAGCGTGGCGCTCATGATCGCCATCGCCGAACCCACCCGCTCGGCGGGCAATTCGTCGCGCATGATGCTGATGCCGAGCGGGATGGCGCCGACCGCCGCGCCTTGCAGCGAGCGCCCGACGATCTCGGGCACCAGGGTGGAGAAGGACGCGCAGACCACCGAACCGGCGATCAGCAGAAGAAGATTCGCGAACAAGACGCGCCGCTTGCCGAACATATCGCCCAGACGGCCGCTGATCGGGGTCGCCACCGCGCCGGCCAGCAGCGTGGCCGTCACGACCCAGGAGGCGTTGGACGCGGAGGTGTGCAACAGCGTGGGCAGCGACGGAATGATCGGGATGACCAGCGTCTGCATGAGGGAGACGACGACACCCACCATGCCGAGCGTCGCGATGAGCAGTGCCGACGAGGGACGGGGCCGGTCGCCGGATTCAGAGACGCTCGAGGACGCGTCGGCAGCTACAGTCACATGTGCACGGTACATATGGTGTGTATGCTGCACAATTTGGAAAGTACGTGATCCTCGCGACATAGTGTGGTATGTCCGAATCCGGCCCCGGCGACAACGCGGCGCTGTACCGCCTCGTCTTCGAGCTGTCACTGCTGTCAAGGCACTTCCCCGCCGCGGTGCTCCGGCGTCCCGGCTTCCAGCTCGACCGCTCGGCGTACCTGATCCTGACCAGACTGGAACTGGACCATCCGCTGAGCCTGCGTGAGCTGTCCGAAGCGTTTCAACTGGACGTTTCGACGATCAACCGGCAGGTCGGAGCCATGCGCAAGCAAGGGTTGGTCGACCGGGTGCCCGACCCCGACGGCGGCATCGCCCGCAAGATCCGCGCCAGCGCCAAGGGACTCGATCTTTTGGCCTCCGACCGAAAGCAGAGCCGTCAAGGCATCGGCGCGGTGGTTGCCGAGTGGACCGAGGCCGACATCGACCAGTTCAGCAGGTTCATCGCGCGTTTCAACCAGTCGGTCGAGGACAAGGAGGACAACCCCTGGCCGCGCCCAGCCGGGCTGGAGTGACGCACGATCGGCCGGGACCCGGGCTGCCCGCCGCACGGCTACGCACCTCCGATCGAACCGGAGGTCCGCCATTTGCCCTTGCCCCAGGGACCACGGCGTCAGGCTCCGCGGTCCCGACCTTGGGCGAGTGGAAGAAGCGTCATGCGGTGTAGGGATGGTCGGCGCGGGCCGACCGCAGCGCGCGGCCCCACCAGACCAGCTGGCCGAGCAGCTGATCGGCCGCGGCCACCGGCATTTCCGGATCCGTCGGCTGCCCCGCGGCATCGAACCGCCCGCCCGCGTCGTGGAAGCTCACCGTATCGCGCACGGTGACCGCATGCAGCTCGGCGAACACCTGCCTGAGGTGCTCCACCGCGCGCAAGCCACCGGAGATGCCGCCGTAGGACACGAATCCCACCGGCTTGGCCCGCCATTCGGTGTAATGCCAGTCGATGGCGTTCTTGACCGACGCCGGATAACTGTGGTTGTACTCGGGTGTCACGACGACGAACCCGTCCGCCGCGGCCAGGCGGGGGCCGACCGCTGCCAGCGCCCGCGCCGCCTCGGGTTCGGGGTGATGGGAAAGCCGTTCCGGCAGAGGCGTTTCGGCCAGGTCGACAACGTCGACGTCGACGTCGTCGCGCCGCTCGGCGTGAGCGGCGAACCACTTGGCGACGGTCGGCCCGAAGCGGCCCGCTCGAGTGCTGCCGACGATCAGGGCGAGCTGGATCGGATGGTCGGACATGGTGGATTCCCTTCGACGTGTTCGGTGTCCAGAACAGCGTCGAACCTGAACAACAGTTCAGGTCAAATCGGCTCGATCGCCGATCATCAGACCTCCAGATCCTCTTCGATCCCCCGCAGGCGGTGCCGGGCCATCGCCAGGTTCGCCCGTCCCCGGTCCAGGGCCAGGTAGAGGAACAGGCCCTTGGACTTGCGGCCGGTCATCGGCCGGATGATGTGATATTGCCCGGACAGCGTGATGAGGATGTCCTCGATGTCCTCTTTGAGCCCCAGCTGGTCCATGGTGCGCAGCTTGGCGCGCACCACCTCGGTGTTGCCCGCACCCGCGATCTGGAGGTCCAGGGACTTGGAGCTGCCGAGCATGCCCAGCGCCATGCCGCTGTTGTAGTCGACGACGGCGGCGCCGATCGCGCCGTCGATCACCATCATGTCTTTGAGGGCCAGATCCATATTGGACATATGCTTTCCTTTCAGTGGGTTTTCGTTGCTTGTTCGCTTCCCGCGTCGGTGGTCACCGACGTCAGCAAGTCGGCGATCGCGCGGGCCGCCGGACGGGATTCCAGATGCAGCCTGCCGATGTTCACCTCGGGGGCGGCCAAAACGGTCAGCGACGTCCAGCCCGCCGCGTAGATGACCACGTGCCCTCCGGTGCCGTGGACCACGACCTCGCTGAACCCGCCGCCGTGCGCGGTGGTGGCGAGCCGGTGGGACAGCGACAGCTGCGAGGCGGCCATGGCGGCCATCCCGTTCGGCTCGATCTGCGCAGGCAGATCATGGGCGACCAACAGTCCGTCGTTGGACGCGACCAGCGCGCCGGTCAGTCGCGGAACTCGATTGCGCAGCGCTTTCAACTCCGTGAGCACCGCCGCGTTCGGTTCGGGTCCGGACATCGCCACCTTGGTCAACCTTCCCATCCAATCGCCGAGCAGTTTCTTCCGCGTGGTCACGCGAGCTCCTCCAAAGCCGCTTGCAGGCGGACGAGCAGGTCCCGGTCGGGCGGCTCCAACCGATCGGCGACCGGGACCGGTGGCGCCGAGTGCCTGCCACGGCGGCGGGGAAGCCGGCCCGGCTCGGCGAGCACAGGCGCGACCGCCACGGGCTCGGGGCGCACCGGCTCGAGCCCGACCGGCCCGGCCGCCACCGGGACCGGCGTCGCGAGGGGCGGCTCGATCAAGCCCGCCGCGGTCAGATCCCGCACCGCCACCAGACATCCGTAGGTGGTACGGCCGAGTTCGCGACCGATCTCCGCGACGCTGCGCCTGCCATCCGCGGCGGCCAGCACCTCCGCCTGCCCTCCGGTGAGCACCAAACGCCGTCGCCGCACTCGGCGGACCGGCACGACCGGGACGCGATCGACCAAATCGGCGGGCCACGGCCCGGACTCGGGATCGCCGCGCCGCGCGCACTCCTGCACGAGAGCACGGGGCGTGATGTGACAGACGGGGGCCAGCCAGTGCGGTGGGGCCGGGCGGAACTCCGGGACGGCGGGCGAGGCCAGCAAGAAATAGGCGGCGTCGAAAACCGAGAGCATCGCGAGGGTTTCCAGCCGTGGCCGTCCCAGCACACGGCCTGGATCGCCCGCATCGGCGCGCCGCCAGTCCTCGGCGGTCGCCACGCCCGCCTCGACGACCAGCCGGTCCAGCCCGGTGGTGCGACGACAGTCGGCGGAAACGATCGCGCCTTCGGCGAGATGGAAAGCACCGTCGCCCGCGTGCAGCACCCCCGTACGTCCTTCCTGCTCCAACCGCCGCAATTCGACCGCGAGTTCAGGACTCATGCGCGTCCTCGGCCAATTCGTCGAGAATTCCGTGCAGTTGGTATCGCGCCATCGCGAGATTTCCGGCGTCCTCGTCGAACAGCACGTGCACGAAAAGCCGTCCGTCGAAGTCTCCGTTCACCAGGTTCAACAGGTGATATCCGCGGGTGCCGTAGACGATGATCTCGGTGACGTCGTCGCCGTCGGTCGACAATGCCGGACAGGCGAGCACCGCGCGCACCACATCCGTTGTGGCAGCGGCATCTTCGTGCTCGTCCACCAGGTCGTGCCTGCCGTCGGCGGCGATCGCCAGACCGCTCGCACCGTCCACCAGCGTCACGCTGCGCGCACCGGGAATATCCATGATGCGTTTCAGACAACCGTCGATTCCGATCACGCGCCACCACTTGTCATGTGAGGGGGTTTACGGGTTCCAGACGCTACACACGGGCACCGCGCGATGTACAGCAAATCGGTGAGAAATTTCCGGTAAAAAACGTCGTCCCTGGAAACGCACGATAAATACCTTTCGGTATCAAATACCTATTGGTATTCATACCCTTCGGTTTTCGTTTTCCGACACGCCGACCCGGCCACAATAAATCCTCGATACGGCTGCTCGACGGCCCCCGTGCCACTTTCCCGGCACGCCTGCGTCCGCGCACGCACGAACGTGTACCGCCGGAACGACACAGCCGCGCGAGTCTTCTCGCTGTGCGCGGCGCACGGCGGCAGGGACCTGCCCGGAGACGGCAAGGGCAAGTAGTGATCTCGCAGCAATCACCAGATCGGCCGCACTGCCCGCCCGCGAAGCCGCGACTTCAGCGCCTGCCACGCAGGTAGTCGCTGACCACGGCGGCGCCCAAGCCGTCCAGGCCGGGCGCCACCACCCGGCCGCCGCTGCGGCGGGCCACCAGGTCGACGAACGCGGCCAGGCGCGGGTCCTCGCCGAGCATGAACACCGTCACCGACGCACCCAGCTTGGCCAGGGCGTCGACCTGCGCCATCGTCACTGCCAGCGTGCGTTGCGCGGGTGGCCAGTTGAAGTAGGTCTCCCCGTCCGGCTCCAGGTGCGCGGTCGGCTCACCGTCGGTGACCACGAGCACGACCGGCACCGCGTCCGGATGCCTGCGCAGGTGCGCCGCGGCCAGCAGCAGTGCGTGGTGCAGATTGGTGCCCTGTTCCCAAACGCCTTCCAGCGCGGTGAGTTCGCCGATGTCCACGGTCGTCGCGTGCCTGCCGAAGGTGATCACGCTCAACGCGTCGGAGCGGAACCGGGTGCCGATCAGATGGTGCAGCGCGAGAGCGGTGCGCTTCATCGGCACCCATCTGCCGTCCTGCACCATCGACCAGGACGTGTCGACGCACAGCGCGACGGCGGCCCTGGAGCGCTGCTCGGTCTCCATGATCTCGACGTCGGAAACGTCCAGCCGCACCTGGCGATTACCCGTCGACGCCGACCGCAGCACGGCATTGCGCACGGTCCGCGACACGTCCCACGGCTCGGTATCACCGAAGCGCCAGGCCCGGGAGCCGCCGGTCGGCTCGCCCGCGGCGCCGGCCGCGGCGGTGTCCCGTTCGCCGCGCCGAGACCGCAAGCGCCCGACGACATCACGCAGCGCCACCTCGCCGAGACGCCGCAAGGCCTTGGGCGTCAACCGGAGCGAGCCGTCCTGCGCCCGTTCGAAGATGCCTTGCCTGCGCAATTCGCGTTCCAGTTCGGCCAGCCGCGCGGCGTCCACGCTCGCGTCCGCGCCGAGGTGGCGCTCCAGCGCGTCCAGATCGATGTCCTCCAGCCGGGCGCCCGCGTAGGTCTGGCCGAGTTGCTCGGCGAGCGCGTCGAGTTCGGCGAGATCTTGCAGGGCCTGCGCGCCCGCGCCGAGGCCGAGCGGATCCTCGCCGCGAAACCGCCGCGCGGAGTTCCAGTCCTCACCGGGACGCAGCGCCCGCAGATGCGCGTCCAGCGCGGCGACCTGCTGGGCGATCGCCGGATCGCCGAACGCCTGGCCGATCAACTCGGACAGCTCCGCGCGCTGCTGCTCGGTCATCGAATTCATCATGCGCTGCGCGGCGGCGGCTCGGGCCGCGAGCGCGTCGATCAATTCCTCGGTGTCGCGCGGGTTCCCGGGGAAGAACTCGCCGTGCTCGGCCATGAACTCGGCGAACCGCTGCTCGGTGTTCTCGCCCCTGGCATGGGCGGCGAGCAGGTCGTTGAGGTCGGACATCATCTGTCCGACCCGCTCGACGTCCTCCGGGGTGGTGTTCCGCAAAGCCTGTTTCATGCCCTGGAAGCGCGATTCCAGCAGCTCGCGGCCGAGCAGGTCACGGATCTTCTGATAGTTCTCGCGGCCGGTCTCCGATCGCCAGGCGTAGTCGGCGAGTTCGGTGACGGCGGCGGCCGCGCTCGACGGCAGGGCGTCCAGCTGCGCTTCGGCGAACCTGGCGTCGTCGGAGGGGTCGGGGAACAGTGCGCCGCGCTCGGCTTCCAGCGCCTCCTCCAGCAGTTCCCGGACCTGCTGCAACGTGCCGTCCAGCCGGTGGCTGCGAGCGATCTCCGCGCGGCGCTGCCACAACCGGCGAGTCAGCTCCTCCAATCCCGGCGTGCCGCGGGTGCCGCGCCGCAGCAGCTCTTGCAGGGCGTTGCGCGGCGAGCTGCCCTCCATCACGTCGCGACCGATCCGGTCCAGTGCCTCGCGCAGGTCCAGCGGGGGCGCCAAGGGATCGGGCCCCTCGTGGTAGGGGCCGTAGGAGTAGCGATCGGGGTTGGTCACGATGCCTCGCCGGGAACAGCGGCGGTCATCGGCCGTACACCGCCAGACCGTCGTCGGAGTCCTTCGCGATCTGCCGGGCCAGGTAGAGCGCCTCCAGCGCGAACTCGACGGCCGAGGCGATCCGCGGCGGCGGATCGGCAGCGTCGACGCCGAGCCGTCCGGCCACCTCGTGCAGGACCGGCAGTTCGGGCAACGCCGAGAGGACCTCCGCGCCGGGCACGCGTTCGCCGGTGGTGACCAGATGCCCGTCCCCGACCGCCTCGGCAAGCGGCCGCAGATTCAATCCGCCGAGCAGGGCCCGCGCGGTCTCGGAGAACGAGCGGCGCAGCAGATGGGTGAGATGTTCCTGCTCACGCCCCTCCTCCCCGGACTCGAATTCCAGCTTGCCGCGCAAGACGGCGGGAACGGATTCCAGGTCGACCGGACGCGCCACGGCAGGGCTCTCCCCCGTCACCGCGGACCTGCGCAAAGCCGCCGCGGCCACCGTCTCGGCCGCGGCCACGGCGAAACGAGCGGATACGCCGGACCGCTGGTCGATCGCGGACGACTCGCGCAATTGCCGCACGAACCGGGCGAGCACCTCGATCAGCGGGTCGCCCACTTCGGCAACGAGCTCGGCCTCCTGGCGCACCAGCGCCACCTCGGCCTCCACGCTGAGCGGGTAGTGAGTGCGAATCTCCGCGCCGAAGCGGTCTTTCAGCGGCGTGATGATCCGGCCGCGGTTGGTGTAGTCCTCCGGGTTGGCGGTGGCGACCAGCAGCACGTCCAGCGGAAGGCGCAGGGTGTAGCCGCGGACCTGGATGTCGCGTTCCTCCATCACGTTCAGCAACGCGACCTGGATACGTTCGGCGAGATCTGGCAACTCGTTGATCGCAACGATGCCGCGATGCGCGCGCGGGACGAGTCCGAAATGGATGGTCTCGGGGTCACCGAGACTGCGGCCCTCGGCCACCTTCACCGGGTCGACGTCGCCGATCAGATCGCCGACGGAAGTGTCCGGCGTGGCGAGCTTCTCGGCGTACCGCTGCGAGCGATGCCGCCACGTGACGGGCAGCTCGTCGCCGAGTTCGGCGGCCAGCCTACGACCGGCGGGGCTGATCGGGTCGAGCGGATGTTCGCCCAGTTCGGCGCCCGCGATCACGGGCGTCCATTCGTCCAGCAGGCCGACCAGGGTACGCAGCAGCCGGGTCTTGCCCTGGCCGCGCTCACCGAGCAGCACGACGTCGTGTCCCGCCAGCAGGGCGCGTTCCAGCTGCGGCACGACCGTCCGGTCGAACCCGACGATGCCGGGCCACGGGTCGCCACCGGAACTCAGCAGGGTCAGGAGGTTCTCGCGGATCTCGGTCTTCACGCCACGCGGCAGGTAGCCGGCCGAACGTAGCTCGCCCGCGGTCGTGGGCAGGTGTTCGGGAACTTTCACGAATTCGACGCTACGTCCATTCCGCCATCGGGTCGACCGAAAGAAATCGATGGACGCTAGATTGCTAGCATGCTAGCTTTGATGGCGCGCCGATCAAGACGACATCCCGGACAACCGAAGCAACCCGAGGAGAGAGCGATATGACGACGAAGGGCATCGAGGGCGTCCACGTGGAGACGCACAACTGGGGCGCGACCGCGAGATTCTTCCTAGCCCTCGGCTATGAGCCGGAATTCACCACCGACCACAACTCCGGGCTGTTCCGCAACGGCGAGGGACCCTATGTCTTCATCGCGGAGATCCCGCGCCATCAGACGCCCCGCACTCAACTGGTCCTGACCGTCTCCGATGCCGACGCGTTCCAGCCGAACGCCGATATCGACGTGGTCGCGCCGTTCGAGGCAACGCATTACGGCACAAAGGAAATGACGGTGCGCGATCCCGACGGGCGCATCTGGAGTCTGCAGGCTCAGGGCTGAGAACGCCCCAGACACTGTGCGCCGGTGCGCCGCGCCGCAATTCGGTCCACGCTCCGGCACGCCGTCCGTCTGCAGGTGGGCGGCAAGACAGTCCGTAAACGAACTCCCCGAGTCGGCCGGACTCGCTGAATAGTGCTGTTGCCGAACCGATTACGGCCCGTTCAGGTCATCGCGTGGTGAGTTGCGGTTCGTTGGACGCGTGCGGCGCGGTCGCAGCGGGGTTCTCCGGTTCGTGCACGACCGGAGACGGGTGCACGGCACCGACCGGCGTGACCTGTTCCATCCGCGGCGCGTGGTCGTTGCCATCGGGTGCGTAGTGCTGGGCCATGCCCGGCTCCAGCGCACGACCATTCGACTCCGAACGCGTCGCGGCAGCCTCCGAGAGCGCGACGTGCCCGGTGGGCTCCACCGTGCCAACGGCGTTCGACTCGGGGGACACCTCAGGGGCCGCCGAGAGCGCGATATGTTCGGTGACCGCCTCGGCCGCACTGTGAGCCGTCGACTCGGGATGCGCCTCGGCGGTCTCGCCGCGCGCACCATGCTCGTTGGCCGCCTCCGCGAATCCGGGGGCACTCGGCTCGGGCACGGCCACGGAAAGCTCCACCGGCTGCTCGCCCGGCTCCGCCTGCCTGCCGGTGCGAATCCGGTCGAGCGTCTGTCGCACCGCCGCCGCCAGACGTGCGTCCAGGACAGCTTCATCCGGACTGGCTGCGGCAGGCGCTTCCGGACCGCCCGCGCCGGCCGCGGACGGCCGTTCGATCGCGGGCAGCGGCGTCGTTGCCAGCCACAGCTCGGTGAGTTCGGCCGAGGCGGCGGCGGGCGTGGCGATCGGGGCTTCGACGGCGGGCTGCTGCCCCGCCGCAGCGGCCTGTCCGTGCTGCGGAGCCGCGGGGGCCGCGCCCTCCCGGCCGGGTGCGGGCGGCTCGCTCGCGGCGGATTCGCTCGCACGGCGAGCCGTCGGCTCCATGAGGATGCTCGGCAGGATCTGGTTCCCGGCGCCGCCGACCTGGGTGAGCGCCGCCAGTCGTTCCTGGAGATCTTCGTGGTCGGGGACGGCGGCGGTCGCCTGCTCGATCGCGCGCCCGTATCGCTCGGCGACGAGCCGGTGGGTGACGAGCGCGACGCCGATCATGATGGGCGCGATCGCGTGGATACCGATCCCGGCCACCTCGCCCGTCCTGATGTAGGGAAACGTGTTCAACGCGATACTCGCCGTCAGCAGGACGCCCTCGACGGTGTAGACCTGCCACAGCCGATCGATCACGCCCCACTCGGCGGTGTCCCCGGTGGACAGCATCAGCGCGACGAGTACCGCGCTGATCAGCGCTTCCAGACCGTAGGACAGCCAGAACATCGGATTGCTCGCACCGCCGGACGGCGCGATGTTCTGCTGCACCGTCACCGCGGAGAACAGCATCGAGAACGCGACGACTCCGGCCAGCAATCCCAGCACCCGCGGCTTGCGCTGATGCAGGCGGGCGACTTTCGCGTGCGGGCTGCTGCTATGCCGCTGCTCACCGATCGCCTGGGCGGCCCGCAGCAAGTCGGCGGCTTCCCGTTCGGCCAGCTCGGCGGCCGTGCGCCGCACCCGCTCCGCGGCGTCCGCGGCCGCCTGGATGCGCGCCCGTTTCTCGTGGCGTTCATAGTCACGCACGAGCTCGGCCAACTCGCGGGAGGCGGCGAGCTCACGCTCAGATAATGCTTCGAGCAGCGCCGGATCGTCCTGGTGGGCCAATCGCTCATGCGCGATCTGCACCCGATCCGGCAGCGCGCCTGCCACCAGATCATCCATCGGCGACGCCCCGGCGGGCGCGTTGGTCGTGAAACGACGGAACATCAGCAAAGAACCTTTCCGACGGTCGAGTGTTCCAGACGCAGCGCGCCATAGCTGCCTCGGCCGTCGAACCGGACGACCGACCCGGCCGAGAACGAAAAGATAACTCGTCATCGAAATCCGTTCGACCCGACGAGCAATCGGAGCCGCTCAGTGGCAGCGGAACGAATCCCGCAGGACAGATCGCAGGTCCCATCCGGATCGCTCCCGTCCCCGGGCTCAGTAGCCCTTCGGCGAACGATTCGGATCCGCTTGCTGAACCTTCGCTTGCAGGTCGTGGCCGTCGCGGGAGACACCGTACCGCTCCATGACGTAGTTCATGCTGGCGGCGACATTGGCCACCGGATCGTGAATGTTGCTGGAGGTTCCAGCGGCATGGTAGCCAAGGAAGGTGCTGGGGATCGTCTGGGTAAGTCCCCTGGACGCGTGTCCGGCGGCCGCGTTGCTGTCCCAATTGTTCACGGCGTTGGGATTTCCGCCGGATTCTCGTTCGATCAGAACCCGGTAGCCGCGCTTCCAGTACTCGCGGGCCACCGGATCGGTGATGCCGAGCGCGTCGAGCGCGCCGTCGATCGCGGCGTCGACCGAGACGTTGCCCTGGTAGCGGGCGTAATCAGCGCTCGTCGCGGCAGGCACGAAGCCGGGGCCGGGTGAATAACTGCGCTGCATGTAGTTGCTCGGCACGTAGTTGCCTGCCGCCGAGGCGGGGCTGTACGTGGGCGCGGAGCCGTCGATGTTCTTCGCGTGCGCTTGGACGCGGTCGGTGGCCTTCGCGATCTCGTCGTGTACGTCGTCGATCGTCTTCAGCACGGCGTTCGCCAGCCTGATCTCGATGTCCGTAGCGATGTACTGCTTGCCCGGGCTCGCCCCAGGAGCCGCGTCCAATGTCGCCTGCAGATCTTTGACATGCTGCCTGATAGCGACGAAGGTGCCGCTGGAGATGTCGTAGGTGCCGTAGGCGGACAGATCGACGTTGTCGTCTTGCTTGCGGATGTCGTCCTTGATGTCGTCGAACTCCTGCGCCCGGTTGGCGTAACCCTCGGCCAAGACCGACTTCTTCTCGTCACCGGTGACGAGCTTCTCGTCGCGCAGCAACTTGACCACATCCGGCGCCTGCGAAGGCGAACCCGTCGCCAGCAGATCCGCCGACGTCTGGATCGTCTGGCGGCCCACTTCGATGACCGCCTTCAGGCCCGGGCTCGCGTCCGCGGGCGGGTCCAGCTTCACCACCCAGCGCTCGGTGCTCATCGAGACCCCCCAGCCCTGGTCGGCCGCGGCCTTGCGAATACCAGCATCATCACCTCACGCCTGACAACGCTCACCAGGCCGTGCGTGGCCTACCAGTCCGACGCCGTCGAGTATCCCGCAACGCCCCATGCCCCTTTCCCGGCTGTGGGAGTAGCGGCTTCGAGCAGCCGATCGCCACGGGCGCGCGCCGGCGCGGCGCGCGAAGACGTCAGATCGTTGCGGGGCGGCGGGCGCCGCGACGCCGTGGACGCAGTTGGTAGAGGCGATACCAGGCCAGCGCGAGGAAGATGGCTCCCAGACCGGCGACCACTCCCATATCGAGCAGCCAGGTGCCGATGGTGTGTTTCCACAGCGGGTCAGGGCCCCCCTCATGCGGGGAGAGGGTATCGAGGTCGAGAGTGGCGGCTCCCGCGGCGAACCCCCACCGAGCCGGCGCGATGTATGCCAGCTGCTCCAGGACGGGAGTGCCGGGCAGCCGCACCAGACCGCCGGTGAGCACCAGTTGCGCCATGGACAGCACGATCAGCAACGGCAGCGTCTTCTCCGAGGTGTTCACCGATACCGACACCAGCAAGCCGAGTGCCAGCGACGAGATGCCGAGCAACGCCATCATCAGCATCAATTCCAGCTCGACCGAGGTGAACAGCCCCGTGGGCGGCATACTGACCCCGATGGTGCCGATCAGGACGAGCACTACCGCCTGCAGCGTGGTGATCACGCCGAGGACCAGCAGTTTCGACATCAAATAGACGCCGGCCGACAATCCTGCCGCGCGTTCTCTGCGATAGATCGTCTGTTCCTTGACGATCTCCCGGATCGAGTTGCCGGTGCCGACGAAGCATGCCGCGAACGCCAGGATCATGAGCTTGGTCGCGGCATCGACGTTCGTTCCCGGCGCACCGGTGAATCCCTGACCGGCCGGCACGGCGGCGATCAACCCACCGAGCAGCAGGGGCATGACACCGAGCAGCGCCAGATAACTGCGGTCCGAGGCGATCACCGCGAGGTAACGCCTGCACAACGTGCTGAGCTGGCTGAACTTGGACTGCGACGGTGGCGGCGGCGTCGGTGTGTGCACTTCCGCGGGGACGACATCATCGGTCGGGCCGACCGACACGTAGCGGTCGTAGCGTGGCGACTCCCGGAACTCACCGGCCCAGTCCCGCTCTTCCTCGCGGTCGAAAGCCTGGAACACCTCGGCCCAGCTCCCCGCTGCGAACTGCAGCAACCCTTCCGCGGGCGGACCGTAGTAGGCCAGCCGGCCGCCGGGCACCAGGACCAGCAGGCGGTCGCAGGCATCGAGGTTCGCGACGCTGTGGGTGACGACGATGACCGTACGCCCGTCGTGCGCCAGTCCCGACAGCATTTCCATGACCGTCTTGTCCAGGCCGGGATCCAAACCGGATGTCGGTTCGTCGAGGAACAGCAAGGAGGGTTTGGTCAGCAGTTCCAGTGCGACGCTCACGCGTTTGCGCTGCCCACCCGAGAGCCGATCGATGCGGGTGTCGGCGTGCCGCGCCAAGCCGAGCTCGTCGAGGACCTCGTCGACCCGCTGCTCGCGCTCCTCGCGGCCCGTGTCACCGGGGAAACGCAGCTCGGCCGCGTAGAGCAGCGCCCGGCGCGTCGGAAGCTGGTTGTGCAGGATGTCTTCCTGCGGTACCAATCCGATGCGGTGGCGGAGTTCGTCGTAGTTGGTGTACAGATCGCGGCCGTCGTAGAGCACCGTCCCCTCGGTCGCGGGCCGCAACCCGGTGATCGCGCCGAGCAGTGTCGATTTGCCCGCCCCGCTCGGCCCGATCACCCCCACGAGCGATCGTCCCGGGATGGGGAACCTCACGCTGTCCATCAACACCTTGCCCTCGGGTGTCCGGACGGTGATGTTCTGCACGCAGACCGATACGTCACCGGTGTCGACGAACTCGCGCAGTTCGTCGCCCACCAACCGGAAGGTGGTATGGCCCATTCCGATCAAGTCGGATTCGGACAGATCGGCGGCGGCGACGCGGGCTCCGTTGACGTAGGTGCCGTTGTGGCTGTCGAGGTCGACGATCCGGTATCTGCCCGCACCGATCGTCCGCAACTCGGCGTGATGGCGGGAGACCATGAGATCGTGCGCGACGATGTCGTTGTCCGCGGCGCGCCCGATTCGGAGAGTGGGCGACGTTATCCGGACCACCGCGCTGGGGTGGTCCGCCGGAGGCGCCGACCGCGACACACGCCGGGGCAGGCCCGGATGGAACTTCGTGACCGTTGCTTCGTCGTCGAGAGCGTAGCCGGGGTTCGGCACGATCATCGTGTCGCCGCCGGCATCGCCATCGGGTTCCTGCTCGGGTGGGGTTTCCACCGAGCAAGCCAATTTCTCGCCGTCCACCGCGTGTCCGAGCTGGAACGTCTCGTCGTGATCTATCACCATCCGATCGACGCGGTGACCGTCGAAGAACGTGCCGTTGAGACTGTGCGCGTCCTCGATTTTCCAACCGTCCGCACCACGCTCCAGAACGGCGTGCAACGACGAAACGCGGGGATCGGAGACGACGATATCGGCCGCCGGATCGCGACCGACGTTATAGGCACCACCAGCGCGGAGCCGATAGACGCGTTCCCGTGTCTGGACCACGAGAACCGGCGCCTCGGGCAATTCGGTGGAGGATGATCCGTCCGCCATAAAGGGAGTATACGACCGCGCCACACGGTAGCCGCAATAGTCGCGACCGCCCGATCTCGCCACGAGTCTCACCGCCGCGATCTCGCTCCATCACACGAACCCCGGCTGAGCAGTACAAATAGGCGTGGAAGACAGTGGGGCAGCCTCGTCCGCAGCCACCTGCTCACGCCGGATTCGAGAAACGGCAGTCGAATCCAAGGAATCACAACCGATCGTGCCGTTACAGCTCGGATCGATAGGTGAGTCCCGCCTCGTCGCGATATTTCCGCATTCGGCACCGGGGTCAGCTAATACGGTCGCGGCAATACAAATCGTTCAATGTTGAAATCATCCTCGATCGCCCCGGGAGTTGTTCCGAAAACGTCCGACCGCCGCAGCCCGATTGCGTTTTCTTGCAACGAAACCGGCTTGCCACCCGGCCTTCCTTACCTATACAGCGTCGGCCGACCCCGTACCGGTTCCACTCCAGATGTGCACACGACTTCGCCTGTGCCGCAATGCCGAAAGGCTAGGCCGGCCGCCGCGACCGATGACTTTCGGTCGGGGGGCCCGTCCTGACACACATGACCGATCTGACAGGAGACAGCCGCATGCAGATCCGCGCACGCCTGTGCATGAGTGCCGACGGTTATGTGACCACTCCGAACGGCTGGCCGCCCCAGGTGCTGGATCCGCTCCACGGGCCTGGCAGCCATGGCATCGCGGAATTCCTCGAGCCTGTCGAGGCGGCGCTGATGGGCCGGACCACGTTCGAACCGGCGCTCACAAACGACCGGTGGCCGTGGCCGGGCTTGCGGGTGTTCGTGCTCGGCTCGCGTCGTCCGGAGGGCACGCCCGACGATGTCATCGTCGAAAGCGATCCGGTTCGACTGCTCGAGCGCTTGCGCGCCGCCAATCGCGGTGGCGATGTCCATCTCATCGGCGGTCCCCGCACGATCGACACCTTTCGTGCGCTCGGCGCGCTCGACAAGCTGGAGCTGGTGGTCCTGCCGTTCCTGGTCGGCGGAGGAATGCGCCTCACTGATGCCCTGAGCGTCGATACGGGCTTGGAATTCGAAGCCTCGCGCGCGCTGCCGGGCGGGTCGGTCGAGATCGCCTACCGGGTACGGACCGACGGAGCCGTCCCCGCGGCGCAGGAGCCGGACTGGGCGCCTGACTCGCAACGTCGACGCGGGAACTGACCCGAGCACGAGTCTGCCGATCACCGCCGCGCATCACCCGAGCACAGCCGGCGGTACACACTCCATGCCGCGCGCTTGGACAAACAGGCAAGCCTGGGTCTGAAGTGCCTGCGCCACAGCATATTCGCGACTTCACAAGGTGCACGAAGCGGCTCTCTCGAGCAGCGCGCAGTCGTGCTCGCGTGCTGAGCAGTTCAGCTGATCAACGGCGGGGAACAAACGGGCGCTATTGCGTGTTGTCGCTGATGACGCTACCGTGAGGCGGTCTCCATCTTGTGGATGTAGGTGTCGACCCCCTCCCACAAGAATCCACAGTCGCCACGGCGGTCTCGTATACCGTGCGCCGGCAGCACGTCCGGAGCAGACAGCGCCCAGCCACCTAACGGCGCATGCAACGAGCGTCATTCCCGTAGGCGGCATTCATCGGCAACCCGCCACATTCATTGCCCCCCGAGGAGAAAACCATGCAAGACAACACTATCCACAGTGAAGACAGCCCCACCGGGGAGAACCGGACTACATCGGTCACCGGCATCCTCGACATCACGCACAACCACGCCTCGCTGCACGTCGACGGTTATCTGCCCGGACCGCGGGACGCTCATGTGCCCGCGCGTTTGATCCGCGAGCACGGCCTGCGCCGCGGCGATACCGTCACCGGCACGGTCGGACCGAAACGTGAAGGCGCCAAACTCGCACCGCTTGTCGGAGTGGACAGCATCAACGGCTTGCCACCCGGCAATACCAGAGCGCGACCGCACTTCGCCGATTTGATCCCCATCTATCCCCAGGACCGGCTACGGCTGGAGACCGAGCCGCATGAACTGACCACCCGCGTCACCGATCTGGTCATGCCGATCGGCAAGGGCCAGCGCGCGCTGGTCGTCGCACCGCCCAAGGCGGGCAAAACCTCTGTGCTGCAAGCCATCGCGCACGGCATCGCCAAGAATCATCCCGAATGCCAGCTGATGCTGGTATTGGTCGGGGAACGCCCGGAAGAGGTGACCGACCTGTCCCGAGCGGTACCGGCCGAGGTCGCCGCCGCGACCTTCGACCAACCGGCCCAGGACCACATCGCACTCGCCGAACTGGCCATCGAACACGCGAAACGCCTTGTCGAAATGGGTCACGACGTCGTCGTGCTGCTGGACTCGCTGACCCGGCTTGCCCGCGCCTACAACCTGGCGGCCGCCGGGTCCGGCCGCATCCTCTCCGGCGGCGTCGATGCCGGGGCACTCGCGCCACCGAAGAAATTCCTCGGCGCCGCACGAAATGTCGAGCACGGCGGCTCGCTCACCATCATCGCCACTGCCCTGGTCGAGACCGGCTCGCTCGCCGACACCGTGATCTTCGAGGAATACAAGGGGACCGGAAACGCCGAACTGAAGCTCGATCGGCACCTCGCCGACCGCCGTCTGTTCCCCGCGATCGACATCGACCGCTCCAGCACCCGCAAAGAGGAACTGCTGCTGTCCGCCGACGAGCTCACGGCCACGGGGTCCCTGCGCAAGACCCTCTCGGGCCGCGACCCGCAGCAAGCGCTCGAACTGCTACTGACCGGCCTCCGTCAAACCGGAACCAACCCGGAATTCCTGACCCAGATTCGCAACGCGGGCTGACAAGGGTCTACTGCGCCTGGAGACCGGCGTCTACCCCACTCGCCGCACCGAGCGAGTCGACACAGTCCTCGCGGCTCCGCGGATTGTGGATCATTCCCGGGGTGTGCGATCGAGCATCGTGAGGTAGGCATCGAGCTGGGCCGCGCCGGCGAGCAGGTTGCGGCTGCGCGCGGTCAGCCGGTCCTGCCAGGAGTCGAGGAAAGCCCGCAGCGCGTCCGCCCCGCCTGCCTCGCGCAGTGACTCGATGAACTGCGCGACCTGGGACAGCAGGTAGCCGCCTCGGCGCAATTGTCGCGCGATCTCGGCGTCGCGTATGCAGTCCGGTCCGTATTGGCGATAGCCCGTTGCCCGATCGCGTTCGGGGCGCAGGATGCCCTGGGTCTCCCAGGTGCGCAGGGTCGCCGGGTGCACGCGGATTCGGCGTGCGAGTTCACCCACGGTCAACGGTCGACCGTGGACCGGAGTCGGCATCGCGGTGGACAGACTGCCCAAGGCCTTGGCGACCTCGGTGCGTGTGTCGCGTTCGGTGAGCAGCGCGACGTGGGAGGCGTCGATGAGCCGGTAGGCGGACTCGGTATCGCCGCGATTGGCCGCGCGCATGATCTCCATTGCCTGCTGGTGCCCGTGGCCACCGCGCAACGCCAGGAAAGCGCGTAGCGCCTGCGCGTGCAGGAGCGTGTAGCGCCGGTAACCGGTCTCGCTGCGCTCGGTCGGCGGGAGGATGCCCGCGTCGTCGTAGTTGCGGATCGCCTGTGCGGACAACTCGTGTTCCCGGGCGAGGTCGATGGGCCGCAGGTTGCACCTCCGATCGAGTCTTTGCTCTCTGGCTTCCAGGTAAAAGCGGTAGAAGTCCCTGCGCGCCGCGCTTCCCCCATGGGCTCAGCGGCCCGCGGCGGTGAGCTGGTGATCCGCTTCGAGCAGCATCCACCCGCTCAGCTGTACCGAGAGATCGCTGCTCAGGTTCGCCGACGAAGCGGCGGACGAGTGGGTGAACTGGGGAAAGGTTTCCGGATGCGCCGGCACCGTGACCGGGCGGGTCCAGTCCACACCGAACAGTGGTAGCCCATCCACCTCGGCGCGGTGTTTCCAGGCCGCCTGCGCGGAAGCGTGCACGATATTCGCCGCGGTGGTGTCGCCCAAGGACAGTGCGGCTTCCGCGAGATATCTGGCGAGGATGCCCATGAACAGCCCGGAGTCGTCGCCGGAGGCCGCGACGATCACCCCGGCGTCGGTGAGCCTGTCCCCCGCCGCGGCGACGAGATCTGCCACGCGCCTGCGATGGTGCGATTCACCTGTGCGAAGCGCCAGCTCGGTTTCCAACCCGATGGCCACCCCCTGGCAGTAGGTGTGGACGGTCCGCTCTACTCGTCCGCCGGGCTCATGGACACCGTCGAGAACCAGGCCACTGGCGGTGTCGCGCAATCGAGTGTGCAGGAAATCGGCGAGTTGTCCGGCGCGCGAAAGTTCGCCCACACGCGCCATAGCGATGCCGGTCGGACCGATCGCGGGGGTGTTGTAATACTCGTCGCCGGACCGCCAGGGCACCGCACCGACGTCCGGATCCCATCCCTCGATCAAACCGGCTCGCAGCTCGCCGACGGCGTCGCCGAAGCGGACGCCGAGCAGCCGGTCGGCGCGTTCGAGTGCCAATACCAACCAGGACATATCGTCGTAGTACCGGTTGGTCCAGCCGGTGAGGTTGCGGGTACGGATACCGCGTGCGATGGCGACGACCCGGTCTATGCGTTCGGGCGTGCCGGCACGATACGCGGCGTCCACCGCACAGTCGAGAAGGTGGGCTTGCCACCAGTAGCACCATCGCGCGAACGACTGGTCCAGCAAGGACCCTGGCCAGACGAGCGTGCCCAGCCGCATCTGCGGCTGACCCCAGAGCGTGCGCACGTGCCGCTGCACGATCGCCTGTTCCGCCAGGTCCGCCCGCCTCCCCGGCTCCTCCGGGCCCGGGGACACTTTCCGCGTGATCGTCACCGCCTGCGCGGGCTGGGCCAATGCGGTGAGTGCGATCGCTGCTCCGGCCGCCAGCAACACACCGCGCCGACTGATTTCCTTCTTCCGGCGATCCATCCGCTCGGACTCCCTTTACTGAACAACGATCATCGGGGCCGGAAACCGGGCAGCTGGATCCTATCGCGCAACGACCATTACGGCGCGGCGGCCACGGCTCCCCCGGGTGCGGGCGGCAACGCTCAGCGCGGCTCCTGCCGGTCCGAGATCGGGAACGCTGCCCACACCGCCGCACGGATGCCCGAACATCATCGACCTGACCTTCGAACGCGCTCCAATGGGCAGCCGCATAGGGAGCCTCCCACCGGGCACCTGGGACTCGATCCTTGCCGGGATCAAGCCCTGCCACCAGTCTTATGCAGCCGCATACCGCGCTGGCCAATTCGGTCAGCGCGGTATTCCCGATATCGACGGTGCTGAGGGAATCTCAGGGATTCATTCGGCGACCCGCGGCGGTTGGCCTCCGCTCTTTCACGCGGCGTGCAGAGCCGCAGCCACCTTGCGGGTCATCTCGTCGACGACGGGGCCGGGCTGACCGTTGCGGCTCGTTGCGGCAGCGGCTTCGAGGGCGGCCAGCACGATGCTGCGGAAGTTGTCGGCCTCGGCGGGATCCTGCTGGTCGAGCAGAGCCACCGCGGCAGCCAGGGCCGGCAGCACTTGGTCGGCGAGCTCGGCGACGGTCCTGCCGGTCAGGTGGATGTCCTTGGACTTCGCGTTCAGCACGTGCCCGACCCGACCGGTCGCCGACGTCAACGCGATAGAGCCGGCGGTGGCGGCCTTGTGGGGCTTGTCGGAGGCGGCGGCGAGCAAGGAAACCGCGCCGTAAGCGGCAGAGCGGACGGTGGCCTTGTCCTGGTCGGTCAGGGTGAGGGTGGCGGACATTTTGTGCTCCTTCGAAAACCGTTGTGGCAGTGGCCCGAACCGGTGTCGATCCGGGCCCGTTTTGTTCGATGGGCATACTTTGTCCGGAGCGGCTGACAGCGCACTGATGCCGACCTGACACGGTGACTGACACAGCGTCCGACCCGCTACCCCACGAGGATGGTCACCGCTGACGGGTGCTGATGGTTGGGTCGACGCGGTATGCGGGCACTACGGCTCGTTCGGCCTACCGAAACCACCTCCGCCGTGCCGACTTGCGGGGCTCCATCTGGACGACGATCCCGCCGAAACGTGCCTCCTGCATGGTCGCGGGGTGTCCGTCGATAAAACATGCACCGGTTCGAGTGGTCTCGACGCATTCCTCCTTCTGGGAGCCGGAGCCGTCCGGGTGCTCGAGCGTATCCGCGTAGTAGCAGATCATCCCGCCACTCATACTGGTGTTGAAACCCCTGACCCGGCGCCCGGCGTGGTCGGTGGTGCGGCTCAGGCAGTGATCGCAGACCGCGCGGGGGTAGCGTTCCTCATAGATCGTCGGCCGGTCGCAGTGCGGGCAGGGTTGCGTGTATCGACGCCCAGCGGCCGGACTTTGCATCAGGAAATCATTGCGGGCGAAGATGCTGCGTGCCGAGTCTCCTCGGACGCCCCTGCGCCGCAGTCCGATTAGAAGGAACTCGGCGTAGTCGGCTACCTCGGGAGCGATCGCTCCGCTCCGGGGTATCTCGCCTATGCGTGTGAGGCCGCCGTCGTAGGCCTCGAGCGCCAGGCGGTGCGCCACCGACAGTTCGCTGTCGGGGATGTGTCTGTTGGCATGTTCGGCTTGGGACAAGTGTTCGGCGATTACCGATTCGATGGTGTCTCCGCTCGCGGACAGTAGCCCGCTGCCGTAACTGGTCGTGGTCACCAGGACGTAGCCGTCCATCTCGCCGCGGTCGGTTCCGATTGTCTGTAAGAACGCGAAACCTTGCCCGTAGCGAGCATTCTCCAGCCCCTGGTGGGGGTATGGGACAAGAGTGTCGGGATCCCGCACCAGATCGCGCGCGATTCGCAGCGCTTCATCGTAGGTCGGCGGAGAGCTCTGGTCTGGCCGCTTCATGACCGAAAGCCTATCGCGCTGAACTTCTCTGACCTGAAAGCGAATTCGGCAGTACAGGATGCTCAGAACCGCGGTCGAGGCGAGGGCCCGATCACTCCGCGACAGTCCCATAAGACGCACGACAGAGTCTGGAGTTCCGAAGGTTATCCTTCGGTCGCCCTGGACGTTTGGGTCCCAGTGGAATCAGTGGCTGCGATCGCGAGAGCGGCCAGGTCGAGGTGGATGTCGTCCAGCGGGACGGTGGAGCATTCGGCACGAGCGATGATCATGGCACCCTCGACCGCTGACAGCATGAGTGCCGCGAGCCGTTCGGCGCGCGCCGCCGGAATGCCGTACCGCACCAGCGCCTGGGTCAAGGCGGTGCGCCATTGCCGATAGGCGTCACGGCAGGCGAGGGTGAGTGCGGTGGAGCGGGGAGCGGAATCGAGGGTGACCGTGCTGACCGGGCACCCGCCCAGATAGCCCGATTCGACGAGTCCGCGGCTCAAGTGCAGGGCGAATTGCTCACAGAAGGAGCGCACATCCGGCGCGTGGGCGGCAGTTTCCCGAATCAACCGGGTGAACTCCTCCGCGGATTCCTCGATCGCCGCGACCGCCAGCTCTTGCTTCCCGCCCGGGAACAGGTAGTACAGCGAGCCCCGGGGGGCGCCGCTGGCAGCGACGATCTCACTGAGCCCGGTGGCCTGATAGCCCTGGCGTTGCAGTAACTCGCGGGCGGCCGCCACCAGGCGCGGCCGGGAATCGGACGGGGGACGAGGCATGTCTCCAGAATACTATGCCGACCGGTCAAGCTACGATCATACTATGATGACTGGTCAAGTTACTTTCGAGAAAGGACGATAGGGATGAAGGTGCTGCTTACGGGTGCGACCGGGTTTTTGGGGCAACGTGTGGTGCATCGGCTGGTGGCCGACGGACACGACGTATCGACGTTGGTCCGGGGCACGGGCAGGCGCATTCCGCAGGTAACCGTCATGCCGGGCAGCCTCGAGGACGTGGCGGCCTGGGAAGATCGGCTGGCCGGTATCGACGTCGTCGTTCATGCGGCGGGATTGGTGTCGACGTGGGCTCCTCAGCGTGCCCTCGATGAGGCGATCGTGGAGGGCACGCGCGATGTGCTGGCTGCGGCCGTGCGGCACGGTGTACGCCGATTCGTCTATATCAGCAGTGAATCAGTGCTGCAGGATGGCCGGCCGCTGCTCGACATCACCGAATCCCAGCCCACCCCGGCCGTGCCCAGCTCGCGCTACGGCCAAGCGAAACTCGCCGCCGAACACCTGATCCGCGCGCACGCGGATGTGATCGAAACGATCGTGCTGCGGCCCACCTTCATCTGGGGTCCGGGTTCGGGGCAGCTGGCCGACCTGGCCACTCGCGCCCGCGCCGGCAAGCTGCCGCTGATCGATCACGGCATGGCAAGTTTCGAACATGTCCACGTCGACAACGTCGCCGCCGCTGTCGCCGCCGCGCTGAGCGAGGGCACGCCCGGCGGCACGTACCTCATCACCAACGCCGAGCCGATGCCGGTCCGCGAGTTTCTGACCGGCGTGCTCGCTGCCCAGGGCGCGTCGACGCCGACTCGGTCGGTCCCGTCCGGGCCGCTATTCGCCCTCGCCCGTGCCGCCGAATGGCTCTGGTCCACCCTGCCGCTGCCCGGGCGTCCGCCACTGACCCGATTCGAGATCGAATTCCTCGCCCTGCCAAGGCGATACGACATCACCCTGGCCCGCCACGAGCTGAAGTACGAGCCCGCCGTCGGCTTCGCCGAGGGCATCGCAGGTCTCGACGAAACCCGCCTGCCCATCTAGCCGCGGCGCGGATCGGGCGGAGCCGCCCCATCACTGATAGAAGTTCCGCTTTCACGTGTCTGGCTCTAGTCGACTCGAGTGCGCGCTCATGCCGATGAGCGGATGTCAAGAAGCGAACTTGGCGACGGCTTGCGCGGTGACCGGCGTGAAGAGGTTGATCAGGTTGCCGTCGGGATCGCGGAACAGCAACGACCGGTTCCCCCACGGCATCGTCGTTGGCTCGTTGACGAAATCCTCGACCGCATCCCGCAACCGTCGGTAATCGGCATCGACATCGGGGACCAGGAATTCGATGATCGCGGTGTGGTTGTCGGCTGGGCGCGCGCTGCCTGCCGCGAACAGCGCCACGGTGCGGGTGCTTCCGATCGCGAGCGTGCCGGCCGGTGTGACGATTTCGGCGAAATCCGGTGTAGCCCAGGTTGCTTCGACACCGGTCACGTGCTGATAGAAGCTGACCAACCGCTGGATGTCATCGGTGATCAGGCGGATCGAGACGAGCTTCATTGTGCTCCTGCTGTCGGATGAGGCGGAAGTTCCGCCGCCGCATGCCACCGTAGAGTCGATACCGGACAGTTTCCGCCCGGTATAGATGCGAGAGTTTCCCGATGACGCGCCCCACCGCCCGCGTGCTGGCCCTGCTCGAGCTGTTGCAGGCCGGCGGTACCCATACCGTCGGTGAACTGGCCGGACGGCTGGGCGTCGATGAACGCACCGTCAGGCGATACGTCACCCATCTCACCGACCTGGATATCCCCGTCCGATCGGCTCGGGGCCGCTACGGGGGCTACCAGCTCGCCCCCGGGTACCGAATGCCGCCGCTGATGCTGACCGACGACGAGGCGGTGGCGGTGTTACTCGGACTCCTCACCAACCGCGGCGCCGACCGATCGACAGCTTCCGCCCGCGCAGCCGACAGCGCGACGGCCAAACTCCGCCGCGTCCTGCCCGCCCGCCTGACGGCCCGGCTGGACGCATTGATCAACACCGTCGAGTTCACCGCCGACGCTCGCCCGGAAGTCGCTGTCGAGACCGCCGTCCTGCTCCGCCTCGCCGAGGCCACCCGCGAGCACCGACCGGTCGCGATCGACTACACCGACCGAAACGGGCGGCCCAGCGAGCGGACCGTGCACCCCTACGGGCTCGTAGACCACTCCGGCCGGTGGTACCTGACAGGGCAGGACAGCAACAGTGACGAACTACGCCAGTTCCGGGTGGACCGTATCACCGCGGTGACCACACTGCCCGGAACGTTCACTCCGCCCACCGGATTCGAGCCGGCAGCTCACCTGCTGTCCGCACTTGCCACGGCGCCCTACCGGCACGAGGTATCGATCCGAGTGCAGGGCACGCTCAGCCAGGTCCGCCCGCTGCTCCCCGCGACGATCGCGACCATGCACGAGATCGACTCACCGCCGGCCGACACTCGCCCGTGGGTCCGGGTCCGAATCCGGGCCGAACAACTCGACTGGATTCCCCCAGTCCTCGCCGGCCTGAATCGCCCGTTCGTCATCGAACACCCCGACACCCTCAAAGACGCCGTACGCGCCCTGGCCTACCGACTCACCGCGGCCGCCGACGGCCGATACGAAACCCATAGGTAGCCCCCACCGGGCACCGAGACTCGATCCTGGCCGGGATCAAGCCGTACCACCAGTCTCGAGTAGCCGCATAGCGCGCTGATCGAAACCGGCTGGCGGGCAGTGCTGGCGGAACGACGGAGCCCCACCAGATACCAGATGGGGGCTCAACAGAGTCGCTACCAGCAGCGATACGCGCGCTACCCTACTTCTTCGCAGCGCCAGCGCGAGGGCGCGATACACCCTGCGACGGGCGGCCCTCATCCACATCGGCGGATGAGGGCCGTCCAGTCAGTGCGGTGGCTGGTTCACGCCGCGGCTCACTGGGAAGGCGCCAGTACCGGGCTGTTGTGATAGGCGGCGATCAGCCACTGATGGTTGCGCTTCTCGAGGACCCACGTCGCGTTCACCTTGCGCTCGTCGGTGGGAACTTCGGTCTCGCCGGCGAACAGGATGGCGGATTCGCTGATGACGATCGCGGCATCCTCGCCGATGAAGCGGACGCTGAGCTGTTTGTTGTAGGTTGAGCTGCCCGCGAGCGGCCCCGCGAAGGCCAGTGCCATGTTCTGGCGGATCACCTCACGGCCGTCGCGGAGCGAGCCCGTCATGATGGCGGTCGCGTCCGCGGAGTAGTTGGCGACCATGGCGTCGGCGTCGCCCGCCTCCCACGCCTTGTAGGAATCAGCCAGCACGGCCTGGATCGCGGCCTCGTCTGCGGCGCGATGGTTCGACATCGGAGTCTCCCTTGGTGGTCGGATCGCCTGCAGTGTTCCGGCGACCTCGGGAATACATACCGGCGGCGGCATCCGAACTCATCGCGCCGCTGGAAGGAAACTTTCGGGTCTAAGCGTCGAGTCGGGCCGCCAGGCCGAATGCCGCGAAGATCTCGGGATCCTGGAACACCGAATTCCGGCTGATGCCCTCGGGGGTGACTGTGAAGATCTGGAGCGTGTGCAGTTCGTACCGGCCACCGACGCGCTGATAGGCGGCGAATCCGGGTTGGCCCCCGTTGGCGGCGACCTGCTGGAGAACCCAGTCCTTCCCGGCCGCCTCGAAGACCCATTCCATGAACAGGCCGTAGTTGCCGCGGCCGGAGAACCAGTTGAGCATCGGCGGCATCTCCATAATCACGTCCTCGGTGAGCAGACGCTTGAGGCCCTCGATGTCGGCGCGCGCGAACGCCGTCATGTAGCGCTCGACCCAGGCGCGCTGCTCGGTCGTGGACGGTTCGCGGACCCGTTCCAACCCGACCCCGATCTCTTTCAGGCGGGTGCGCGCCCGCTGCAGGGAGCTGTTCACCGATACGACGGTGGTGCCGAGAATTTCCGCCGTCTCGGCCGCGGAGAAGCTGAGCACCTCACGCAGGATCAGCGCACCGCGCTGACGCGCCGACAGGTGCTGCAGGGCGGAAGCGAATGCCAAGCGCAGGCTGCTGTGATCGATCACGGTCGCGGACGGATCGGCGTTGTCCAGCAACGAATCCGGTAAGGGCTGCAGCCAGGCGGCGTGCTCTCCCCGCACGAACGGCCCGAGCGGATCCGCCGCGGCCACCAGTCCCGATGGCAGCGGTCGGCCGCCGCGAGTCTGCAGCGCGGTCAGGCAGACGTTGGTCGCGATCCGGTAGAGCCAGGTGCGCAGTGAGCTGCGCGTTTCGTCGTACTGCTCCCGCGCCCGCCACGCCCGCAGATACGTGTCTTGGACCAGGTCCTCAGCGTCGTGCGCCGAGCCCAGCATCCGGTAGCAGTACGCCAGCAGCTCCGTCCGGAACGGTTCGATCCGACGATCGAAGCCTTCTTCCCTCGTCATCACGCCTCATCTCCACGACCGTCACAAGCACCGGATCGGCGACTGCGGTGGTCATCCGCTGCGGAAGGGTCGACCACCACGCGGGTCGTCAACAGCCCGGCCATGGCCGACCTCTCGGCCATCCGCTTCAGCCGCATACCGCGCTGACCGAACCGCCCGGCGCGCAGCCCGGCCGTCCGGCTGGGCCCCCACCCGAGATACCGGACGGGGGCCCAGCAGAGTCTCTACTAGCAACGATGTGCGCGCTACCCTATTTCTTCGCAGCGCCTCAGACGTTGAAGCGGAACTCGACCACGTCGCCGTCGGTCATGACGTAGTCCTTGCCTTCCATGCGGACCTTGCCCGCTGCTTTGGCGGCGGCCATGGAGCCTGCATCGACGAGGTCGGCGTAGGCGACGACTTCGGCCTTGATGAAGCCGCGTTCGAAGTCGGTGTGGATGACGCCGGCGGCCTTCGGGGCGGTGTCGCCCTGGTGGATGGTCCAGGCGCGGGCTTCTTTCGGGCCCGCGGTGAGGTAGGTCTGCAGGCCGAGGGTGTGGAAGCCGGCGCGGGCCAAGGCGTGCAGGCCGGGTTCGGTCTGGCCGATGGATTCGAGGAGTTCGGTGGCGGATTCCTCGTCGAGTTCGAGGAGTTCGGCTTCCACCTTGGCGTCGAGGAAGACCGAATCGGCCGGGGCGACGGAAGCTTTCAGCTCGGCGACCTTCGCCTCGTCGGTGAGCACCGACTCGTCGGCGTTGAAGACGTAGAGGAAGGGCTTCGTGGTGAGCAGCGAGAGCTCTTTCAGCAGCTCGGTGTCCACCTTGTCGGCCGCGGCGAACAGGGTGGTGCCGTTGTTGAGGATCTCCTGCGCGGCCTTCGCGGCGTCGGCGACCGGCTTGCGGTCCTTCTTGACCTTCGCTTCCTTCTCCAACCGCACGACCGCCTTCTCCAGGGTCTGCAGGTCGGCCAGGATGAGTTCGGTCTCGATCACCTCGATGTCGGCGCCCGGGTCGACGCGGCCGTCGACGTGCACCACGTCGTCATCGGCGAACACCCGTACCACCTGGCAGATGGCGTCGGCCTCGCGGATGTTGGCGAGGAATTTGTTTCCCAGGCCCGCCCCCTCGGACGCGCCCTTCACGATGCCGGCGATGTCGACGAACGACACGGTGGCGGGCACGATCCGCTCGGAGGAGAAGATCTCGGCCAGCTTGTTCAGCCTCGGATCGGGCAGGGGCACCACGCCGACGTTCGGCTCGATGGTCGCGAACGGGTAGTTCGCGGCGAGCACGTCGTTCTTGGTCAACGCATTGAACAGCGTCGACTTGCCGACGTTGGGCAGACCGACAATTCCGAGGGTGAGACTCACGAGGAACAGAGTCTACGCGGCGCGCCGACCCCGCTCTCCCGCGAGTGGCACATGGCGGAGGGGTCTCTCGGACTTCGCCGCAGCCATGTGCCACTCGCGGCCCGTTTCAGGGGATGAGGACGACTTTGCCGAGGTTGGCGTGGGCTTCGATGGCGGCGTGGGCCGCGGCGGCTTGGTCGAGGGGATATTCGGCGTGGACGGCGGGGCGTAGTTGGCCGGAGGCGAAGTATTGCCAGAGTTCTTGGCGCCAGTGTTCGTAGACGTCAGGCTGGGTTTTCGCGATGCGGGCCATCTGGAAGCCGATCACGGATTTCGCGCCGACGAGCAGGTCGTAGGCCTGAATGGTGCCGCCACCGGAACTGTAGGCGACCAACCGGCCACCGGGAGCCAGCGCCGCGATCGCGGGTGAGAGCAGATCGCCGCCGACGGCGTCCAGCACGTAGTCGGCGGGAGCGCCCCAGGACTCCTGGCCGTACTCGACCACGTCGTCGGCTCCGAGTTCCCGCACGAACTCCGACTTCGCGAGATCCGACACCGCGCCGACCACCCGCGCCGCGCCACGGACCCGCGCCAACTGGACCGCGAGGTGACCGACGCCGCTCGCGGCGGCGGTGATCAGGGCGGACTCCCCTTCCCGGGGCGATGCGGCGCTCAGCGCGCCGAGCGCCACCAGGCCGCTGCGCACCAGCGCGACCGCGTCCACCGCCGACGCACCGTCCGGAATCGGCGACGCCATGGCAGCCGAGAGCAGGGCGTAGTCGGCGTAGCCGTGTCCGAACACGAGACCGGTCACGCGGTAGCCGGGCCCGTATCGGTCGACGCCCTCGCCCACCGCGACCACCTCGCCCGCGATCTCGCCGCCCAACGCGATCGGTTCGCGCTGCTCACGCACCTTCCGCACCACCGGCAGGGTCACCCCGACCGCCTCGACACGGACCAGAAGCTCACCCGGCCCTGGTGTCGGGACTTCGACCGAGACGAGCTCGAGCACCTCGGGACCACCGCTGCGCTCGTACTGCACCCGCCGCATCACACCTCCAGAAATCGTCAGGAGGCGCAACGGTAACCGGATCGCGGGTGGTGATCACAGTCCACTACACGCTGTAGTGGTACATCTCACCGCTGGTCGAGACCGGCGGAGAGCAGCCGGAGCGCTGGGTCCGCGCCGATGCCGTGCGGTCCATCATCGAGGCGATGGCTATGGCGGACCTCGCGCGGATGGTCATCGTCAGCAACAGCGCCCGAGTCGCCGCACCCGGCGACGATCGGTTCCCCGCTTCGTGGTGAAGCCGCTGATCCCGTGCCCGCTGTTGCGGCACAGCCTGGCCGGCACGTCCGCGGCGGAGCACGTCGTCCGTGATTCGGCGCTGGACTGGACGATCGTCCGCGCGCCTCAACTCTCGAGGCACTCCTGTCGGTCCCCCGGCGTAGCGTGACCGCATGGAGCCGACCTCCGAGGTGGTGACGGCGCGTCCGGCACCCACGCTCGCCGCGTTCATCGACCGGTACGTCGGTTATCGCATGTCCGGGTTCGCGGCGGGGATGCATCGTGGGTTGCCGTCGCGGCACATGACTTTCATCGTCGCGATCGGGCCCACGATCGACGTCGTCGAGCAGACGGATCCACGGCAGTCGCCCCAGAACTATCGGTGTGTGCTGAGCGGCCTGCAAGCGAGCACGGCGCTGATCGCGCACGACGGTCGTCAGGAAGGTGTGGCCGTGTCACTCACGCCGCTGGGTTGCCGCACCTTGTTCGGCATGCCCGCAGCGGCGCTGTGGGACACGTCGGTGGAATTCGCCGACGTCGTCGGACCTGTCGGATCGGAGCTGTGGGAGCGATTGCAGTACGCGCCGAGCTGGCCGGAGCGTTTCGGTGTCTGCGATCGGGTGCTCTCGGCGCTGGCCGATCCGGTCCGTGCGGTCGGTCCCGAACTCACCTGGGCGTGGCGTGCGGTGGTCGGTTCCGGCGGCGGAATCGCGGTCGGCTCGCTCGCCGCGGAGGTCGGGTGGACCAGACAGCATCTGACGCGCCGGTTCAAGCGCGAGTTCGGCCTGAGCCCGAAACTCGCGGCCCGGATCACGCGCTTCGAACAGGCGCGCCGGATGCTGGCGCACACGCCCTCCTACGTCACCATCGCCCAGGTGGCCGCCACGTGTGGGTATTACGACCAGGCTCATCTGGATCGGGACTTCGCCGACCTCGCCGGAACCAGCCCGACCGCGTGGCTGGCCGAGGAGATTCCATCCGTCCAAGCCCCGGACGAGTCCGCCGGATGACGATGAAGGCATGACGAATCCGACAGAAGTCAGCACCCGCACCGCCGTCTGGCCCACGCTCGTTTTCCGCGATGCCCGCGCGATGGCCGCCTTCCTGATCGAGGCGTTCGGCTTCCGGGAGGCCGCGCTCTACGCCCGCGAGGACGACCCATCGATCGTCGAGCACGCGGAACTGCGCTGGCCGCTGGGCGGCGGTGTCATGTTCGGCTCGGCAGGTAAGGACGACAGCCCGTTCAGCACCCGCCCGACCGGCACCAACTCGGTCTATCTCGTCTGCGAGGAGCCCGACGCGCTGTTCGCCCGCGCCACCGCCGCGGGCGCCGAAGTGGTCCGTGGCCTGCGCGACGAGGACTACGGCTCACGCGGCTTCACGGTCCGCGACCCGGAAGGCAATCTCTGGAGCTTCGGCACCTACTGGGGCGCTTGATCGGCCTGAGGACGAAGCGCGGGGCGTCACCGAAGAGCACCGGCAACCGGAAAGGCGCGCGAATCAGGCGAACCGAGCACACCCGCTCAGCGCCCGCCGAAGCCCGACATCGCGATGCCGCGGATGAACGCGCGCTGGGCTATCGCGTAGATGAGCAGCAGTGGGAGCAAGATGACGACCGCGGCGGCCATGAGGATGGGCCACTGGGTGTAGTACTGGCCTTGCAGCCGGACCAGTCCCAGTGTCGCGGTGGCGACGTCGTCGCGCTGGATCATGACCAGCGGCCAGAGGAAGTCGTTCCACACGGTGATCCAGGTGAGCACGGCGAGCACCATCAGGGCCGGACGGGTGTGCGGCAGCAGCACCCGCCAGTACACCTGCCAGGTGGAACAGCCGTCGAGGATGGCGGCCTCCTCGAGTTCCTCGGGCAGCGTGCGGAAGAACTGCCGCATCAGATACGTGCCGAACGCACTGCCGAACAGGCCGGGCACGATCATCGCCCACGGGGTGTCCACCCAGCCGAACGCCCGCATCAGCAGGAACTGCGGAATCACCGTCACGGTCAACGGCACCATCAGCGTCGCGAGGTAGGCCAGGAACAGCATGTCGCGCCCACGGAAACGCAGACGCGCGAAGGCATAACCGGCCAACGAGCAGAAGAAGACCTGCCCCGCCGTGACGCACAACGCGTAGATGGTGGTGTTGAGCAGCATCCGCCCCATGGGCAGCAGATCGAAGACCTTCCCGTAGTTCGACCACTGCGGCCGCTGCGGAAGGAACGCCGCATCGGCGATCTCGCCGTCCCGTTTCAGCGAGCCCGACACCGCCCACAGGATCGGCAGCAGCGCGCACCACCCGATGCCGACCAGCACCGCGTATATCGCGGTTCCGCGCACCACTCGCCGCACGATAGCCCGGTCGACGCGGCCGATCGCGACGAACGCGCGGTCGCGTCGAACCGGCAGCGCGCGCCGCACCGCCTCGTAGGTGTTCACTGTTCCACCTCCGACCGCCGGGCCATCCGCAGTTGCACCAGTGTCAACAGGAACAGGATCGCGAAGATCACCCAGGCGAGCGCGGAGGCGTACCCGACCTCGTAGAAGCCGAACGCGTTCTGGAACAGCATGATCCCCAGCAGGTACGTACCCGTCTCCGGCCCCCCGTTGCCGCCGGTCAGCACGTATGCCTGGTCGAACGCCTGCACGGAATTGATGATCGTGATGATGAAGACGAAGGACAGCGGCCCCCGGATCAGCGGCACGGTGATCGCGAAGAATCGCCGCAGCGCCCCGGCTCCGTCGATCTCGGCGGCCTCGTAGAGCGTCTCCGGTACGCCTTGCATGGCGGCGAGCAGGATGACCGTCGCGAACGGCACGCTCTTCCACACGGTGACGATGCAGAGCGAGACCAGCGCCCAATCGGGGTCGGTCAGCCAGGGCACCGCGTCGATGCCGATCCAGCCGAGCGCGACGTTGAGCAGCCCGTCGTCGGTGAACAGGAACCGCCACACCACGGCCATGGCGACCGCCGAGGCGACCAACGGCAGAAAAGCGATGGTGCGAAATAGGCCTATGCCGGCCAATTTTCGATTCAGCGCGGCGGCGACGGCGAGTCCGATCAGCACCGTGGGCACCAAGGTCAGCAGCGTGAAAACGGCCGTGTTGCGTAATGCGATGAGAAACAACGGGTCCGAGGCGAACAGCCGCCGATAGTTGTCCACACCGACAAATCGCATGAGGCTGAACAGGTCCCACGAATGAAAACTCAGATAGAGCGAAAAACCCAACGGGAACAACAAGAAAACCGCGACGGCCGCCACGTTGGGCGCGACGAATGCCCAACCGGCCCGCTCGCGCCGCCGCGCCAATCGGGACGCGACCCCCGCTTTGCCCGATGTTTGCGATCGCCGCCCTGCCATCATGGCGTCTCCAGCAGCGCGTCGACGTCGGAGGCGAAACGGCCGTCCAACGAGGCGGCGGTGGCGGCGCCGCGCAGCACTCGGTTGGAGCCGCGTTCGAGCAGGGCGGACACCTTCCCCCAAGCGGAGGTGATCGGCAGCGGGCGGGAATTGGCCGGACCGGCGGTGAACACCTCGAGATTGCGGATCTCCCGGTGCGCGGCGGCGAACTCCGGTGAGTTCATCGCCGACTGGAGCACGGGGACGAACAGCCCGGACGCGGCGATGATCTCCTGACCCACCGGTCCGGTAGCGAATTTGACGAATTCCCAGGCCTGTTCGACACGCGGGCTGCCCGCGGCGATGGCCAGGCCCGTGCTGCCGACGTCGGTGAGCGCGCCGGGACCGCCGTGCGGGCCCACCGGCAGCACGGTGATGTCGATCGGGAGATCGTCGTGTCCGGCGAATTCGGAATACAGCCAATGCCCGCCCAGCGCCATCGCGGCCCGGCCCCGCCGGAACAGGTCTGGGGCCGAGACGGAAAGCGTGTCGGCGGCTTTCGGCGCCACGCGGTGGCGTACGGCGAGGTCGGCGTAGAACTGGAATCCTTCGGCGAACCGCGGATCGCCGAGGTTGGTCCTGGTCGGACGCACCGAGGGCGAGAACCATTCGGCGCCGTTGTTCATGCCGAAGCAGGCCGCCGAGAAGTACGGCACCCAGGCGTCGGCGAACCCCCACCGGGTGCGAGACGAGTCATGCCTGGTCAACGCCTCGGCAGCGGCCAGGAACTCGTCGAAAGACCAGGCGTCGCGCCAGCGCGCGGGCGGAGTGATCCCGGTTCCGTCGAACAGCTCCCGGTTGTAGTACAGGAAGACGCCGGACCACTGTTCGGGCAGGGCGTACTGCCCGCCCGCGTAGGTGAAGGTGTCGTACAGCGCCGGATAGCTGTCGGCGCGCAGCTGGGCGGCGTACCGCGGATCGCGGTCGAGCAGGGTGTTCAGATCCAGCAGTACCCCGCGCTCGGCCAGCCCCGCGTAGGTCAGCTCCCACGCCATCAGCACGTCCGGGCATTTCCCGCCCGCGCAGTAGGTGAGCATCTGCTGGAGCGGGTCCGGACCCGACATGATGGTGCGAATCCTGATGTCGGGATGCAGCTTCCGGAACTCGTCGATGATCGTCAGCCGGACCCTGGCCTCTTCCGGCCTGGCCTGGAAGAAGAAGGTCAACGCGTCGTCGTCGGAGCCGCAGCCGCCGCTCGCCAGTAGTGGCGCGGCCAGCGCCGACCCGAGCAGCGTCCGGCGACGGACCCTGGCGACGGGATTCGCACGCAACACAGCCCTCCTCCAGGGCGGATGTGGAGCTTCTCGAACGGCATGGCAGCATACGTTCGGCAATCACATGGTGACGGCCGACACATAAACAATATTTCACGGTGCGCGTCCGACGTCCGGAATCGGCACGACGGCGATCATCGATCGGTTACGTTGTCACGTGTTTGAGCAAGATCCTGCGCGTTTTACAGGAGAGTAGGCAGATGGCGACAATCGAATATCTGCGGACCGATCCCGATCTGCCGCCCGTCGGCGTGGTCGACAAGTCCCCGATCACACCGGCCAAGAAATTGATCTTCGCGGGGATCGCCGCACTCGGCGCCATAGCGTGGGCGGTGCTCGCCATCTCACGCGGCGAATCGGTGAACGCGGTGTGGATCGTGATCGCGGCGGTGTGCACTTACATCATCGCGTACCGGTTCTACGCCAGGTTCATCGAACGCAAGATCGTCAAACCACGCGACGACCTGGCCACACCCGCCGAAATCCTGGAGAACGGCAAGGACTACATGCCGATGGACCGGCGGGTGCTCTACGGGCACCACTTCGCCGCCATCGCGGGCGCGGGGCCGCTGGTCGGTCCGGTGCTGGCCGCGCAGATGGGCTACCTGCCGGGGACCATCTGGATCGTGGTCGGCGTGGTGCTGGCCGGCGCGGTGCAGGACTACCTGGTGCTGTGGGTCTCGATGAAGCGGCGCGGGCGCAGCCTGGGGCAGATGGCGCGCGACGAGCTGGGCGTGATCGGCGGCTGGTCGGCCATCGTGGGCGTCCTGGTGATCATGATGATCCTGCTGGCGGTGCTCGCGCTGGTGGTGGTCAACGCGCTCGCGCACAGCCCGTGGGGCGTGTTCTCGATCGGCATGACCATTCCGATCGCACTGTTCATGGGTGTGTACCTGCGGTTCCTCCGGCCGGGCAAGGTCGGCGAGGTCTCCGTGATCGGGTTCGCCATGTTGCTGCTGGCCATCGTCGGCGGCGGTTGGGTGTCGGAAACCGAGTGGGGCGCGGACTGGTTCACGCTCTCGCCGGTGACCATCTCCTGGCTGCTGATCGCCTACGGTTTCGTCGCCTCGGTGCTCCCGGTGTGGCTGCTGCTCGCCCCGCGCGACTACCTGTCGACGTTCATGAAGGTGGGCACCATCGTGCTGCTCGCGGTCGGCATCCTGGTCACGTTGCCGGTGCTGCACGCGCCCGCCGTCTCGTCGTTCGCGTCCAGCGGTACCGGACCGGCGTTCGCGGGTTCGCTGTTCCCGTTCCTGTTCATCACCATCGCCTGCGGCGCGCTGAGCGGCTTCCACGCGCTCGTTTCCTCCGGCACCACGCCGAAACTGCTGGAGAAGGAATCGCACGCGCGGATGATCGGCTACGGCGGCATGCTGATGGAGTCGTTCGTCGCGGTCATGGCGATCATCACCGCCTCGATCATCGACCAGCACTTGTACTTCGCGATGAACGCGCCGCTCGGTCTCACCGGTGGCACCGCGGAGAAGGCCGCGGCCTACACCAATAGCCTCGGGCTCAGCGGTCCGGCGATCACTCCGGCGGAGCTGAGCCAGGCCGCGAGCGATGTCGGCGAATCATCGATCATCTCCCGCACGGGCGGCGCGCCGACGCTGGCGGTCGGCATCTCCGAGGTGTTCCACCAATTCCTGGGCGGCGCGAGCATGAAGTCGTTCTGGTACCACTTCGCGATCATGTTCGAGGCGCTGTTCATCCTCACCACGATCGACGCGGGCACCCGGGTGGCCCGGTTCATGCTGTCGGACGCGCTGGGCAACTTCGGCGGCGCGGCGAAGAAGTTCCGTGATCCGTCCTGGCGAGTGGGCGCGTGGCTGTGCTCGGCCGTCGTGGTCGGCGCGTGGGGCTCGATCCTGCTGATGGGTGTGACCGATCCGCTCGGCGGCATCAACACGCTGTTCCCGCTGTTCGGCATCGCCAATCAGTTGCTGGCCGCCATCGCGTTGACCGTCGTGCTGGTGATCGTGGTGAAGAAGGGCCTCACGAAATGGGCCTGGATTCCGGCGATTCCACTGGTCTGGGACCTCTTGGTGACGATGACGGCGTCGTGGCAGAAGATCTTCTCCGCCGATCCGAAGCTCGGTTACTGGAAGCAGCACAGCATCTGCCGAGCGGCGCAGGACGCCGGGAAGCTGTGCCTGACGGCGAAGACCCAGGACGACATGAACGCGATCGTGCGCAACACCTTCATCCAGGGCACTTTGTCGATCATCTTCGCTGTGCTGGTACTGATCGTGGCGGTGGTGGGCGCGCTGGTGGCCTTCCGCGCCTGGCGCTCCGGGGAGACGACGACCACCGAGACGCCCGAACAGCCGTCGAAGATCTTCGCGCCCAGCGGATTCCTCGCCACCGCGGCGGAGAAGGAAGTCCAGAAGGAGTGGGACGAGTTGATCGCGACCGGGAAGGCGCGCGCCTCCGGCGCGGCACACGTACACGCGCAATGAGCGACTCCGCGAAGCAGGGCGCCGATCGGTCCGCGCGACCGGTCGGCGCCCGGCTGCGCGCCGCGGCCCGCGCCTGCGGCGACGGCATCCGAGCGGGCGTCTGGTGGTTCGACTCGATCCTGGGTGGGCAGGACTACCAGCGTTACGTGGAGCACCTGCGGCGCAGCCATCCCGGCTGCGCCATCCCGACCGAGCGGGAGTACTGGCGGCAGCGGCATGCCGAGGCCGATCGCAATCCGGCCAACCGGTGCTGCTGACCGAAAAGATTTTCGGCGCGCGTCACCACATGCCGATTCGGTAGTTGCCACAACTGTTGACCCGGCAACGGCTGTGCGATCTCAAGGTCGTCGTGCGAGGTCGCGGCTACCCCCAGCGATGGTGGCCGATTCCCGCTAGCACGGGTTCGCCGCAGCTGCCATTGTGGTGTGCGTGACGATCACGGCATTGGATTTCGAACGTTGCTACCGGGCGGTGTCGACCCGAGACTCGCGATTCGACGGGCAATTCTTCACCGCGGTGCGAACCACCGGAATCTATTGCCGTCCTTCGTGTCCGGCGATCACGCCGAAGCGGGCCAACGTGTCGTTCCTGCCGACCGCCGCCGCGGCGCAGCAGGCGGGTTACCGCGCCTGCCGCCGCTGCCTGCCGGACGCGGCGCCCGGCTCGCCGCTGTGGAACACCAGGGCGGATCTGGCCGCGCGGGCGATGCGGCTGATCGGAGACGGCGTGGTCGAGCGGGCCGGGGTACCGGGGCTGGCCGCCACGCTCGGCTATTCCCAGCGGCAGCTCACCCGGGTACTGACCACCGAACTGGGCGCGGGGCCGCTGGCGCTGGCCAGGGCGCACCGGGCGCACACGGCGCGGCTGCTGATCCAGACCACCGCGATGCCCATGTCCGACATCGCGTTCGCGGCGGGTTTCGCCTCGATCCGCCAGTTCAACGACACGGTGCGCGAGGTGTTCGCGGTCAGCCCCACCACCATGCGGCTCGAAGCGCAGCGCGCGAGAACCGGAGCCCCCGCGCGTCCCGCGCCGTCCGGCAGCGGCTCGCTCACGCTGCGGCTGCCCTACCGGGAACCGCTCGACCGGGCCTGGCTGGAATGGTTCCTGTCCGCGCACGTGGTGCCGGGCATGGAATTGTGGGAGGACCGCGCCTACACCAGGAACCTGCGCACGCCACACGGGCACGCCACCGCGCGGCTGAGCTTCCAGCGCGACCATGTGCGCGCGGATTTGTCCCTGCACGACATGCGCGATCTCGCGCCGACGGTGACCAGGCTGCGGCACCTGCTCGACCTGGACGCCGACCCGGTCGGCATCGACGAAGCACTCGGTGTCGGGCCCACGGCGCACGGCGGCTCCCCGAAACGGCCGCCTGAGCAGGCCGCCGAATATCTGCCGGACGCGGGGGCGGGGTCACCGCCGGAGAGCGAAGCGCTGACCGAGATCGACCCGGTCGACGTCGGTCGCCCGTCGTTCACCCCCGGTATCCGTGTGCCCGGGTGCGTCGACGGCGCAGAACTATTGCTGCGCACCATGATCGGGCAGCAGATCTCGGTGGCCGCCGCCGCCACGCACACCGCCCGACTGGTCGAGGCACTCGGGGAACGGGTGGACGGGCCGATCCCGCTGCTGTTCCCGACGCCGGAGGTGATCGCCGAACGCGGCGCCGATATTTTGACCGGACCGGCGCGGCGCATCCGATCCATCACCGCGGCCGCCGAGGCGCTCGCCTCCGGGGAGCTGGCGCTGCACCAAGGGCGCACCGCCGCCGACCTGCGCCGCGACCTGCTCGCGCTGGACGGTGTCGGGCCGTGGACGGCCGATTACGTGACCATGCGCCTGCTCGCCGATCCGGACGTCCTGCTCGGCACCGACTTGGTCGTCCGCCGCGGCGCGAGCCTGCTCGGCATCGATCTGACGGACACCGCACGCTGGGTGCCGTGGCGATCGTACTTGTCCATGCACCTGTGGAAAACGGCACTGACCAGCCGCGCCACACCTTCCGTCGTCCCCGCGCTCGCCACTACGAAAGGCAGTGTCGAATCATGAACGCCAGCTTCGCCGTCCGCACCGACGTCGGTAGCGCCCGCACCGTCACAGCGGATTTCGCCGTCACGGAGACACCGCTCGGCCCGTTCACCACGCTCGTCGACCCCGACGGCGCGGTGCTGGCCTCCGGTTGGACCTCCGACGCGGAAAACCTGCGCGGCCTGATCCATCCCGCCTTGCGGCCCGGCCGACTGCGGCAGCGGGATTCGCTGGGCGAGGTGACCGGTGCCGTCACCGCCTATCACGAAGGCGATCTCACCGCGATCGACCCGATTCCCGTTCGCCAGCAGTCCGGGGAATTCCTCGTGCACGCCTGGGAAGTGCTCCGCGCCGTCCCGGCGGGGAGCCCACTCACCTACACCGAATTCGCCGCCCGCGCCGGCCGCCCCGACGCCACGCGCGCCGCGGCCAACGCCTGCGCCCGCAACGCCGCCGCCCTCTTCGTGCCCTGTCATCGGATCCTCCGCATCGGCGGCGCACTCGGCGGCTTCCGCTGGGGATTGCCGGTGAAACGGTGGCTGCTCGACCACGAGGGCTGAGGTCTCGCGACTCGCCGCGCAGGGCATCGGCCACGAGCAGGAGGACCTACAGCAACGGCGTACGTCACGTCGGCGTGCTGGCCCGAGACGGCAACAGCCTGTCGTTCGGCGAGGCCGTAACGTGCTGATCGCCGACCGTCAGTCCTCGACGCTCAGTCAAGGGTGCGCCCGGGCAGCTCAGCGTGCCCCCGCGCGGCCTGCACGGTGCCGCTCATCCGGGTAGGTCGCGCGGACGCCTACGGTCGCCGTGGCCCATTCGCGCGGCTGATTTCCAGCCGGAAGCGTGCACGTCGTTTGGGCGGTTGCGAGGCGAACACGCCCACGCTCCGCTGCCTACGGGCCGGCTCTCGCGGGTGAGGACGTGATGCGCTGCGTCCGGACAGGCCGCTCGGCAGTGCAGCCGATATGTTCACGTCCGGCACCCAGCGGCCGGTAAACCGTTCGGCAGCGTGTCGCCACGGCCGGGTGCACCCACCGCCCGCAGGGCTCAACCGCCGAGCAGCCGGAACCGCCGAGCAGCCGGAGTCCGCGCTCAGGCGATCGTCGCCTGGAGGTGGGAGCCGTCGCGGCCGCGTACGACGTGCAGGCGGCTGGGGATACGCTGGCGCATCTCGTCCACGTGGCTGACCACGCCGACCACGCGGCCGCCCGCGCGGAGTTCGTCCAGCACGCCCATCACGGCGTCCAGGGTGTCGGCGTCCAGGCCGCCGAATCCCTCATCGATGAACAGAGTGTCCAGCACGAGGCCACCGGATTCGGCGGCGACGGTGTCGGCCAGGCCGAGCGCCAGCGAGAGCGAGGCCATGAAGGTTTCGCCACCGGACAGCGTCTTGGCCGGGCGGATGGCTCCGGTGTAGTCGTCACGGATGTCCAGGCCGAGGCCGCCTCGGCGACCACGCGGTCCTGCCTTGTCCGAGTGGACGAATTCGTAACGGCCGCCGGACATTCTGCGTAGCCGCAGCGAGCCCGCCTGCGCGACTTCCTCCAAGCGTGCGGCCAGGACGTAGGAGTGCAGGGACATGCGGCGGTTGTTCGCACCGCGCCCGGCGACCAGGTCGGCGAGACCGTCGAGTTCCTCGAACGCTCGTTGTGCCGGGGCGATCCGATCCACAGCGGCCCAGAGTTGGCCGCCGAGCTCCTCGAGCTGACTCGCTCGCCTGCTCGCCTCGGCATGGGCGGCCACAGCGGCGTTGAGCGCGGTCTGCGCGGCCGTCACCAGCGCGTCCAGTTCGGCGGGATCGCCGGGCTCCTGCTCCGACGCCGCTCGGATCTCCGGTTCCGCCAGAACCGCTTCCGCCGCGGCACGGGCACGGTCGGCGGCCACGAGTTCCGCTTCGATCTCGGCCTGCCGCCGAGAGTCACGCGATGCGGCGTTGACGACTTTCGCGTAGGCGGTCAAGCGCGCGACATCGTCTCCCAACGTGTCGCGAGTTCGAGTGCCGACAAGCGCCGGTTCCTCGGCGCCGACGGAGTCCGAAGCGGCCATCTCGGCGGATTCCGGGAGCTGAGCCGGACCGCCGGACAGAGCCGAGCCTTCAGTAGTGACCGACGCGGAGCCCGGAGCCGACGACGAACCGCCATACTCGCCTTCCGGCACGAAACCCGCGACGCCGGCGAGATTTTCCACCCGATCGGCGATCCGGGACACCTGCTCACGCGCCGCCACCGCTTCGGCGCGGGTTTCGCGCAGGGCGGTCGCCTCGGCGACGAGAGCGGCGAGCCGGGCACGGCGGCGGTCGATGGTCAGGTCGGCGCCCGCCGCGCTCCGCAGCCGGTCGGTGAGCTCGCCGAGGCGCCTTTCGGCGGAGGCGACGGTGGCGGCGACCGCGCTGCGGCGCGCCTCGGATGCGCGCAGCTCGTCGTGCAGGCGCGCCTCGTCGCCGCGCAGGCGCGTGAGTTCGGCTTCCAGCCCGTCGGCGTTGGCGGCCAGTTCCGAAGTGTCCTCGTAGCGGTCGGTCACGGCGCGCAGGGCCGCGGCGAGTTCGACGCGGTCGGTATCGCCGCCGCGAGCGACCAGCGCTTCGATCTCGCGTTCCAGGCCGGTGATGCGAGCCAGCGCGCGATCGCGGACGTCCTCCGCGGCACGCTCGGCCACCACCGCGGCTTCCTCCTCGTCCTTGGACACCGCGGTGTCGGTCGGCTGGGCGGGTGCGGGATGCTGCGCGGAACCGCAGACCGCGCAGGGGCTTCCGTCGACCAGCTCGCCGGCCAGTTCGGCGGCCATTCCGCTCAGCCTGCGCTCACGCAGATCCAGCACGAGTTCTTTGGCGTCGAGGTGCGCGGCGCGGGCGGCGTCGAACTCGATGCGGGCGTGATCGAGCGCGGTGCGCCGGGCGGCCAGCTCGACCGCGGCCGTGGCGGCCGCCTGCAACCGTTCGGTCTCCGCGGTGATGCCAGGCAGGGCGGCGACCGCTTCGGCGGCCTCGCGCAGCCTGGCCTCGGCCGCGGTGAGCACGGCGGGCAGCTCCTCGCGCCGTGCGGCGAGTTCGGTGACGCGCCGGGCCAGCGTCGCGTCCTCGGTGCGCAGGGCGTCGAGTTCACCACCGAGCCGGGTGGCGGTGGCGGCGTCGGTGCGCACTTCGTCCAGCGCACCGATCTGCGCGCTCCAGCGCTGGACCGCCGCGTCGATGTCGGCGTCATCGCGTACCCGGTCGCCGTCGACCAGTTCGGCGCCGCCGAGTTCGGCGCTCTCCGGTTCCAGCAGGCGGGCTGCGAGCCGCTCTGCCGCCGTGCGCTTTTCGCCCTCGCGCCTGCGCTGGGTTTGCACCGCCGTACGCGCTTCGTCGATGGCGGCGACGACCGGCGCGGCCCGGCGAGCGAGGTCGAGTTCGGCTTGCAGTGCGGCGCGCCGATCCGCGCCCGCCACGTAGTCGTCCAGTTGCGCGCGTGCCGAGCTCATGCGGCGACGCAATTCGCGCAGCCGACGCTGCTGTTCGGCCTGCTCCCGGACGCGCGCCGATTCCGCCTGGCAGCGTTCGACTTCTGCCGCGGCCGTGGCCAGGTCGACGCGCGCGGTGGACAAAAGATCCTGCGACCACCCGACGCATTCGCCCGTACCGACCGAATCCGCTACCCCCGCGGCCATGCCCACCTGCGTGATCAGCCGCTTGATGCCGTCGGTACGAGCATCCAGATCCGCTTCGGCGGCGCGGCGCTTGTCGGCGAGCCACTGCTCGGCGGTGCCGAAACGCTTCGTGTCGAACAGTTTTTCGAGCAGCTTCTCGCGATCTTCGTTGTCCGCGCGTAGGAAGCGGGCGAAGTCGCCCTGGGGCAGCAGCACCACCTGGAAGAACTGGTCGGCGCTCATGCCGAGCAGGCGCAGCACCTCCTCGCCGATATCCGGTATCCGGGAGAGGTTCTCGCCTCGGCCGTCCAGCCAGGCCAGCGTCGCCTTCGGATTGATCGTGCGCATGCCCGTGCCGTCCCGCTTGGGACGCTGGAACTCGGGGCTTCTGGTCAGACGTAGTCGCCGCCCGCCCAACGTCGCCTCCAGCACCACCTCCGGTGGTGTCTGCTCCGGTGCGTGATCGGAATGCAGGCGCTTGCTCTCCCCGCGCGCACCGGGCACCCGGCCGTAGAGCGCGAACGCGATGGCGTCCAGCACCGTGGTCTTGCCCGCTCCGGTCTGGCCGTGCAGCAGGAACAGCCCGTCGGCGCCGAGCGCGTCGAAGTCGACGACCGTGGTGGCGGCGAACGGGCCGAAGGCGGTCATCTCCAGCTTGTGCAGCCTCATGCCGCCGCGCCTACGCCCGGCCTGGACAGGGCGCTCATGCGGTCAGTTCCTCGGCGGCGGCCACGGTGGCCACCTGCTCCGGTTCGGCGACGGCGGCGGACAGCGCCCGCTCCAGCCAGGTCATCTCGCTCGAGCTGGGTGCGCCGCGGACGTCGGTGAGGAAGCTGTGGGCTACTTCGATGTCGCGGCGGCCGTGCACTCGCTCACGGTAGCGCAGGTCCGGGCTGCCCTCGGGCCGCACCCATTCGACGTGCACCGCGTAGGGGAACCGTTCGCGCAGCTTGCGCATGGCGTCGACCGGGCGGGCAACGTCGGTGAGCATCGCGGACACGTAGTGCTGTTCGGCCGTGCCGTACTCCGCGCCGCTCAGCAGTTCGTCCAGGGTGCCGGTCAGCTTGCTCAGGCCCCGCACCGTCGGTAGGTCCCGGCGGCGCACCGCTCGCAGGCCGGACGCATCCAAGTCGACGATCCAAACCGCTTTGCGATGCGCGTTCTCGCCGAACGAATACGGCAGCGGCGAGCCGGAGTAGCGCACCGCCTCCGCGAGCGTCTGCGGTGAATGCAAATGGCCGAGGGCCACGTAGTCGATGCCGTCGAAAGCGGCCAGCGGAACCGTCTCCACGCCGCCGACCGAGATGGAGCGCTCCGATCCGGTGGCTTCCCCGCCGACCACGAAGGCGTGCGCCAGCACGACCGTCCGCACCCCGGGCCGCCGCGCGATGTCGGCACGTACGCGAGCCATGGCCGCGTCCAGGATCTCCGCGTGCGAGCGCGCTTGCGGCACTTCGAGTTCCGCGCGGGTGATCTCCGGTTCCAAGTACGGGATGCCGTAGAACGCCACCGGCCCGTGCTCGTCTTCCAGCAGCACGGGCCGATCGGCGTCGGCCACGGTGGTGCGCAGATGCAGCCCGCCCGCGGCGGCGAAGCTCGCGCCGGCGCCCAGCCGAGCGGGCGAATCGTGGTTCCCCGAAGTGGCTACGATCCGCGCCCCCGCACTGCGGATCGCCTCGAATCCCCGGTTGCACACCGCGATCGCGTCGGCGCTGGGAATCGACCGGTCGTACACGTCACCCGGCAGCACCACCACATCGACCGATTCCTCGGCTACCAGCTCCGCGATGGCGGTCAGTGAACGAGCCTGGTCGGCAAGCAGATCGACCCCGTGGAACGTGCGCCCGATGTGCCAGTCCGAGGTGTGCAGCATCCGCATGCCGCGAAACCGTAGGGCAAGGCACCGACAGACTTCAATCGCCCCGCCCGCCGTGTCGGGTTCGCCCAGCCGGAACCCGGCGTGTCCAGCGGACGTGTCCGAGTCGGCGGATCCCGTTCGGCGACGAGCCGAAACCTCACGCACCTCTTGACCTCCCGAATCCACGGCGTCGGCGATTCCGGATGCCAGAATCCGAACAGCTATGTGAAATATGCGGCAACGCACTGGCCGAGCCGGTTTCCGACGCGATGCCGGGCAGTTGCCAGATGCTCGTTCCTGTCGGTGACGTACGGCACTATCTCCGCTATGACCGCACCGATGCTCGTCGCCCTCGTGCTGGTGTTCGCCGCCGGTCTCGGCCTCGGCTGGCTGGGTCGCGCCGCGCGGGACGGGCATCGCGCGGCGGCGGCCCAGGCGCGGCTCACCGCGGCGGCGGACAACGAACGGCTGCTGCGGCAGTCGCTCACCGCGGCCAACGAGGATGCCGCGCGAAGGCATTCGCACGCCGTGGGCGCGCTGGTGGAACCGCTGCGGGCGGCGGTCGGAGCGCTGAACGAGCACATCCAGCAGGTCGAGCGACAGCGGCTCACCGCGTATTCGAGCCTGCGCGAACAGGTCGCGAGCATGCAGCGCACGTCGCATCAGCTCACCGGGGAGACCGGCCGGCTGGTCGCGGCGCTGCGCGCGCCGCAAGTACGGGGACGATGGGGCGAGATCCAACTGGAGCGGGTGGTCGAGCTGGCCGGGATGACCAGGCATTGCGATTTCCGGACCCAGGTGAGCCGCACCGGTCACGGCGAGGACGACCGCACGGTGCGACCCGATCTGGTGGTGCGCCTGGCGGGCGGCAGGCACATCGTGGTGGACGCCAAGGTGCCGTTCGCCGCCTACCTGGACGCCTGCGGCTCCGACGACCCCGACGTGCGCGCCGAGCTGCTCACCAGGCACGCCAAACATCTGCGCGCGCATGTCGACCAGCTGTCGGACAAGGCGTACTGGGCCGCCTTCGACCCCGCACCCGAATTCGTGGTGCTGTTCGTGCCCGGCGATCCGTTCCTGGACGCCGCCCTGACCACCGACTCCGAGCTGTTGGAGTACGCGTTCGGCCGCAATGTGATCCTCGCTACACCGACCACCCTGATCGCGTTGCTGCGCACCATCGCCTTCGGCTGGCGGCAGGAGGCGCTCTCCAAGGACATGGCCACCGTGCAGCGGCTCGGCCGTGAGCTGTACCAGCGGCTCGGCATGACAGGGAAACATCTGGACCGGCTGGGGGCGCAACTCGGCAGAGCCGTCGAGGCTTTCAATTACACGGTGGCCTCGGTGGAGTCACGAGTGATGGTTACCGCGCGCAAACTGCACGAGCTCGAGATGGCCGAGCAGGAAGTGCCCGAGATCGGGCGTGTGGATTCCCGGCCTCGCGCGGTGAGCTTCGCCGACGCGGGCGAGTAACCGGGACTATGGCCGTGCCGCCACGCCGCCGAGAGCGGCGGCAACTAATGTGCATATCGTGGCTGCTTCCGAACGTGTGCGATCCCGGGTGCCCGCGCCGCAACGCTCGATCCTGCCGTCGGTGCCGGGGATCCCGGTCGGCGCGGCGATCCTGATCGCGGTTGCCTGCACGTTTCTGGGATTCCTGATCGATGCCAGCGGCGGCAGTGCCGAGCTGACCGGCACGTTCGCCGCGCTGTACATCGTGGGCTGTGTGGCGGCCGTCGCCGCCGTTCGCTACCGGGGCTTGTTCAGCACGATGGTGCTGCCGCCACTGCTGCTCTTCGTCGCCGTCCCGCTGGCCTATCAGCAGCTCACCGGTCGTGGCTCGACCTCGATGAAGGACATCCTGCTGAACCTGGCGATCCCGCTGGTGAACCGGTTCCCGACCATGATGCTGGCCACGGTGGTGGTCCTGCTGATCGGTGGCGCCCGGATCTACCTGCACCGCCGGGAAGAGGGGGACGACAAAGCGCCACGCCGTGGCGGCAGCTGGGGCAAGTCACCAGCGAAGAAGACCAAGCCCGGCCGGTCCTCCCGTGGCCTGCCGGACGCCGCGCGCCGCAGAACCCGCCGCCCGAAGGACGAGCCCGCCGAGCCGGAGTCGGCCGATGCCGAACAGCCAGCTCCCCGACCGGCCCGCCGACCCGCGGCGCAGGTCGCGGATACGCCGCCGCGCGTTGCCCCCTCCCGTCCGCGCGAAGGGCGGGCTCCCGCCCGGGGCCCTGCCCGCCCGACCGGGGCCATGCCGCGGGCCGAAGCCGAACCACCGCGCGGCGCGGGCCGCCGCCGAGAGATGCCGCCGCACCCCCAGCCCAATGTGCGCTATCGCGAACGCGATTCGAACCGCCCGGAACGGCGCAGGCCAGAGAATCTGTAGGCGAGGTCGCTCGGTGCGGTCGGAGCTGGATACCGCACGCTCGGTGCGGGCCCGGCGTCAGCGCCGGGCGTCGCGCAGTTCGCGGGGAAGGGCGAAGACGAGGGTTTCGTTGGCCGTGGTGACCGGCTGGACGTCGCCGTAGCCGTGCTCGGCCAGGCTGTCCAGCACACCGCGGACCAGGATCTCGGGCACCGACGCGCCGGAGGTGATGCCGATCGTGCGGACGCCGTCGAGCCAGGCCGGGTCGATCTCGCGGGCGAAGTCCACCAGATACGCGGCCTTGGCGCCCGCACCGAGCGCCACCTCCACCAAGCGCACCGAGTTCGACGAGTTGCGCGAGCCGACCACGATCACCAGATCGCATTCCGGAGCCATCGCCTTCACCGCGACCTGGCGGTTCTGCGTGGCGTAGCAGATGTCGTCGCTCGGCGGGTCCTGCAGGGCGGGGAAGCGCTCGCGCAGCCGCTGCACCGTCTCCATCGTCTCGTCCACGCTCAACGTGGTCTGCGAGAGCCAGATCACCTTCGACTCGTCGCGCACGCTGACCTGGTCCACCGCGCCGGGCCCGTCGACCAGCTGGACGTGTTCGGGCGCCTCGCCCGCGGTGCCCTCGACCTCCTCGTGGCCCTCGTGACCGATCAGCAGGATGTCGTAGTCGTCGCGGGCGAACCGCTTCGCCTCCTGGTGCACCTTGGTCACCAGCGGGCAGGTGGCATCGATGGTGTGCAGATTCCGCTCGGCGGCCGACGTGTGCACCGCGGGGGACACGCCGTGCGCGGAGAACACGACGACCGCGCCCTCGGGGACCTGGTCGGTCTCGTCGACGAAGATCACACCGCGGTCGCGCAGCGTCTCCACGACGTGCCGGTTGTGCACGATCTCCTTGCGCACGTAGATGGGCGCGCCGTGCTTCTCCAGCGCCTTCTCGACGGTTTCGACCGCCCGGTCCACGCCGGCGCAATACCCGCGCGGCTCCGCGAGCAGCACGCGTTTTCCGCCGTCGGCGACGGCGCTTCCGGCACCTGCCGAGCGAGCGATTCCGACGTTCAAGGGAATGGCCGAAGACATGCCCACAGGATACGTGCGGCCCGGGATCCCGCCACGTCCGGGAGTTGCCCGTCACATTCCCGCCGCAACCATCGGAATCGTGAGCCGGGTCTACGACCGGGTGCGCCGATTGTTTCGGACGGCCCGCCGGGTTCCCGCGCGCATTTCCGCGATATGAGTGCGGTCCCGCCCACCGGCCCCGACCCGCGAATACCCGAACCGCGCGCCCCTCCTTTGCATAACACACCATTTCCGGCAGGCTAGGACCATGTTTCGACCACCCTTTCTGGCCCGGGTCGCCGCAGGCGCGGCCGTATACGCCCTCGAGGAATCCCGTCGGCTACCCACGGCGGCAATGAATTTCCCGATCACGGCCATCAGTCAGGTGCTGCAGACGACGATGCACGTCCAGCAGTTCGTCACCAGTCTGGCCCTGAAGGGCGACGCGGTTTTCGACCGTTTGTCCAACCGCCCGGTCGAGCAGCCGGAGTGGGCCACCTTCGACGAGGACCTCGCCGACGACCCGGGCCCCAGCACGCTGCGCGGCAGCCGATTCGACCTCTACACCGCCGATGATCCCGACGCGTTCCCCGCGCCCGAATCCTTCGCCACGGACGACAGCCGCGCAGGCGCGACCAACGGCCATGTCGCCTCCGTGACGCCGATCGGCGAGCCACCGGTCGAAGAGCCGGACCCGGATACCGATCCCGAACCCGTCGCGGAAGCGCCCGTCATCGCCGAACCGGAAGTCGCCACCCGCTACGACTACGCCAACATGACCCTGGCCCAGTTGCGCGCCCGCCTGCGCCTGCTGACGATCGATGACCTCACCGCGCTGCTGGAGTACGAGCAGCACACCCGCGCCAGGGCGCCGTTCGTGACCATGCTCACGAACCGGATCGCCACTGTGCAGGCCCAGTGACCGAACCCCGGACACCCTCGTCGCCGACGGCTGGCCGGGAGACCTCCGGCCAACCCGCCGCCGCTCCGGCCAACTCCGCCGAGCATCCGTGGCCGGTGCGTTCGGTCTCCATCAAGGTCGCCCAGTGGATCGACCGGCTCGGCAGCATCTGGGTGGAGGGCCAGATCACCCAGATCAATCTCCGGCCCGGCACCCGCACCGCGTTCCTGGTGCTGCGCGACCCGTCCGCCGACATGTCGCTGTCGGTGACCTGCGATCCCGACCTGATCCGCAAATCCCCCATTCCCCTGCAAGAGGGCAGCCGGGTGGTCGTCTACGGCAAGCTCTCCTTCTTCACCGGGCGCGGCACGATCTCGCTGCGCGTGCTGGAAATCCGCCCCGTCGGCATCGGCGAACTACTGGCCCGCATCGAACGGCTGAAGGCGCTGCTGCACGCCGAGGGCCTGTTCGATCCCCGGCTCAAGCGTCCGATCCCGTTCCTTCCCGGAACCGTCGGCCTCATCACCGGACGCGCCAGCGCCGCGGAGCGCGATGTGCTGAGCGTCGCTCGCAATCGCTGGCCCGCGGTGCGTTTCGAGATTCGCAACACCGCCGTGCAAGGGCCGACCGCGGTATCGCAGATGCTGACGGCGCTGGCGGAGCTCGATCGGCATCCGGACGTCGAGGTGATCGTGCTCGCGCGCGGCGGCGGCAGCGTCGAAGACCTGCTGCCGTTCTCCGACGAGGCGCTGTGCCGTGCCATCGTGGCCGCGACCACGCCGATCGTCAGCGCGATCGGCCACGAACCGGACAACCCGCTCAGTGACTTCGTCGCCGACCTGCGCGCGGCCACACCGACCGACGCCGCCAAACGGATCGTCCCGGACGCCGCCGCCGAACTGGCCAGCATTCGTGAACTGCGCGAACGCACCGCCGCGGCGTTGCGGGGTTGGGTCGACCGGGAGACCGAGGCGCTCGCCCAGCTGCGTTCGCGACCCGTGCTGGCCGATCCGCTGCGCGAGATCGATCGCCGCCAAGAAGAGATCGAACGCCTGCGCACGGCCACGCACCGCTGCGCCGAGCACTTCGTCCGCACCGAAGCCACGGCCACCAGGCATCTGCGCGAGAAACTCACCGCCGTCGGCCCCGCCGCCACACTCGCCCGTGGCTACGCTGTCGTGCAGCGGGTCACCGGCCGGGAACGCGAGGTGGTGCGTTCGATCGAGGACGCGCCCGCAGGCAGCCAGCTGCGCATCCGGGTCGCCGACGGGGCCGTCACGGCCGCCGCGCTCGGCACCCAGGCCCTCGGCGCCAAGAACACCGACACAGGGAGGAACTGACTTGGCCCAGTCCGGCAAGTCCACCGAAGCCGACGGGACGGGCGCCGACCCGGCCGACGATGCCGCCGAGATCGCCGGTTTCGGCTACGAACGCGCGCGCGACGAACTCGTCAACGTCGTCAAGATCCTCGAACAGGGCGGCCTCGACCTCGATGAATCCCTCGCCCTGTGGGAGCGCGGCGAGGCGCTGGCCAACCGCTGTGAGGAACATCTGGCGGGGGCGCGCAAGCGCGTCGAGGACGCGCTGCACCGCACCGACCTGGAGCGGCAAGAGTGACCATCCGCCGCGCCACGCCCGACATCCGCACCACCGACCTGGCCGCGAGCCGCGACTTCTACCGGCTGCTCGGCTTCCACGAGGCGATGGACCTGGGCTGGGTCGTGACGATGGCCTCGCCGTCCAACCCGACCGCGCAGGTCCTGCTCGTCGGCCCGGACGCCGAACAGCTCCAGCCGGACATGAGCGTGGAGGTGGACGACGTCGACGCCGTACACGCGGCGGTGACCGCCGCGGGCGCCGAGGTCGTCTACTCCCTGCGCGACGAGCCGTGGGGCGTGCGCCGCTTCTTCGTCCGCGACCCGAGCGGGACCATCGTCAACGTGGTGAGCCACCGCTGACGACGGGCCCCGGCCTCGTCAGCGCGATGCGGCCACGGCGCGGAACCGGGCGACGCCGTCCACGCTGCTCACCCGCTCGAATCCGGCCTTCTCCAGCACCCGCGCCGACGGCGGATTCGACAGCTCCACCTCGGCGTGCACCGCACGAACGCCGGGCGCGGTGAGCGCGTGCGCCGTGAGGGCGACGGTGGCCTCGGTGGCGTACCCGCGACCGCGCCGCGAGGCGACGATGCCGTACCCGAGCTCCAGGGCACCGTCGGCGGGCGGCCAGAACAGCCCGATCGATCCGACGACGAGCCCGGTCGAGCGCTCGACGACGAGCCGGTGCCCGAACGGCCCGAGCCAGTCCGGGTGCGCCGCGAACAGGCCCGCGATGACGCGATCGCCGTCGGCAGGGAAATCCGCCGCCCACTCGGCGTGACGGCGGCCATCGAGCACGGCGGCCGCCGCACCGGCGGTCCACGACCGCAGGATCAGCCGTTCGGTGCGCAGGTCGGGGGAAAGGGAAACAGACACGTGACACTCCTGGTCGTCGAAGAGAGACCGGTCCGCGTCCGCGGAAAATCAGTGGCGCGCGAACCGGCGAAAGGCATGCGAAAGACGGCTGAGGACAGCCATATTCATCGACCTCCGAAAACCGGTTCGGCACGTGTCTCTTGCCGCGGCAAAATTAACCAACGCGCGCCGCCGAAGACAAGCGAATTTCAGGGCTTTAGCGGTTGCGCCGCCGTGATCGCCTGAGCGAGCGTGCTGAACGCCGCCTGGTTGCCCGCGCCGGTGATCAGCACGCGGGACTGGCCGAGGTCGGCGATCCACGCGGTCTCCGAGCCCTGCTCGGCGTAGACGATCCATTTCTGCGCGCCGACCTGCTCGGTGCCACTGGCGTAGCGCGACCCGAGCACGAACCTGGCCAGCGCCTCCTCGGTCGCGTTGCTCTGACTGAACCGCATGTAGGTGCCCTGCGGCGTGATGTAGCCGACCGTGCTGACCGGCCCGCCCCCGTTGCCGCCGATGGACTCGCGACTGCCGGAGTTCGGCGTCCAGTCCGCGGGCAGGGCCGGGTTGCGGATGGGGAACGGCAGGGAACGAGCGTCGGCGGTGAGCGCGGCGCGCGCGTCGAAATGCGGGATCTGACCCTGCGTCGGACCGTTCGCGGCGAAACTGCATTGGCTGGCCAGCCCGGCGAACACCAGCGCGATCAGGACCAACGGGATCAACGACCAGAACAGATCCCGGTAGTCGTTCAAGATGCGCGGCTTTTGGTACGACACGCTCCCAGTATCCACTCGCGCGGCGACGCCGCCCCCCGCACCCCGGCACCACGAGCAGGGGTGTACGGCCGTGCCACATCGAATGAGACAATTGACCGGTACGTACCGACGCACAGGAGGCCCCGCAATGACGGCAACTTCCCCCACACCTAGCCGCCGCGAGGCGCCCGACCGCAACCTCGCACTCGAGCTGGTCCGCGTGACCGAGGCAGGGGCGATGGCCGCGGGCCGGTGGGTCGGACGCGGCGACAAGGAGGGGGGCGACGGCGCGGCCGTCGACGCCATGCGGCAGCTGGTCAGCTCGGTGTCCATGCGCGGCATCGTCGTCATCGGCGAGGGCGAGAAGGACGAGGCGCCCATGCTGTACAACGGCGAGGCCGTCGGCGACGGCACCGGCCCGGAAGTGGACTTCGCGGTCGACCCGATCGACGGCACCACGCTGATGTCCAAGGGCGTGCCCGGCGCGATCTCGGTGCTCGCGGTCGCCGAACGCGGCGCCATGTTCGACCCGTCCGCGGTGTTCTACATGCACAAGATCGCCGTAGGCCCCGACGCTGCCCACGTGATCGATATCTCGGCCCCGATCGCGGAGAACATCAGCCGGGTCGCCAAGGCCAAGAATTCCGCGAAGTCCGACCTGACCGTCTGCATCCTGGATCGCCCCCGGCACGCCGAGCTCATCCAGCAGGTGCGTGACGCGGGCGCCCGGATCCGCCTGATCTCCGACGGCGACGTCGCGGGCGCGATCGCCGCCGCCCGCCCCGACTCCGGCACCGACATCCTGGTCGGCATCGGCGGCACCCCGGAGGGCATCATCGCCGCCGCCGCGATGCGCTGTATGGGCGGCGAGCTGCAAGGCATGCTCGCGCCCAAGGACGACGAGGAACGGCAGAAGGCCATCGACGCGGGCCACGACCTCGACCGCGTACTGACCACCGAGGACCTCGTCTCCGGTGACAACGTGTTCTTCTGCGCCACCGGCGTGACCGACGGCGACCTGCTGCGCGGCGTGCGCTACTACGGCGGCGGCGCGTCCACCCAATCGATCGTGATGCGCTCGAAGTCCGGCACGGTACGCATGATCGACGCCTACCACCGCCTGACCAAGCTGCGCGAATACTCCTCTGTCGATTTCATCGGCGACGAACACGCGGTCCCGCCGCTGCCGTGATGTTCGGCCGCGACTTCGTCGCGGCGTGTTCGCGGCCCCTTTGTGGCTCGCGTTTGCGCGACCACCGCAGGCGACTTCGCCGCGGACGCGGTGGTCGCGCAAACGCGAGCCGGGTCGCGAACGGCGCATGCTCGGGCGCCTGAGCCAACGGTTCGTATTCCCGAGCGAAGGCCTGCCGAGGTGTGCGAATGACCTCAGGCGTGGCTGCCCCACGGGCCGCTGCCGCGGCATAGGGTCGGGATCATGAGCGAGGAGACGCAGTACCGCATCGAGCACGACACCATGGGCGAGGTCCGGGTTCCGGTGGACGCTTTGTGGCGGGCGCAGACCCAGCGGGCCGTGGAGAACTTCCCGATCAGCGGACGCGGCTTGGAGCGGGCGCAGATTCGCGCGCTCGGCTTGCTGAAGGCCGCGTGTGCCACGGTCAACCGCGACCTGGGGCTGCTCGATCCCGTGAAGGCCGATGCCATCATCGCCGCGGCGAACGAGATCGCGCGTGGCGAACACGACGATCAGTTCCCGATCGACGTCTTCCAAACCGGTTCCGGCACCAGCTCGAACATGAACGCCAACGAGGTGATCGCCTCGCTCGCCAAGGCGAAGGGCGTCACCGTCCACCCGAACGACGACGTGAACATGTCCCAGTCGTCCAACGACACCTTCCCCACCGCAACGCATCTCGCCGCCACCGAAGCGGTCATCACCGATCTGGTTCCCGCGCTGGAGCATCTGCGGCTGGCGTTGCTGGACAAGTCCACGGAATGGCGCACCGTGGTGAAGTCCGGCCGCACGCACCTGATGGACGCCGTCCCGGTGACCCTCGGCCAGGAGTTCGGCGGCTACACCCGGCAGGTCGCCGCGGGCATCGACCGCATCATGGCCACGCTCCCGCGGCTCGGCGAGCTGCCCATCGGCGGCACGGCGGTCGGCACCGGGCTGAACGCGCCCGAGGGTTTCGGCGCGAAGGTCGTCACGGAACTCGTGCGCGCCACCGACATCGATGCGCTGCGCGAGGCCGAGGACCACTTCGAGGCGCAGGCCGCGCGCGACGGTCTGGTCGAGGCGTCCGGCGCGCTCCGCACGATCGCGGTGAGCCTGACCAAGATCGCCAACGATATTCGCTGGATGGGCTCTGGTCCGCTCACCGGCCTGGCCGAGATCCAGCTGCCGGATCTGCAACCGGGCAGCTCGATCATGCCCGGCAAAGTGAACCCGGTGCTGCCCGAGGCCGTGACCCAGGTGGGCGCGCAGGTGATCGGCAACGATGCCGCGGTGGCGTTCGCGGGCGCGAACGGCGCATTCGAGCTGAACGTGTACATCCCGGTGATGGCGCGCAACCTGCTGGAGTCGATCCGCCTGCTGGCCAGCGTCTCCCGGCTGTTCGCCGACAAGTGCGTGCGCGGCCTGGTCGCCAATGTCGAGCACCTGCGCACGCTCGCCGAGTCGTCGCCTTCGATCGTGACGCCCCTGAACTCGGCGATCGGCTACGAGGAGGCGGCGGCGGTCGCGAAGGAAGCGCTGCGGGAGAAGAAGACCATCCGCCAGACGGTCATCGACCGCGGCCTGCTGGACGAGAAGCTGACCGAGGAGGAACTCGACCGCCGCCTCGACGTGCTCGCCATGGCGAAGGTAAAGGAGCAGGACTGACCCGCGCCGAAACGAACGCCACCTCGGTAGCCGGAAGGCTGTCGAGGTGGCGTTCGTGCGCTGCGCCCGGGGATGCGGATCAGTCGCGCAAGTGCGCGAGCTCCTCGCGCGCCTGCTCCCCTTCCGGACCGAAATCGGTGCGGGTGAAGATGTTCCACCGCTTCAGCAGCGGGGCGAACACCAACTCACCCTCCTTGGCGCGGTCGTAGATGCCCGCCTCGGCGAGCACCACATCGCTGTCGCGGCCGTCCGGCAACGTCACCGTCGGGACCTCGAAGCCCGCGACCCGGTCGGCGATGGCCCGCACGGTCTGGTCCGGCGCCAGATCGAGCGCGGCGGAGACCAGGTCGGCGAAGAACACCGACTGCAGTTCGTCGTCCAGCGCGATGCGCTCGGCGATGGCGGTGACCAGGGGGTTCTCTTCGAGCGCCGCGATGTTGCGGTGCCGGATCGCGCTGGCGGCCTCTTCGAACGCGCAGGTCGCCAGCACGTCGAGCAAGTGCATCGCCGGGCGGCGGAAGCCCTTGGTCATGTGCTCCATGCGCAGCCGCTCCAGTTCCACCGGATCGACGGACCTGGTCACCATGAGGTAGTTGCGGATGGTGATCTCGTGGCGGTTCTCCTCGGCCGTCCAGCGGCCGACCCAGCGCCACCACGCGCCGGTGCGCAGGTACTTGCCGATCTCGCGGTGATACGAGGGCAGGTTGTCGGCGATCAGCACCGAAACGGTCAACGCCAGCTTGGCGGTTTCGCCGAGCTCGGACTGCTCCGCCGCCCAGTCGGTACCGCCGAGGAAGGCGAAGTTGCGCCCGTCGTCCCACGGCACGAAATCGTGCGGCTGCCACCCATCGGCGGCGTCCACGTGCTTACGCAGCAGCAGTTCTACGTCCACCGCGAGCGATTCGAGCAATTCGCGATCGGTCAGGAGAGTTTGCACCGAGATAACCTAGCGGCTTGGCCCGCGGAGCGGGGCGGATGGATGGGATTCACAGGCAACCGAGACCGCACCGCGATCCCGGACGCCGAGTATCTGGTTCCTACTTCGGCGTGACCGTGATAGTACCGTTCACCCAGGTGATGGTGCCGCCGGTGAAGTCGCTCTGCTTACCGCCGGGGATGTCCTTCTCGTCGCTGATCGGGTAGCCGAGCTGTCCCTGCGCGCCGCCGTTGTCTTCCCAGGCCTTGCGGATCTCACCCCAGACGACGTGCGCTTCGCCCTCCTTGGGTTCGTAGATCGTGCCGCCCGCGAAGTCCTGGTAGTGCCCCTCGTCGGGTGCGTCCTCTTCGGCCTGCAGCGGTGCGCCGAGCGGACCGGTCGGGCCGCCGAGCTGCACATACTTGTCGTAGATGGCGCCGGAGACGGCGATCTCCCCCGCCGGGGTCGCGATCTTGGTCGTCGCCTCGGCCGCGCCCGTGGTCGTCGGGCTCGCGCCGGTGTGCGTGGTCATCCCGGCGGTGGTGGTGGGGCTCGCGATCGAGGTGACCATACCGGTCATGCTGGCCATACCGGTCTTGGCGCCGTTGTCTTTGTTGTCGCCGCCGCCGCAGCCGACCAGGACCAGCCCTGCCGCGGCGAGTACTGCGGTGAATCCAGCCGTTCGTCGAGCGAAGTGGTGCATGTCCATCCTCTCGCTGTGGGCTGCCGGCGCACCACGGATTCCGTGACGACGCCGCGCATAGCCTCGGCCGTTGGTCAGACGATGACCCGGTGACCGACGAGCGGCCACCGGGTCATATCGAACTGCTATCGCGGCCGATGATACCCACCGGACATGCGGTGAAACACGCCGGCGAACGGCGTCGCGGGATCAGGCGTTGGGGCCGTACTCCTCCAGCATCTCGGTGACCAGCGCCGCGATCGGCGAGCGCTCGCTACGGGTCAGCGTGATGTGCGCGAAGAGCGGATGGCCCTTGAGCTTCTCGACCACCGCCGCGACCCCGTCGTGCCTGCCGACGCGCAAGTTGTCGCGCTGGGCGACGTCGTGGGTGAGCACCACCCGCGAGCCGGTTCCCAGACGGCTGAGCACCGTGAGCAGCACATTCCGCTCCAACGACTGGGCTTCGTCCACGATCACGAAGGAGTCGTGCAGCGACCGCCCGCGAATGTGGGTCAGCGGCAACACCTCCAGCATGTCGCGGCTGAGCACCTCCTCCATCACCTCGCGGCTGGCCAGCCCGTCGAGCGTGTCGAAGACCGCTTGCGCCCAGGGGCCCATCTTCTCGCTCTCGGTGCCGGGCAGATAGCCCAGGTCCTGGCCGCCCACCGCGTACAGCGGGCGGAAGACCACCACCTTGCGCTGCGTGCGCCGTTCCAGCACCGCCTCCAGGCCCGCCGTCAACGCCAGCGCCGACTTGCCGGTCCCGGCCCGGCCACCGAGCGAGACGATGCCGACGCTCTCGTCCAGCAGCAGGTCGAGTGCGATGCGCTGCTCGGCGGAACGCCCGTGCAGCCCGAACGCCTCGCGCTCGCGGACCAATTGCACCCGCTTGTCCGGCGTGATCCGGCCCAGCGCACTCGAGCTGACGCCGAGCAGCCGGACGCCGGTGTGGCAGGGCAGTTCTCGCGCTTCGTCGAGATCGATCACCGACTCGGCGTAGAGCTGATCGATGCGTGCCGTGCTGACGTCGAGCTCGACCATGCCGGACCAGCCCGAGGTCACCACGTCCTGCGCGTGGTACTCGTCGGCGTGCAAGCCCACCGCACTGGCCTTGACCCGCAGCGGAATGTCCTTGGACACCAACACCACTTCGCGGCCCTCGGCCGCGAGATTGAGCGCACAGGCCAGGATCCGCGAGTCGTTGGTGTCGGTGCGGAAGCCGACCGGAAGGACCGCGGGATCGGTGTGGTTCAGTTCCACCTGCAACGTTCCGCCCTCGGTGCCGATCGGCACCTGCTGATCCAGCCTGCCGTGTTGCAGGCGCAGATCGTCCAGATTGCGCAAAGCTTCTCGCGCGAACCAGCCCAGCTCGTGGTGGTGCCGTTTGGCTTCGAGTTCACTGATGACCACCAGGGGTAACACCACGTCGTGTTCGCCGAACCGCGTGAAGGAACCGGGATCCGACAGCAGGACGGAGGTGTCGATGACGAAGGTTTTGCCGGGTAATTGCGAGGGGCGGGCCCCCTTCGCGGCGGCTCCGCCTTTCGCGGAGCGGGAGTTCGCCGAGGGAGCGGAAACGGAGCGTGCAGCAGTCACGGTGGGCTCCTCTGTGTTCATGCGGCAGTCGCACGAACGATCTCGCTGGACCGGTCCGTCCTGATGGACCCGACGTTGCCGTCAGATGCCACGAGGGCCGGGCTCCGGCCCCCTCGTACTGAGTAGCTCAGTCACGGTCAGGACCTCCCGTACGAGCCACACCGCCGCGGCCCGCACACCCGACGCTACCTCCGATTCCGGTGTCCGCGCTCGGGGACTGCGAGGCGTGTCCGTGAACATGTCGTAAACCCGCACGTCGCGAGGGTTCAGCGCAGCACGTCGAGCAACACCGGAACATGGCTGTGCGCCGGATCCTGTACGGCCGTGAGCAATGTCACCGGAGCTTCGGCTGCCAGGGCGCGTAAATCCCGCAAATCTTGCTGAACCTCCGGCGCGGCGAGTTCGGCACGGTAGCGGCGGGCGAATTCCGGGCCGCGCGCGTCCCGGTCGGCGTGGAACCAGCGCCGCAATTCGGTGGTCGGGGTGAGCGCTTTGGGCCAGCGATCGACCCGCGCTTGCGCTTTGGTGATGCCCCTCGGCCAGAGCCGGTCGACCAGCACCCGGGTGCCGTCGTCGGGGTCGGGATCGTCGTAGACGCGCTTGATCCGGAAGCCGGGCCGGGGTTGCGGTGTCATAGCGGTTATCGCAGCACGACGTCCGGGCCGGGACGGGATTCGCCACGCGGTCGCTGTCGCCCGATTCGGCGGATAGAGTCGCTGGTATGTCCGGTAACGAGGATTTGGAGAAGCTGTCGTCGAAGGAGCTGCACGACCGGGCGATGAAGCTCGCCGTGCGGCGGGGGGATGTGAAGTTCCTGTGGCGGCTGCTCACGTCGATCCCGGCCGCGGAGGCCGCCGCGGGCAATGTCGGCGAAAGCGAGGCGGACATCAAGTACGTGCTGCCCATGCTCGACGACTACGTCCACGCCGGTGACGGCGCGGTGGCCGAGGTGCTGCGACCGGTCTATCTGGACTACCTGGCCCAGCACTCCTGAGACCAGGTCAGCGGCGGGTGAGCGCCGCGCGCCAGAGGCCGACAGCCGTGCCGCGCAGGAAGTTCGCCCAACCGAAGTGGTCGTGCCACAAGATGATTCGGCCGTCGCGTAGCCGGAAGGTGCCGGTCACCCAGAACCCGACGCGCACCGGACCGAAGCGCAGGTAGTCGGTGCGGTCGGTGAGCACGACCTCGCCGTCGGCGGCGATGTGGTGCATGTCCACTCCGAAGCCGAGCCAGTCGCGGCGCAGGCCGCGCAGCACGCCGCCGACCCGGCGGATGCCCTTCACATCGGGCAGCGAGGTGTTCTTCCAGACGATGTCGGGGTGCAACAGGTCGATCGCCTCCTCCGAGGCGCCCATTTCCAGCGCGGCGAAGAACTCCCGCACCGTGGTGGTCGAGTCCTGTTTCAGGTCGGGTTCGTCGGTCATGGTCCGAGCGTAGGCCGCTGCGGTCACCCGCGGCGCGCGATGAGCACGGCCAGTCCGTCGAGGATGCGCTCGATGCCGAACTTCAGCGCGCCGTCCCCGCCCGCGGCCGCGCCGCCCTCCGCGAACGCGGCGACCGCGGCCGGATATCGATCGGCCGCGGCGGCCACCATTTCGGCGAACTGAGCCGCTATCTGCTTCTCGAATTCGTCGGCGTCCGCCAGTCGCACCTGCTGCGCCAGGCTGCGGGCATGCCCGGTCAGCAGGACGATCGTGTCCAGCCGTTCGGCGGCGGTGAGCCCGGTCCCGGCGAGCGCGCCGAGCGCGGACTCCATCCATGCGACTTCATTCGGGCCGACCGGCCGCAAACCGACCGACACCTCCATCGACCAGGGGTGGGCGCTGAAGCGCGCGTAGATCGTCTCGCACCACACGCGCAGCAGGTCGCGCCAGTCGTTCTCCGACGCCTCCTCGCCCGCGCTCAGTTCCGGCGGCGCGCCCAGCGCCGTGTCCAGCATCAGTGCGACGAGTTCGGCCTTGCCCGGCACGTAGCGGTACAGCGACATCTTGGTGAAGCCGAGGCGCTCGGCCAGCCGCTGCATGGACAGGTTCGCCAGCCCTTCGGCGTCGGCCAGCGCGACGGCCTCCGCGACGATCCGCTCCAGCGACAGCGCGGGCTTCGGTCCGCGCTTGGGCCGCTGACCGGTACCCCAGAGCAGTTCCAGTGTGGTCGGTGTCGGCATGCCCGAAATCCTTCCGGAGAACGTCTTGACGTGAAACTGTGTCTACCATACGCTAATCAGCGTCCATCGGATACAGTTTCCACTGGACACAGATTTGAGACGAGGAGAACTCCATGCGCAACACCACCGTGCTCATCTCCGGCGCGAGCGTCGCCGGACCCGCGCTGGCCTACTGGCTGCACCGCTACGGCTTCGCGGTCACCGTCGTCGAGCGCGCTCCGGCGTTGCGCCCCGGCGGTCAGGCGATCGACTTCAAGGGCAGCACCCACCGCACCGTGCTGGAACGGATGGGCGTGCTGGACGACATCGAGCAGCGCAAGACGGGCACGACCGACACCGTCTTCGTGGACGAGCGGGGCGCCGAGCTGGCGCTGATGTCGGGTGATTTCACCGGCGGCGATGTGGAGATCCTGCGCGGCGACCTTGCCGAGATCTTCTACCGGCGCACCGCCGACCGTTGCGAATACCTGTTCGGCGATTCGATCACCGCGCTCACCGAGACCTCGGCCGGCGTGCACGTCGAGTTCGAGCACGCGGCCGCCCGCACCTTCGATCTGGTCTTCGGCGCCGACGGCATCCACTCCCGGGTTCGCAGGTTGGCGTTCGGTCCCGAGCGGGACTTCGTGAAGCACCTGGGCTACTACTACGCCGTCGCGGGCGCCAGCCCGTGGAGCGGCAAGACCACCGGACCGCGCGAGCGGGTGGTCGCCCGCGGCCACAACGCTCCCGGCCGACTCGCGGTCAGCGGCGGACCGAAGGCGCAGCAGATGTACATGTTCGCCGCGCCCGAGCTCGACTACGCCCGCGACGACATCGCCGCTCAGCAGCGCATCCTCGCCGAGACCTTCGCCGGAGTCGGGTGGGAGGTGCCGCGAATGCTCGCCGAGCTCACCGAATTCGGCGACTTCTACATGGACTCGATCAGCCAGGTCCAGATGCCCGACGGTTACACCAAAGGACGTGTCGCGCTGGTCGGCGACTCCGGGTACGGGAACACCCTCGGCGGCTTCGGCACCGGGCTCGCCGTGGTCGGCGCGTACGTCATCGCGGGGGAACTGGCCTTGGCGGGCGGCGACCATACTGTCGCCTTCGCTCGCTACGACGAGCACATGAAGCGCTACGCGAAGATCGCGGGCAACAGCAACGCGGGTCGCTTCCTGGCCCCGAAGACCGCGCGGGGCATCAAGATGCGCAACTGGTTCCTCGGTTCCCGGATGTTCGCGCTGATGGCGAAATTCGGCGACAACGCCGCCAACGACATCGATCTGCGGGACTACCCCGCGCTGGTCGCCGCGGCGAACGCGCGCTGACCGCTCGTCAGCGGCCTTGACAGCGATCGGCCCCGCCGCACCCGCCGCGGCCCGGCACAACATCCCAGTTGGGAACCGTCGCGCGGCCGACGACGAGCGGCGCGACGGGGCGACCAGAGGATTCGGCTGTGTTTCGATGGAACCGGAGCGAGACGGGTTGCGTCTATAAGGTCAGACGGCACTGACGGAAGGGGCGGCAATGGCGGACAGCCCGTTTCCCGGGTACATCGAAGCTGCGAAAACCGGGGCGTTGCGGGTGCGGATGCACCCGCAAGCGTTCGTGGACATCGACCGGGCCTGCCAGGAGTTGATCGACACGCTCGTCGCGGCACAAACCGACGCGCGCGAGCTCGGTGAGCGGCAGCACTGGGGGCTGGGCGAAGACAATCCGAAGCTGACCTCCGCCCTCGAACTGGTGCGGCTGTTCCGCGAAAAGGCCTTCGGTGGCCCGAACAACGCCTTCGACACCCTCACCGAGTACATCTCCGTGGCGCAAGAGATCAAATCCATGTTCGAAGCCATCCGCGACGGCTACGTTCGGACCGATACGGAATTCGCGGCGGCACTGCGGGAGCTCAGCGTATGAAGGCCGGAACAGCCTTTCGGGCAATCGGATTCGTCGCGGGAGCGGCGAGCTCGGTCCTGCTCTCCGGATGCGGCGGGACGACATCGAACGATCCGGCCACATCGGCCACCGGCGCGACCGAGTCCCGTTCGAGCGCATCACCACAGACGAACGCACAGCCCGCGTTCGATCCCTGCACCGCACTGACACCCCATTTGCTCGCGGAGCGCCAGTGGGACTCGAGACCCCCGGAACCCAAACAGGACAGCCAGGGCGGCGTCACTTGGAGGGGGTGCCGGTATGTCGCACGGGCCGGGTACGGATTCGTCGTCGAGACCACCAACGGCACCATCGAACAGGTACGCAGCAAATACCCTGCTGCCGTGGATATCTCGGCGGGCGATCGGAAAGCCGTCCGCTACGAAGCCCGTCCGGACGTACCGGGCGGCTGCACGATCAACGTCGAAATGAGATCCGGCTCGCTCTACATCCTGACGAATGTGCCGCAGACGTCGGCGAACAAGCACCTCGTCGCCTGCGATATCGCCACCGATATCGCCAGAGCAGTCGCACCGCTGCTGCCCGCGGGCAGCTGAACACCGGGGGAAGCGATCATGAGACAGACCGACGGACGCGCGATCACCGATCCGGAGAACGCGCAGAGTTTCTCGCACGCGGAGATCAAACAGGCTGCCGAGGCGATGAATCCGGCCGCGCTCGACGGTGCGTTCGCCGCGTGGTCGGCCATCGCCGCTGCGGTGACGAACGCGGGCCAGCGCTTCGAGGACGCGATCAAGAACGCGGTGGAACAGCACTGGGAGGGGGCGGCGGCCGACAGCGCGGTTCGCGGCGTGCGAGATTACGCGGCGCGGGTGGGCGAACTCGGTGACGCACTCGGCGCGCAGAGTCTGCCGCTGTCGGCGGCGGCGGACGCCGCGGCGAAGTTCAAGCTGTCGGTGCCGGATGTGCTGGACACCTCGAATGGCACGGCCGATCCGGCACAGCGCAATTCGCGGGAGGAGCAGGCCCGCGACGAGATGAACACCCAGTACATCCAGCCGTACGGGGCCACCGCTCCGGCTATCCCGACGCTCCCGCCCCCGGTCGCTCCGGCCGCCGCGGCGCCGATCGGTGCCGAAACCGGCACGGGCGTGGAGACGAGCGCGGACGTCGGCTCGCAGGCCGTGGCGGGCGCCCGGTCCACGGACAACTCCCCATCCGGCAGCTCGCCTTCGGCCGCGGACACCGCCTCCCCCGCCGGTTCGGCGGACGACGGCGAGCAGGCGGACCAAGCGCAGCCGGAAGCCGAGAACACACCGCAAACCGTCACGTCTCAGGCGGTTTCCCAGAGCCAGGACGCCACGCCGACCACTCCGGCATCCACCGCCGCGAGGACGCCGACGTCCACTTCGGCCACATCGGTCGCGCCCTTCTCCTCGCCGCCGCCGCAAACGACGCCCACCACCGTCGTCCCGACCTCGTTCAACGGCAGACCGAACGGCACGCCGAGCAAGCCGGCCACCCCGGGCACGACCGGAACCCCGAACGCCTCGGACAACCAAGCGCGCCCGGGCACCTCTCGGCCCGCCCAGCCCACCGTCCCCGCCGCGGCCAACGGGCAACCCGCCGCACCGGGGCGCCCGGGAGCGACGGGCGCTTCGGGGTACCCGGGCATGATGCCGCCGGGGATGCGCGGCAGGCGCACGGACGACGACGAGCACAAGTCGCCGAAGTACCTGCGCACCGAGGAGCACGCGAAAGAGTTGCTCGGCGAGGTGAAACCGACGGTGCCGCCGGTACTCGGTGAGCAATGACGGCGCAGTGGTCACTGTCGGCCGAGCAGTTCGCAGCGGCGTGGTTCGCAACGGGTCTGGACCGCATGCCGTTTCCGTTCCGGTTCACCAGCCGCTTCCCCGGACTCAACGAGTACCAGGCGTATCAGCAGCAGTTCCGCGCTGAGCTCGGGCGAGACGAACGGCTGCCACTGCGCAGCGCGATCAGCACGCTGGCCGTTCCGGACTGGCGTATCGAGCTGTTCGGCTACGACAACACGCGTGCGGGCGTCGAACTGCGCGCCGTCGCCTGCGGCACCCGTTCCGGCTCCGGCGTGCTCGCCGTGCAGTCGCCCGCGCCGGACGGCGGCCGAGTCCGGTTGCGCCGCTGCCGGGTCGATCAGCTCGCCACCGAAGTGGTGCGCTTGCTCCCGGACGCCACGGCGGGAACGGTGGGTGAGAAGAGCTTCCTGCTCGACGATCTCAACGACGAGCGCCCCGATGTGTTCGGCAACGCGCCCGCCAGCCAGGCGAAAGAGCGTTACCGGCGCTTCTGGCGGCAGTCGTGCGCCACCCGCGGCACCGCCGTCGTGCTGCTCGGGCCGCGCAACGCCGAACCGCTGCGCACCGGCCGCCTCCGCTGGATCGACACGCCCGACGGCCGCTACTGCGAAGTGCCCGCGAACCGCGCCCTGATGATCCGGCCGGGTACCAGCGCCGATATCGCCCGTTACCTGGACGAGGCGATCGTGCGGGCGAAGGCGCGCATGGACAGGTAGTACCGGATCACCGCGCCGCGAGGTGGGCGGTGACGAGGGTGTCGAGCAGCACGTCGAGATCCGGCCACGGAAAGCTCGGGCGATCCTGGCGCAGCATCACCAGACCGTGCAGGGCCGCCCACAGGCAAGCCGCGGTAGCGGTGGGATCGGCGCTGCCGGTGGCCGCCACCGCATCCACCAGGTGACGAAAAACCGGCAGGCCGGGCAATTGAGCATCGGTCGGTTCCCAGCCCGGGGTGCCCGCGGTCGCGAACAACACGCGGTAATGGCCGGGATGGCGCAAGCCGTATGCGCAGTAGGCCCGGCAGATCTCGCGCAGCCGAGTGGCAGCATCGCCGACCGGCAGGGCCGTCAGCACGGCGCCGAACTCGGCGAAGCGAGCCTCATAAACCGCGGTCAGCAGTTCCCGTCGATCCGCGAAGTGCAGGTAAATGCTCTGCGGCGCGATGCCCACCGCGCGCGCGACGGCGCGCATCGACAGCGACTCCTGACCGTCCAGCGTCTCCAGTAGGCCACTCGCGGCCTCGATCAAGTCCTCGCGCAGTTTGCTTCCCGCACCGCGGGGGTTTCGATTCCTCTTCGGTGGCGGCACCTTGACAGATTAACAAGACGGGTGTCCACTAACAACTGTCAGCAGACACCCGTCTAGTCAGGAAATTCGATGTCGGTCACTGTGACTCGCGTAGTGCATGCCAGCGTTCTGCTCGACTTCGGGGGAGCGAGAATTCTCACCGACCCGTGGCTGTCCGAGCGGCCCTTCTATCGGCAGGGTGAGCCGCGCAGCATTGCCACCGCCGCGGACCTGCCCGAACTGTCGGGCATCGTGATCAGCCACGGCCACTACGATCACTGCGATCTCGGCGCACTGGCGGCCTACCCCGACAAGTCCGTCCCGTTCGCGGTCGTCCGCGGCCTCGCATCCCGGGTCCGTGCCGCCGGATTCCGCACTGTCGTCGAGTTGGATCCGTGGGAGCAGACCCACCTCGGCCCGATCGAGGTCACCGCGGCGCCCGCACGTCACGGCGTACCGGAGATCACCTTCGTCCTGCGCGCCGACGGCACGAGCGTCTTCTTCGGCGGCGACACTTTGCGCATCGCCGAATTGGACGAGGTGGCCGTGCGCTATCCGGAACTCGACCTGGCGCTGCTACCGGTCAACGGTTTGCGCATCCGCCCCGCGTTCAACCGGCAGGTCGTCATGGACGCCGCGCAGGCCGCCGAACTCACCCGAGCCCTGCGCCCGCGCCTTGCCGTTCCCATCCACTACGCGTTCACCAGCGGCCCGATCGGCGACCGCGTGATGACGAAGGCCCAGCGAGACCCCGGGCTCTACGTCGACGCATCCGCCGCTATCGCGCCGGACACGTCCGTCCACGTCCTCGCCCCTGGACAACCGTTGATCGTGTCGTCCTGAGCGCTCGGCGATTCAGCCCAGCAGGCGCCAGTCCTCCAGGCCGTCGTACAGCGGGACGTCCTTGGCCAGCTTGCTCACCCGGGCGCGCAACGCGTCCAGGTCGGCGCCACCGGCCAGCGCGCTCGCGATGATGTCGGCGACCTCGGCGAACTCGGTGTCGCCGAAGCCGCGGGTGGCCAGCGCGGCGGTGCCGATGCGCAGGCCGGAGGTGACCATCGGGGGACGCGGGTCGAACGGAACGGCGTTGCGGTTCACCGTGATACCGATCTCGTGCAGCAGGTCCTCGCCCTGCTGGCCGTCGAGTTCGGAATTGCGCAGGTCGACCAGCACCAAGTGCACGTCGGTGCCGCCGGTGAGCACGCTGATGCCCTTGCCCTTGACGTCGGCGGCGGTGAGCCGCTCGGCCAGGAGCTTCGCGCCGGACAGGGTGCGCTCCTGGCGATCCTTGAACTCCGCGCCCGCGGCGATCTTGAACGCGACGGCCTTGGCGGCGATGGCGTGCATGAGCGGGCCGCCCTGCTGGCCCGGGAACACCGAGCTGTTCAGCTTCTTGGCGTACTCCTGCTTGGCCAGGATCAGGCCGGAGCGGGGACCGCCGAGGGTCTTGTGCACGGTCGAGGACACCACGTCGGCGTAGGGCACCGGTGAGGGGTGCAGACCGGCGGCGACCAGACCCGCGAAGTGCGCCATGTCCACCCAGAGGTAGGCGCCGACCTCGTCCGCGATCGAGCGGAACGCCGCGAAGTCCTGGTGGCGCGGGTAGGCCGACCAGCCCGCCACGATCACCTTCGGACGCGCCTGCAAGGCGATGTCGCGCACCTCGTCCATGTCGACGCGGTGGTCTTCCTTGCTCACTCCGTACGAGTGCACCTCGTAGAGCTTGCCGGAGAAGTTCAAGCGCATGCCGTGGGTGAGGTGACCGCCGTGCGCGAGGTCGAGACCGAGCAGCTTGTCGCCCGGGTCCATCAGCGACATCAGCACCGCGGCGTTCGCCTGCGCACCGGAATGCGGCTGCACGTTTGCGAATTCGGCGCCGAACAGCGCCTTGGCGCGGTCGCGCGCCAAGGTCTCCACCACGTCGACGTGCTCGCAGCCGCCGTAGTAGCGCCGCCCCGGGTAGCCCTCGGCGTACTTGTTGGTCAGCACGCTGCCCTGTGCCTGCAGCACCGCGCGCGGCACGAAGTTCTCCGAGGCGATCATCTCGAGCGTGTCGCGTTCGCGGGCGAGCTCGCCTGCCATCGCGGCAGCGAGCTCCGGATCGAGCTCACCGAGAGACTGGGAATTGACAGAGGCGGTCGTCTGCGTCACGTGCCTCAGTCTATGGGCCGTCGGCGTTGTCCTCGAGCAGGGGGTTCACCCCTCTCGGTCGGCACAGGCTCGGCACGCGGTCCGCCGGACCACACTCGATCCGGTGGACAGGCGCTCAGCGGGACGCGCCGCCCTCCGGCAAGTAGTTCTCCAACAGCACCGCGAGATGCCGCTGGGCGTCTTCCAGCGGCCGGGTGGACTTCATCGCCCGCGACTGGACGATGGCTCCCTCCAGCGCGCTGAACACGAAACTGCCGAAGGAGCGCGCCTCTTCGGCGGACATACCCGCATCGGCGAGCGCCGAGCCGAGCCGCTCGTGCCAGTCGGCGAACACTTCGCCCGCCGCGGCCTGCACTCGCGGCTCGGACTCGGCCAGCGCCGCCCCGAGGATCGGGCACCCGGCGCGGTATCCGGTCTGCTCCAGTGTGGTGACCCACCAGCCGAGCAACAAATCGAACCAGCCCGGAGGCGGCGCGGCGGTGATCTTCTCGACCACTCCGGCGATCCGGGCTCCCGCGACCCGGGTGGCGGCCTCGACCAACTCACCTTTGCCTGCGGGAAAGTGCTGGTAGAGCGAGTTGCGCGAGGCCTTGCCGCGTTCGAGTAAGGCGGCCAGTCCGGCGGCGTGCACGCCCTGCTCGCGAACGAGTTCGATGGCGCTTTCGATCAGCCTGGTGCGCGGCCCTGCGGTCATGCGAATTCCTTGCTCACTGTTGCGTGAACCGATCGGTCCATGTTGCAATCATGTCAGATGTGGACCGATCGGTTCATCGAAAGGATGCGATTCATGTCCGAAACCACCGTCGACCCGACTCAGCTGTCCGGTCTGGAACTCCTGCGTGTCGCGATGACCAGAACGGATCGCCCGCCGTTCATCGGTGACCTGCTCGGCATGGAGGTCGATGAACTCGAGCACGGCAAGGTGGTCTTCGCGCTGCGCACCCGGCCCGATTTCGCCAACCCGCTCGGCACCACACACGGCGGCATCTGCGCCACCCTGCTCGACTCGGTGATGGGCTGCGCGGTGCACACCACCCTGGAGCCAGGCGTCGGCTACACGACGCTGGAACTGAAGATCAACTACATCCGGGCCGTGCCCACCGACGGACAGCGGCTCACCGCCACCGGCACCACGATCCACCTCGGGCGCACCACCGCGACCGCCGAGGGACGGGTGGTCGATGAGCAGGGCCGCCTGGTCGCGCACGCCACCACCACCTGCGCCATTTTCCGCCCACATCGATCCTGAGGAGAACTGTCATGGCGGGACGAACACCGAGCGCCGCGGTACGCAAATTCCGGCGCGAACGCCTCATCGGCCGCTACCTGGTGAACCCGGCCGTCGGCCTGCTCGACCGGCTCGGCATCCGGTCGTCGCTGATCGCCGAACTGGAGACGGTCGGCGCGAGATCCGGTCAGCCCCGGCGGGTGCCGGTCACCGCGTCGATCGACGAGACCGGCGCGTGGCTGATCTCGCAGCACGGTTATCGGTCCGGCTGGGCCCGCAACATCGCCGCCGACCCGCACATCAGGCTGCGGCTGGGCACAGAGTGGCGCACCGGAACGGCCTCCTTCGTGCCCGAGGACGATGTGGTGGCTCGCTCGCGCACCTTCGCCAAGGGCCGCGTCTCGGCCGCCGTCGCCGAACGAACGATGAAAGCGCTGGAGAGCGATCCGATCTCGGTGCGCATCACCTTCGCCGGAGCTTGACCGCGCACCGGGAATCCGCGACCGCTCGACAGACGCGGCGGCCGTGCGCGGACGATCGCGCCGAGGCCGCGACGTACGGCCGGGCCACCGGTTCGATTTCCGTGGTGAGAGTTCGCAGTATCTCCACGGGCGGACAGGGCTGCGCGGCGATCCGGTAGCCCTCATGCCGCCGCGCGTACCGCCCCGGGAGTGAGTGGTTCGTCGAGCAGCCTGCGGAAACGGTCGGCCCGGTCCTCGGCGTCGGCCGCGCGATCGAGCCAGCCGCCCAGCAACCGGTATCCCTCGACGTAGGTGGAGATGTAGGCCCGCCACAGCGGCGAGGACAGGAAGCGCAGCGACTGGCGCGCCCGCTCCGGCGTCGTCAGGCTCCAGGTCTGCAAGAACTCCGCCACTTCGTCGTGCGACCGGCCCCGGTCGTGCAGCAGCAGCGCGGCGTCCTGGCGCACGCTCAGCAGGTCTGCCGAGGCGTTCGAAAGGCGTTCGGCACGTTCGCCATCGAAGCGCAGCCCGAGATCCGCGTAGATCTCCTGCGCCCACTTGCCCCAGCCAGGGCCGACGATCGAACGCAACGCCAGATCGGCGAGCCCCTCGGCCATCAGGCACTGCGGCGTGTTCACCAGGAACAGCGTCTGCTCGGCCTGACCGGCGGCGACCAGCCCGGCTTCCTTGCGGCAGTGCTCGGTGTGGTGCCCCGGGTAGGACTCGTGCGCGATCAGCTGCGGCAGGTGCGCCATGTGCTGCTTCAGGTCGGAGTTGATCGCGACCCGGGAGTGGTAGTTGCCCAAGTAGTAGTTGAACCCGGACCAGGGCTTGTCGCCGACCACCTCGTAGGTGACGTGCTCGTGGTCGGGTAGCGGGTAGCGGGCGCGAACCAGCTCGCGCAACGCGCTGGAGAACGCCTCGACGCACACCGCCAACCGCTCCGGCGGGATCTCGTCGGTCTTGCGATGGGCGGCCACCCGCTCGGCCAGCGGACCGTCGCCGGCGAGCACCTCGTCCATCCGCCGGTGCGCGTCGCGGTAGTCGTCCACGTCACCGGGCGCGATGTCGACGTCGAAGTAGGCGCGCACCTCCTCGATGAAGCCGATGTCATCGCCCGCGAATTTCCGTCCGGAGCACTCCAGCGCGCGCAGGTGCACGTCGAGGAACTCGGCGCGCTCGGGCGCGAATCCGGCCTCCGGCACCGCGGCGCGCAACTCGGCGGCACGGCGAGCCAGCTCGCGCGGCTGCGGTGCGGGCGCGTTCCGCACCTCGCGGCGCAGCGCCGGATCACCGGTGTAGGCGTCGACGAATCCTTCCTCCAGCCGGTCGAAGGCGAGGCCGAGCCGCAGGTATTCGGTCACGAGCGGATGCGCTTCCATGCCAGCCGACATTAGCGGCTCACACCTGTGTCATCGAGTCGGTTACCAGCCGGTAGTGGTACCCCGCTCGGCCCACGATGCTGACGCAGAGCAGAATTCGCCTATGCGGCGACAGCTAGACCGAATCTCACCGGATCCGCACGGTAACCGTGCGTGTTTGCTGAAACGGAGTGTCGGGTAAATGGCACGAATGAGCGAGCCGAGTCCCTACGTGGAATTCGACCGGAAACAGTGGCGGACCCTGCGTAAATCGACTCCCCTGGTGCTCACCGAGGAAGAACTGATCGGCCTGCGCGGTCTCGGGGAACAGATCGATCTCGAAGAAGTCGCGGAGGTGTATCTCCCGCTCGCTCGTCTCATCCACCTGCAGGTGGCCGCTCGTCAGCGACTGTTCGCCGCGACCGCGACATTTCTCGGCGAAACCCATCCCGACCAGCAGGTACCGTTCGTGATCGGCGTCGCGGGCAGCGTCGCGGTCGGCAAGTCCACCACCGCGCGCGTACTGCAAGCGCTGCTGGCGCGCTGGGATCACCACCCGCGGGTCGACTTGGTCACCACCGACGGATTTCTCTATCCCACCGCGGAACTCACCCGGCGCGGCCTCATGCACCGCAAGGGTTTCCCGGAGAGTTACGACCGCCGCAGCCTGCTGCGATTCGTCACCGAGGTGAAATCCGGTGCGGCCGAAGTCTGCGCCCCGGTGTATTCGCACATCTCCTACGACATCGTGCCGAGCAAGCTGCACTGCGTGCGCCAACCCGACATTCTGATCGTGGAGGGGTTGAACGTGCTGCAGACCGGTCCGCGCCTGATGGTGTCGGACTTGTTCGACTTCTCGATCTACGTCGACGCGCGTATCGAAGACATCGAGAAGTGGTACGTGCGACGGTTTCTCACCTTGCGCAAGACCGCATTCGCCGACCCGAACGCGCATTTCCACCACTACTCCGGATTCACCGACGAGCAGGCGACCGCCGCCGCGCAGGAGATCTGGAACAACACCAACCGGCCGAATCTGGTGGAGAACATTCTGCCCACCCGCCCGCGCGCGACCCTGGTGCTGCGCAAGGACGCCGACCACAGCATCAATCGGCTGCGGCTACGGAAATTGTGATTCCGATTACAATTTCCACGCATCGTCGAGTCGCTGCGCGACATCGATATCGCGGACCGCGGCGATGTGCGGCTTACGGATCTCCGCGGAGATATAGCGGGCGACGAAACGCCTGATCTCGTGATCGACGCCGGCGAGGACGCGCAGCAGTTGCCCGCGCCGCGTGGCGGCGGCGACATCGATGTGCACGTCGGCAGGCCGCGGCTCCGCGATATCGATCACCACCCGCAGGGGCGCCGCCGTGCGTACCGTCAGGTGCAGGTGCACGGTGCCCTGTACGTGGAACCGGTGCCGGTCGACCGCAAGGTGCAGCAGCAGGTCGACCTCCAGCGGGATTATCAATTCGAACGCGATGGTCTCGTCGTCGCGACGGCTCAGCCTGGACGACCCGAGCCTGACCTGGGCGGTCACCTTGGCGAGTCGGCCAGGACCGAACCCGATGGGGCCGAAATCGAATGCGCTGCCGGTCAGCTGGTCGAACGCGCCCGCGATGCGCGCTTCGGAGGCGGCGTACTCCAGGAAGCGTCTACCGAAGTCCGCATAGCTGATCGAGTCGTCCGGTTCGCCCTGCGCGGGCCGGCGGTCGAACGAGCTCATGAGACCGGACGGTACGCGAGAAGAACGATACCGGAGCGGGATTCAGCGCACCGACATCGAGTCAGACGCCGAAACGGCGATGACGCGCGGCGAAGTCGCGCAGCGCCCGCAGGAAATCCACCCGGCGGAACTCCGGCCAGTACGCCTCGGTGAACCATATCTCCGAGTATGCGCTCTGCCACAGCAGGAACCCGGACAGCCGCTGCTCGCCGGAGGTGCGAATCACCAGGTCCGGGTCCGGTTGGCCGGAGGTGTAGAGGTGCTGGCCGATGGCGTTCACGGTGATCGACTGGACCAGGTCCTCGCCGGTCTCGCCCGCGGCGATCTCCTGGCGGACCAGCGAGCGCACCGCGTCGGTGATCTCCTGCCTGCCGCCGTAGCCGACCGCGACATTGACGTGCACTCCGTTGCGGCCGTCGGTGCGCTCGGCCGCGGTGCGCATCCGCTTGGCGATCAGTTCGGGGAAGCCGTCGAGCGAGCCGACGATGCGCACGCTCCAGTTCTGCTCCGGCGCCGACAGCTCCTCGACCACGTCGGTGATGACCTCGAACAGCGTCTCCAACTCATCGGGATCACGCTGGAGATTCTCGGTGGACAGCAGGTAGACGGTCACCATCTCGATGCCCTCGGCCGCACACCAGCCGACCAGCTCGGCGATCTTCAGCGCGCCGACCCGATGGCCGTGACTGACGTCGGTGAAACCGTTCTCCCGCGCCCACCGGCGATTGCCGTCACACATCACCGCGACGTGCCGGGGATGCTGCTTGCCGGCCAGCTGCCTGGACAGCCGGGCCTCGTAGATGCGATACGGCAGACCCCGCACCTGACTCGGAAGTTCCACGCGGGCAACCCTACGCCTCGGCGACACGAACGCGGCATCGACCGCGATACGCCGGTACAGTGGCCAGGAGCACGCAAGTTACGGTTGCGTAGGTTACTGACGGGTTCAACTACCTCGTCTGCACTCGGTCCGGCGTTGGGCCGCGGAAAGACTGCTCCGGCTGTTCCCTTAGGAGGTACTCGTGTCCGAATCGGTCGGCGCCGCCGATGCGACAACGGTCACACCGGTCCCCGCCACGGCGGGCGAAGCGCTCGCCGAGGCCCTGGTCAAACCGCGCATGCGGGGCTGGATCCACACCTGGGCCGTCGGCGTCGCGGCGATCGCGGCCGTCGTGCTGATCGCCACCGCGGGCACGGTCTCGGCGACCGCGGGATGGTCGACGCTGATCTACGGGCTCACCGTGTGCGGGCTGTTCGGCGTCAGCGCGGTCTACCACCGGGTGACCTGGCCGACCGCCCGCGCTCGCATCCGGATGAAGCGAGCGGACCACTCGATGATCTTCCTGTTCATCGCGGGCAGCTACACCCCCTTCGCCCTGCTCGGCCTGCCCGGACGAACCGGGCAGACGCTGCTGGTCGTGGTCTGGGCGGGCGCGCTGGCCGGAGTGGCGCTCAAACTGCTGTGGCCCGGCGCTCCCCGCTGGGTCGGCGTTCCGCTCTATCTGTTGCTGGGCTGGGCCATCGTGCCGGTGGCCGGACAACTGAACGGCCAGATCGGCATCGCACCGCTGATTTTGTTGCTGATCGGCGGCCTGTTCTACAGCGGCGGCGCGATCCTCTACGCCACGAAATGGCCGAACCCGTGGCCGGGGGTTTTCGGGCACCACGAGTTCTTCCACGCGGCCACGGTGCTCGCGGCGTTGACCCACTACGCGGCGGTCTGGCTCGTCGTCCTGCGCTGAGCGCATAGAGTCGACCCGGAGGGCGGACGAGAGGGCGGCGCAGGCGATGGAACGGTCATCGAGATCGCGAGCCCTATGATCGCGAAGCTCGTCGTCTGGGCGCTCAAAGCGCGGGGTGGTCTGGCCGCTCTGGTCACCACGGCGAATCTCAGCGGCCTCGCGGTGATCGTCACCCAGCTGTGGCTGAACGGGTTCCTCGGCAGGCTGGGCACGGATTGGCTACGGGCACTGGCCTTCGTCGGCATCTATCCGGCGGCGGGATTCCTGGCGGGCATCGTCCTGGCGGTGCGCGACCGCAAGGTGTACTTCGGCTGGCTCGACGCCGGGCGCAAGCCCACGGAGGTGGAGGCGCGGCGCTTGCTGCACCTACCCGTCGCGATCAGCATGCGCGCGATCGCGCTGTGGATTCCGGGGGTGATCGTGGCGACCGCGGTCTTCGCGCGGCTGAGCCCGGACAACGACCCCGGCGTGACGGCGTCGCTGTTCACGATCGGCGCCTTCGAGTCGGCGGCGGTCACCTTCCTGATCGTGGACCGGTTGATCCGGCCGACGATCCCGGTGGTCGCCCGGGTGCTCGGCTGGACCATGCACTGGAGTTCCTCTGTGCTGGTGCGGGTCGTGCTGACCTGGGCGGTGGCGGCCGCGCTTCCGCTGCTCATGCTGATCGTCGTGCTGGCCGACCCGGTAGCGGCCGCGCCCGACCGGGTCCGCACCGCCATCTACCTGTCCGCGGTCGGCATCGGAGTGGGTGCGCTGGCCACGGCGTTCCTCGCCCGCGCGGTCGCCGCGCCGATGCGCGTCCTGCGTCGCGCGCTGGACCGCATCGCGCAAGGCGATCTCGGCGTCCGGGTGCCGATCGGCAGCACCAGTGAGATCGGCCGGTTGGAGCATTCGGTCAACGAACTGGCGGCGAACCTGCGCGAGCGCGAGCGGATGCGTGAGGTGTTCGGCAGGCACGTCGGGGCCGAGGTGGCCGAGCGCGCGCTGGCTCGCGGGGCGGATCTCACCGGCGACGTGCGTGAGGTGTCGGCGCTGTTCGTCGACGTGACCGGGTCGGTGGAGCTGTCCACCGGGTTGCCGCCGCAGGAGTTCGTGGCCAAGCTCAATCGGTTGCTCGCGATCGTCGTCGCGGCGACCGAGGAGAACAACGGACTGGTCAACAAGTTCGAGGGCGACGCGGCGCTGTGCGTCTTCGGAGCGCCGATCGCGTTGGGCGACAACGCGACTCCGGCACTGCGGGCGGCGCGCCGCATCCGGGACGAGGTGCTCGCCACCGGAGAACTCGACATCGGGATCGGCGTCGCGCGCGGCGGGGTCTTCGCGGGCGACGTCGGCTCCGACACCCGCCTGGAATTCACGGTGATCGGCGACGCCGTCAACGAGGCCGCCCGCCTCACCACGGCGGCCAAGGAGGTGCCGCGGCGAATCCTGGTGAGCCAAGCGGTGATCGAAGCCGCTACGGAACACGAGCGCGCCAAGTGGACGTTCTACGACACCATCGTGCTACGCGGCATGAAGAACCCCACGTTCTGCTGGACCGACATCGACACCTCCGGCGCCCGGCCCGAACACATCGAAACCCGCACCGATCAGCTGGACGGCCACGACCTGCCCGCCGACACCAACCCTGTCATCGAAATCCACACCGCCGCAGAGCCGCCCCGTGGCACCGAGTTGCCGGACGCCGAGTTCGACGCCCCGCCTCGGCGCTAGTCCACTCAGCTGGGTGAACAGCGAAGCACCCTCGGCACGGCGGTTCAGCGGCCGTCTCGATGGCGACATGACCGAACGCGCGTGCACCGACCGCATCGGGCCCGCTCGGTTGCGTTCGGCGGCACGAACGTCGTCGTGCGCCCACCTGACATCGTGTCGCGATGGTCTCGGCCGTCTCACAGCCGCGTGATCGAGCGCCTCAGCTCCGATCGTTGTCTCCTTCCCGCACCCACCGGGCCGCCGGTGCACCGCCCGGGCCGCCAGGGGCCGACCACATTTCCGGCTACGCCCTCCGTCGACGGGGCGTCCGACTCGAACCGTCTATCGCCAACCGGCCGATGGTGGCCGGAGGTGCTGTCGTCAGTTTCGCCGAAGCGCCATCAGGAGCTCGTCGGGCGTGGAGACCGGGAGGTCGCAGACGGAGCCGCGGCAGACGTACGCGGCCGCGGCGTTGCGGACCAAGGGCCGATCGGCCAGCAGCGGGACGGCGTTCGGGGCCCCGGCCAGGACGACGGAGCCGCCGGGTGCGGCCGCACGGGCCGCGGCGAGCAACTCGGTGGGCTGGGCCGCCGATTCGGCGGCGATGGCGACCTGCAGCGGGCCGCGCAAGGCCGCCTCGGCGACGGTGAGCCACTGGCCCGCCGAGCGCGGCGCGCGTGCCAGCACAATCGCGCCGCGCTCGAGGGTGCGGTCGGCCAGTTCCCGGTAGCGGGCGGCGCCTTCCGGGTCGCTCGCGGCCGCGGCGGTGAGCAGCGCTTCGGCCAGCGCGGAGGCGCCTGCGGGGGTGGCTCCGTCGATCGGGTCGCGGGGGCGGGCGACGAGGGTTTCGGCGTCGTCGGCGGTGTCGAACCAGCCGCCCGGCTGATCGGGGTCGGCGAAGTGTTCGATCGCGGTATCCAGCAGGCGTTGGGCGTCGTCCAGCCAGCCGAGGTCGCCGGTGGCCTGGTGCAGCGCTAGCAGGCCGGTGACCAGCCAGGCGTGGTCCTCCAGGATGGCGGGCGCCGCGCCGACGACGCCGCCGAGCGATGCACGTCGCAGCCGACCGTCCACCACGTGCTCGGCCAGCAGGAATCGCGCGCATCGGACGGCGGCGGCGGTCCACTCCGGTTCGTCCAGCGCGCCCGCGGCCTCGGCGAGCGCGGTGATCGCCATACCGTTCCATGCGGTGACCACTTTGTCGTCGCGTTCGGGTTGTGGGCGTCGATCGCGGGCGGCGATCAACGCGGCACGGACGTGTTCCAGCCGCGCGTGGTCCTCCGCCGTGGCGGGTTCGGCGTACCTGGTCGGCACCGAGGTGCACTGTTCGAAGTTTCCGGCGGTGGTGACGCCGAAGAACTCGGCCGCCCAAGCCCCGTCGATCGGACCGAGCACGCCGGCCAGCTCGGCGGGCGTCCACACGTACGTCGCGCCTTCGACACCGGGCTTACCGGGCTCCAAGTGCGTGTCGGCGTCCAGCGCCGAGGCGAAACCGCCCTGCGGGGTCCCGAGGTCATCGAGGAGAAACCGCACGATTTCCCGGGTGACCCGGTGCGACAACGATTCCGGAAGCTCGGACCCGCTGCGGCGGGCGAGGTGCGCGTAGGCGCGTAACAGCTGCGCGTTGTCGTAGAGCATTTTCTCGAAGTGCGGCACCACCCATGCCGCGTCGACCGAATACCGCGCGAACCCGCCACGCAGCTGGTCGTAGATGCCGCCGCGCGCCATGGCCTCGGCGGTGCGGGCGACCACCTGGAACACCGCCGGGTCACCGGTCCGCTCCCAGTGCCGCAACAGTCCCTCGAGCAGCGCCGAGGGCGGGAATTTGGGAGCGCCGCCGAATCCGCCGTGCTCGGCGTCCTCGTCGCGCAGCACGGCGGCGACGGCATGGGCGAGCAGCTCCGGGGTGATCGTCAGGTCCGCGTCGGGCAGTCCCGCCGCTTGGTCGCGCAGCGCAGCAGCCACCTGCGCGGAGGCCTGATTCACTTCGTCGCGCCTGGTGCGCCAGGTCTCCGTCACCGCCGTGAGCAGCTGGGTGAAGGACGGCATGCCGCCGCGCGGGAGCTTCGGGTAGTAAGTGCCGCAGTAGAACGGTTCGCCGTCCGGCGTCAGGAAACAGGTCATCGGCCAGCCGCCTTGCCCCGTCATCGCGACCGTCGCATTCATGTAGACCGCGTCCAGGTCTGGTCGCTCCTCCCGGTCCACCTTCACGCAGACGAAGTTCTCGTTCATCTGATCGGCGGTGGCCTGGTCCTCGAACGACTCGTGCGCCATCACGTGGCACCAGTGACAGGACGCGTACCCCACCGACAGCAGAACGGGCACGTCCCGCTCCCGCGCTTCGGCCAGTGCCTCCGCATCCCACTCCCGCCAGTGCACCGGGTTGTCCGCATGCTGCCGCAGGTACGGGGACGTCGCCTCTCCGAGCCGGTTCATGGCTCCACCGTACGACCCTTCCCGCCGCCGTGTGGGTACGTCGTCCTTGACTCTCCCGCGGCGGGAGACGACACGGTCGAGGAATGAAAATCGATCTGGCCCGAACCGATGGCCACTACTACGGAGCGAGCACGCGACCTGTGGTCCGGACATTCAGCGCATACGACTACGTGACGGTCGAAGGAATCGGGGACCCTGACGGCCCGGTCTACGCGGCGGCGGTGCAAACGCTCTACCGGGCCGCGTACGGCGCGAAGAAGGCGGCGAAAGCCGCAGGGCAGGACTTCGTCGTGCCCAAACTCGAGGGCCTGTGGTGGGTCGATTCCGACGCTCCGCCACTGACGGTGCCACGCGACCGATGGCACTGGAAACTGCTGATTCGCATGCCGGAAGTGGTGACCGCCGACATGGTGACCGGCGCGTCCTTCGAACGACTCACCGAGGGCGAGGCGATCCAGGTCCTGCACCTGGGCCCGTACGCGACCGAGCCCGAGACCCTGGCTCGCATGGACGCCCTCATGGCGGCCGAGGGATGGGCGCACCACGGCCGCCACCACGAGATCTACTTGTCCGACCCGCGCCGGACACCGAACGAGAGGACGAAAACCATTCTGCGTCAACCGGTTCGCCGCACGCTCGCGTCTCAGTAAGGAGCCGGCGCGCTCGGCTCGGCACGCCACGGCCCCGACGGGCCGGGGCCGAACGTCAGAGCCAGGTCGAGCAGATGCCGGTCCCACGAGCGGACCGCGAGGTCGGCCAGAACGCCGGAAACCGTGATGGTGTCGCGCCTGGCCGGCGCGGCAAGCGTCTGGTTGTCGCCGTGCTGGGGCTGCTCGCTCCAGACGGGTACGCCGAACGGGACCGGACTCGTCTCCAGCAACGACATCCACGTCCCGTCGGGCGCGCGCGTCACCGCCGTGAGCGCGTACGGCGCGAAAGGCACCTGCCAGCCGCCGGTCTCTAGCACCATGACTTCGCCGCGCTCGGCTGCCGCGAGCGCCATCTCCCCGAACCAGCGGGCGAAGGCGCTTCGCGCGTCCTCGCTCACCGCTGCTTTCGCGGTGGACTCGTCCACTCGGGTCAGCTCGACCGCGTCACCGGATACGCCACCTTGCGGATCGCTGAAGCGGGCCGCCAAGAACAAGGTGCCGAACCTGCCGGTCGGATGCAGGTGCAACATACCCGCCTCCCGGAAACGTCTCTCTCCCACCGGTGTTCGCGCTATCCGGCCGATACCGGCACACCCGCGCACGATCTCCGGCTGGTGCACGCGCCAGTACGAAACCCCTTCGCCGTCCCGCCACAACGGCATGTGCTCGCCGATCATCGGCCCGAGCATCGTCGTTTCCATAACATCCCCAGGCGAGACCGCCGCCCCCACGTTCGTCATGCCGACGATGCTATCGGCAACAGAGACGCCGCCCGGAACAGCTACCGGCCGAGCCGGTGCTCTTCGGCGTCCATACATCTGCGTCCGCCGTCATCGGCCCAGAAGGTCACCGCCACCATCGGCCATACGCCGCCCGGCTTTCCGGTTCCATAGCAAATTGAGCTGCGCCGGTTGCATAGGACCGATTGCGGTTCTACCCGAACCGGGTGCGCAGGCAACGGATACTTCCGATACACGCGATCGGTTGCGGGTTCGAGTCACGTCCGGATCGTTTCGATCCGGTGGCTCAATTGGTAGAGCAGTCCACGGCAGGGTTTCCGGATCCACAGGGCTCGGTTCGCTCGAGCCGGTATACCCGTCGCCGCCCAGAACTCGGGCGCCCGAACTTCGCGCGGGAAGCGGCTGGGCATATCGTCTGCTTTCCGCGGAACTGCCTGCCGGAATAACTCGCCGAAAATCTTCGGCACAGTTGAAGGTTTCGACACACCCGCCGAAAACGACGGACTACGTGCGCGCCAGTACCTCGCGTCCGACGTACGCCAACAGTCTTCGGTGTGCCGGTTCGTCGTCGGCGACCAGCACCTCGGGACCGAAAATGCCGGGTGCGCGGAAGGAATCGATGCCACCCGCGGCATGCATGGTGGCGAGCAATTCGCCACACAACCCGTCGTCGGCCAGATCCGGCCGATCGATGGCCACCGCGATATCCACCCCGTGCACGAGAATCTCGGTGAGATGCACCAGCGCGGCCGCGGGGCCGGGCAGTTCACCGAGCGAGATGCCCACCGTGCCGTCCAGCGCATCGGGCCGGTGCCAGGCCGCGCGGTCCACCTCGGCCGCCGCGGCGTACGCGCCCTGCGGATCACCGCCGAGCCAGTCGGATTCGTGGTCGGCGCCGGTATCCATGCCGCTCAGGGCCGCCGCGAAGATGTGCATACCGCCGACCGTGTGGTTGAGAACAGTGCGGACATCCCAGTCCCGGCACGGCGTCGGCGTCGTCAGATCCGCTCCTCCCACGGCGGCGACGATCGCTCCGGTCGCATCCAGTGCACGGTCGATCTGTCCGATCACGTTGTCCATGAGCTTCCTTCGGTCGAGCGGTTTGGCTGAATTGGTAACACAGGACACCGACAAGCGCGCGGCAATGCGAACTCCACCTTGCGTCGAGATAGTTGCCGACAGTGTGCTTCTCGTGACCGCGAAGGAAAATGCGCGGGCCGGACGGCCCCGCTCCCCTCGGTGGTGCGCCCGGTGCGCAGGCACTTCCAATGCTAATGGACAGGTTGCGGGTTCGAGTCCCGCCCGGACCCCATGGTCCGGTAGCTCAATGGCAGAGCGGTACGTTCCGTGGCCGAATTTCATCTCGGGCGCACTACCACCGAATTCGCGCACCCGCGAAGCGGACCGTCTCGCTCGGGCGAAGATTCGGCGCGTCTCCGGTGCGCAGGCAACGGTTACTTCGGGTTCAATTCCTGCCGAAACCATTTCGGTCGCTCGATACGGCGAGCAGCCCGTCGCCGCTTTTCCTCGGCCATTCCGCTCCGAAAAAATGGGGTGCGGCAATTCCTTTCGTCTCGGGTACCGCTCTACACGTGGAACCTGGCCGGATACCGCTACGGGCACGCCCTCAGCGGCACCCCGCACCGGCACGCCTTCGGCGGCCTGACCGACGTGGCGTTCCGGATGATCCGGCTGTTGGAGGCGGGACGCGACGCCGACTGGCCGTTCTGAACGGCGGCGGGGCCGAGATCGCCTCCCGACCTCGGCCCGTGGGTCCACCGGACCACCGGCACGCCTTCGGCGGCCTGACCGACGCGGAGCTCCGGACCATCGCGCTGCTGGCAGCGGGACGCGACCCCGACTGGCCGTTCTGCTCCGCGGCCTACCCGAACACCGGATAGTTGGCCCGGATGACGCCGTGCGGGTCGCGGGCGCGCTTGATCTCGCGCAGCCGGTTCAGCGTCGCGGCGTCGAAAGCGGCGTCGGTCGTCTCGCCGGGCGTGAGGAAGGTATACGGCTTGTGGCCGCTGATCTGCCCGCTCACCGCGCCGACGATGGCGGTGCGCCGCGCCTCGACCGCATCGCGCAGGTGCGGCAGCCCGAGACCAAGGCAGTAGAGCAGGTACGGCTCCGCGATCGGGCCGCGCGCGCCACCATCGGGCCGGGCTTCGGCCAGGGCGCCGCCCAGGTGCCGGATCTGCACATTGGCCAGCGGGGCGACCGGTTCCTCGATCAGGGTCTTGACCACGGCGTCGCCGAGATCGGTGAGCTGCTCCGCACGGGACAGCGACGGGCTCGGGTCCGTGGGTTCGGCGGTGACCGCGCCGATGTCGGCGGCCCCGAACACGCCGCGCTTGTCGAGAATGAGATCTCCGATGGCGTCCAGCGCGGTCAGCAGCGTCCGTCCACGATCAGGATCACCCAGATACACCGCGTCCACGCCGACCATCGGCGGTGCGTCCGGGATCTGCAAACGCTGGAACCACACCGACAGTTCGTGCGGAGCCGCCGCGGTGATCTCCTGGAATGCGTCGAACACCTCGCGAATCCGCGTTTGCGGCCACAGCATGCGGCCGCCGAACAGCTCCGGCGCGGGAAACAGATCGAACTCGAGCGCCGTCACGACGGCGAAGTCGCCACCACCGCCGCGCAACGCCCAGAACAGGTCCGGATCGTCCTCGGCCGTGACCCGGCGCGCAGCGCCCTCCGCGTCGACGATCTCGAACGCGCGCACCGCGTCGGCGGCCCAGCCGTGCTTGCGGCCGAACCAGCTCATGCCGCCGCCGAGGGTGTAGCCGGTCACGCCCACGACCGGATTGCTGCCCGCGAGCCCGGTCAGCCCGTGCCTGGCCGCGGCCGCCTGCACCCGACCCCACGACACTCCGGCGCCCACGCGCGCCACCCGACGCCGGGGATCGATCTCGATGCCGTCCAAATACCCGGTGCGCAGCAGGATCGCCTCGGGCACGCCACCGGACGCGCCGTGTCCGGTCGGTTGGGTGACCACCGGCACGCCCGCGCGGCCCGCGTACCGGACCACGGCCGCGACGTCACCGGCGTCTCCGGCCCGCACCACGGCGGCCACCGGTTGGTCGACGGTCGTCGTCCAGGGCCGCGCCGCGGTTTCGAAGCCCTCGTCACCGGCCACCAGCACGCGGCCGGGCAGCGTGGCCCGCAGTTCGTCGAATGTCATTGCTCGTCCTGACTCTCAGCGTTCGGAAGCAGACGCGCGCGGGAACCGGGGTGTCGGCTTTCGACGAAAGGCCGTGGTTCGCGCCGCGACTACCTCATTGACGAAAGAGAGCGCGGAAAGGTAACAACGAGCAGGTCAGCGAGGGTTTCGCCGCTCAGCCGGATCCGGCTCGTCCTTCGGGGTCGGCGCCCTTCGATTCCTCGGCACGGCGGGTGATGCCGTGCTCGGTGCCCTCGTCGGCCTCCTGGTCCGGTTCCGGGTGCTCGGGCTCGAAGGTCGCAGGCAGGCCCTTGATGTGCCGGTTCATCGACCGGACCAGCAGGAAGGTGCCCGCGAGCAGAATCAGGATGATGACCAGGCCGAGCGGCGACGCCTTGCCGAACTCGGGGCCGGTCGGCGTTCCGGGTGTCTGGGCGAGCAGGACGAACGTCACGACCGCTCGTCCTCGATGCCCGCGAACAGGTCGGTCTCCGGCAGCTCGGTGCGCACGCGAGTCTTGGCCAGCTCGAACTCCTCGGTGGGCCACAACCGCTGCTGCATCTCCATCGGAATGGCGAAGAACGCGCCGTTCGGATCGATCTGCGTCGCGTGCGCGCGCAAGGCGTCGTCGCGCTGCGGGAAGTACTTGGCGCAGTCGATCTGGGTGGTGATCCTGGCGAACATGTCACCGCGCTCGGCGGCGTACTTGCGCATCCGTTCCAGCCACTCCTGCAGCGGGAACGGTTCGCCGAGGCGCTCGTACTCCGCGGCGAAGATCTCCATCCGCTTCATGCTGAAGCCGTGGTCGTAGTACAGCTTGAGCGGCGTCCACGGCTCGCCCGCGCCGGGAAAGCGCTCGGGGTCGCCCGCCGCCTCGAACGCCGCCATCGACACCTCGTGGCAGCGGATGTGGTCGGGGTGCGGGTAGCCGCCGGTCTCGTCGTAGGTGGTCATCACGTGCGGCTTGAACTCGCGCACCACGCGCACCAAGGCCTCGGTGGCCTCCTCCAGCGGAACCAGCGCGAAGCTGCCCTCGGGCAGCGGCGGCAGGGGGTCGCCCTCGGGCAGGCCCGAGTCGACGAAACCGAGCCAGTGCTGGCGCACGCCGAGCGCACGGGCCGCGGCGGCCATCTCCTCACGGCGGATCTCGTGGATCCGCTCCAGGACGCCGGGCGTGTCCATGGCCGGGTTCAGGATGCTTCCACGCTCTCCGCCGGTCAGCGTCACGACGAGGACGTCGTGTCCTTCGTCGGCGTAACGGGCGGTCGTCGCGGCACCCTTGCTGGATTCGTCGTCTGGGTGGGCGTGCACCGCCATGAGGCGAAGGCCACTCACGTCTCGTTCTCCGTCGCTCTCGGTCGCGGGTGTCGGGGCTTCGTTACCTATAGTTCCATTCGACCCACATTTGTTCCGACGTACCCCCCGGGAGCGACCACGATGAGCCAGCCCGCGCCGGAGAGCGGCGGCGACGCGAAGGCGGCGTCTCCTGGCGGACCCCCGCCCGACCGCTACGGCACCGGGCCACGCAAGCCGCGCCGCTGGATCGTGCCGGTGCTCGGCGTGCTGGTGGTGCTCGCGGGACTCGGCGTGGCCTACCTGGGCTATCAGAAGTACGGGCCGGAGGACATCGAGGCCGAGCAGCTCGGCTACGTCGTCGTCGACGACTCGACCATGACCATCCACCTCAAGGTCACCCGGGCCGACCCGCAGCAGCCGGTGGTGTGTTTCGTCCGCGCGATGGCTCGCGACGGCTCCGAACTCGGCCGCAGGGAAGTGCTGATCGAGCCGTCGAGCAGCGGGACGGTCGAGTTGACCACCGTCGTGCGCTCGTCCGCGCGTCCCGTGTCGGGCAGCGTGTACGCGTGCAGCGATCGGGTACCCAGCTATCTGCGAGTTGGCTGATTTCCGCGCATAAACCGGCGATTTGCCCGCGAAATTAACTCCGACCTGCACATTTGTGAATCATGCTAAAATGGCGTGATACACGGTTCCGGAGCTCGGAGCCGTGTTTGCTGCATTGGCGGCCAGCGCTGAGGGTTCGGGTTTGCGATTTCGCCCGTGACCGGGGCCTGTCGGGGTTCGATGAACTTCCCAGGATCGCTCTAGCCGTCGACTGGCGCGTGCCCGCTTCCGGGTGGGCACACGCCGGTGCTCAGGGAATCCCGGCCTGCCGGGAACAACTACTAGGGAGTGATCGAGATGACTGAGACGCAAGTGACCTGGCTGACCCCGGAGTCGCACGACAGGCTCAAGAGCGAACTCGACGCGCTCATCGCCAATCGTCCGGTCATCGCCGCCGAGATCAACGAACGCCGGGAAGAGGGCGACCTCAAGGAGAACGGCGGGTACCACGCCGCGCGCGAGGAGCAGGGTCAGCAGGAGGCGCGCATTCGCCAGCTGCAAGAGCTGCTGAACAACGCCAAGGTCGGCGTCGCACCGACCAAGTCCGGCGTGGCGCTTCCCGGGTCGGTCGTCAAGGTCTACTACGACGGCGACGAGACGGACACCGAAACCTTCCTGATCGCCACCCGCGAGGAGGGTCTCCGCGATTCCAAGCTGGAGACGTACTCGCCGAACTCGCCCCTCGGCGGCGCGCTCATCGACGCCAAGGTGGGCGAGACCAGGGAATACACGCTGCCCAATGGGAACACGATGAAGGTCACCCTGCTCAGCGCCGAGCCCTACCACAGCTGACGCTCTCGGTCGCGCCGCCACGGCAGGCCGATACCCCCGCGGACACGAGCGGCCGCGCCCGATCATCGGGTGCGGCCGCTTCCTCATGTCCGTGAACCTAGCTCAATGCCTGCTCGATGTCCGCAAGCAGGTCGCTGACATCCTCGATGCCGACCGAAAGCCGCACCAAGTCCGCGGGCACCTCCAGCTCGGAACCTTCGGTGGAGGCGTGCGTCATCGCGGCCGGATGCTCGATCAGCGACTCGACACCGCCCAGGGACTCGGCGAGGGTGAAGACCTCGGTCCGCGCGCAGAATTTCCGCGCGGCTTCGACGTCACCATTGAGGCGCACCGAGATCATCCCGCCGAAGCGCCGCATCTGCTTCGCCGCGACGGCATGGCCCGGGTGCTCCGGCAGGCCGGGGTAGATCACATGCGAGATCGACGGGTGCCCGGACAGGAACTCCGCGATGGTCTCGGCGTTGTCGCAGTGCCGATCCATCCGCAGGGCGAGGGTCTTGGTGCCGCGCAGCGTGAGGAACGCGTCGAACGGGCCGGGCACCGCGCCCGCGCCGTTCTGCAGGAACGCGAACGCCGCGTCGAGTTCCGGATCGTCGGTGATCAGCGCGCCGCCGATGACGTCGGAGTGGCCGCCGAGGTACTTGGTGGTGGAGTGCACCACGATGTCGGCGCCGAGCAGCAGCGGCTGCTGCAGGTAGGGCGTCGCGAAGGTGTTGTCGACGACCAGTTTCGCGCCCGCCGCGTGCGCGACGTCGGCCAGCGCGGGGATGTCGCCGATGCTCAGCAGGGGGTTGGTCGGGGTTTCGATCCACACCAGCTTGGTGTTCGGCCGGATCGCGGCGCGCATCTCGTCCACGTTGAACACGTGCGCGGGCGAGTGCTCGATCCCCCACTGGCTGAAGACCTTGTCGATCAGCCGGAAGGTGCCGCCGTAGGCGTCGTCGGGGATCACGATGTGATCACCCGGACGCAACGTGGCCCGCAGCGCACAGTCGGTCGCGGCCATGCCGGACGCGAACGCCCGGCCGTAGCGGCCCGATTCCAGCGCGGCGAGGTTCGCTTCCAGTACCGACCGCGTCGGGTTGCCGGTGCGGGCGTATTCGAAACCGCCGCGCAACCCGCCCACGCCGTCCTGGGCGAACGTCGAACTCGCGTAGATGGGCACATTCACCGCGCCGGTCTGCGGATCGGGTTCATACCCGGCGTGCACGGCCCGTGTGGAGAATCCCAGCTCGCTCATGGGGCTCAGCCTAATCGGGGCGATTCCCGGGCAACTTCCCGGTGTAGGCATATCGCCGCTGCGTACGCAGGCGAAACGGACGAATCCGCACAACGGCGTTGGCATAGCGGGACAGCGCCCCTCGATCCGATCGAATTACACCGACGTCACCACCAGCACGGAAATCTTGCACCGAAGCAAGGGGCGTGAGTTCGGTCTCACTATTTCGCCGCCCCTTTAGGCTGAGTCCATGGTCACTGTGGAAGAACTGTTCGCCACCGACACGCTGCTGTCCGACGACGAGCGCGAGATCCGGGACACCGTCGCGAGCTTCGCGACGCAGCGACTGCGCCCGCACGTCGCGGAGTGGTTCGAGGCGGGCACCTTCCCGGCCCGCGAGCTCGCCCCTGAGCTGGGCGCGCTGGGACTGCTCGGCATGCATCTGGAGGGGTACGGCTGCGCGGGCATGTCGGCCACCACCTACGGTCTGGCCTGCCAGGAGCTGGAGGCGGTGGACTCCGGCATCCGCAGCATGGTCTCGGTCCAGGGGTCGCTGGCGATGACCGCCATCCACGAATTCGGCTCCGAGGAACAGAAACAGCAGTGGCTGCCGGAGCTGGCCGCCGGCCGCGCGCTCGGCTGTTTCGGGTTGACCGAGCCGGACTTCGGTTCGAATCCGGGCGGCATGCGCACCCGGGCGAAGCGCGACGGCTCCGATTGGGTGCTGAGCGGCTCGAAGATGTGGATCACCAACGGCTCGGTGAGCGATGTCGCGGTGGTCTGGGCGCAGACCGAGGACGAAGGCAGGCAGGTGATCCGCGGATTCCTGGTCCCGGCCGGGACGCCCGGGTTCACGACGCGGGAGATGCACCGCAAGCTGTCGCTGCGCGCGTCGGTCACCGCGGAACTGGACCTGGACGAGGTTCGCCTGCCCGCGGACGCGGTGCTGCCGGGGTCGAGGGGACTGGCCGCGCCGCTGGCCTGCCTGAGCGAGGCGCGCTTCGGCATCGTCTTCGGCGCGCTCGGCGCGGCGCGCGAGTGCCTGGCGGCCACCATCGAGTACGCCAGGACCCGCGAGGTGTTCGACAAGCCGCTGGCCGCCTACCAGCTCACCCAGGCCAAGCTGGCCGACATGGCGCTGGAGTTCGGCAAGGGCCAGCTGCTCGCGCTGCACATCGGACGGCTGAAGGACCGCGGCGCGGTCACGCCGGAGCAGGTGAGCGCGGGCAAGCTGAACAGCACGCGCGAGGCCATCGCGATCGCCCGCGAGTGCCGAACCATCTTGGGCGCCAACGGCATCACGCTCGACTACCCGGTCTTGCGCCATGCGAACAATCTGGAGTCGGTGCTCACCTACGAGGGCACCGCGGAGGTACACCAGCTCGTGCTGGGCCGGGCGTTGACCGACGCGAACGCTTTCCGCTGACGAGCCGTTCGGCGGCGGAGCCGCGTAGCGACCGCGCGCTCCGCTGATCCGCCCCGTCCCGGCGTGATGCCGCCGGGCGTGGTGCGGAACGCGGCGAAAAGGGTGCGGATGGATTGCCGGATGCCGTTCGCCGACGGCATCCGGGCGAATCCGCCCTTTCCGCGCCGGACCACCGTTCTGTAGCCGATCGGACGCCGACTCGGTCACGACGCGGATCACGATCTCCGAGAACGGATTCGGGTCTGCGCGAGCCGCGTATGGACACTACTGTCGGTGCATGTCGTCGATCCGCGCCGCCGAGATTTTCGCGGCACTGTCGCTGACCACCGATCTCGCCGCCGGTATGCCGTTCGAGAAGGGGCTGGCCACCTGCCTGGTCGCCACCGACCTGGCCGCGCGGATCGGGCTGCCGGAAGCCGATTGCCGCGCGGTCTTCCATGCCGCCCTGCTCGTCGATCTCGGATGTACCGGCCGCGCCTCGGAGAACGCGCAGGCGTATGCCGACGACATCGCCTTCCAGCGCGCCTGCCACGTGCTGGATCCGGGCGATTCCGCCGTCTTCACCGAGCAACTGCGCCGATTCGGCGGCTGGGCGCCCGCCGCCCAATCGGCGCTGCGCAATCGGTTCGTCGCCCGGTTGCGGTCCGGCGCCACGCAGGCGCTGCGCTCGTCGAGCGAGGTCGTCGAGGCGCTCGGATCGCACCTGGGTCTGCCGGATGCCTCGGTCCGCGCCCTGACCGAGGTGGAGGAACGCTGGGACGGACTGGGTGCGCCGAACCGGCTGCGCGGGGAATCCATTTCGATCGCGGGCCGCGTTCTGCACGTGGCCGAACAGGCGGTGCTCGCGCTCGACGCGGTCGGCGATGAACTCGCGACCGTCTCGGGCCACGGTAACGCGCATCCGGCCGCCCCGCACGACAGAACACGCTCCGCTCTGGGCACTGTGGCGAGACGGCAGGGCGTCGTTCTCGACGAGTTGCGGCGCCGGGCCGGCGGCCATCTCGACCCCGACCTGGTGGCCGTCTGCGATGCCGATGCCATCCGCGCGGTGCTCGACGTTCCCGACCTGCTGGCCGCCGTCCTCGCCGCGGAACCGGGGACGCGGTCTTCGATTCCGTCCGCCGAACTCGACCGGCCCGGTCTGGCGCTGGCCATGATCGTCGACTTGAAAGGCCGTTATCTGCTGGGGCATTCGGCGCACGTGGCCGGGCTCGCCGATGCCGCGGCCGTCCGGATGGGCGTGCCCGCCGACGAAAGAGCGGCACTACGCGCCGCCGCCCTGCTGCACGATCTCGGCCGGGTCGCGGTGTCGAGCGCGGTCTGGGACCGTCGCGGCCCGCTGGGACCCTGGGACTGGAAACGCGTTCGGCTGCAGAGTCTTCGGACCGAGCGCATCCTGCGCCGCTGCCCCGGGCTGGCGGCGCTGGCCGATCTCGCGGCGGGTCACCACGAACGACTCGACGGCAGCGGCTACCCGCGGGGCAAGCGCGACCTTCCACCCGGTGCTCGATTGCTCGCGGCCGCCGATGTTTTCGCGGCCTGCACCGAAGCGCGGCCCTATCGCCCCGCCGCCCGGCCCGAGGAAGCCGCTGCCCAACTGGCGGCCGAGGTCGCGGCGGGCCGACTGGACGGCGATGCCTGTGCCGCCGTCGTCCGTGCCGCCGCGGACGACTCCACCATCCCCGCTGTCCACGGCCTGTCCGAGGCCGAGACCGACATCCTCCGGCTGAGGGCCCGCGGCCGCTGCGGCCGGGAGATCGCCGCGGAACTGCTGTTGCCCGAGCGCGCCGTCACCCACCATCTGGCCGAAATCCGCTCCAAGACCGGCCGCCACACCCGGGCGGGCGCGGCCGTCTTCGCGATGACCCACCAGATCCTCCCCGGCTGAATCGCTCGCGCACGGATACGTCCGCGCACCCGCGACGACCTGTGCTGAGCTGCGCCGGGCCCGCGAAACCGCACCTCACAGGCGTGTGCGGGCGGAAGCTAGCGCATTGTTACGTCTTGTCATTCAAGTGCCATGTGGGTGTCACCGGTAGGCCAGCGAAAGCGCGCATCCTTTAGAGGGACCCGGCATTGGGGCGATGCCTCCACCACCACACCATCGGAGGTGCACGATGCACAGCTTGTCGATCGACCGCGGCGTACGGCGGTCCGTTCCGAATGCACTGGGAGCCTGCCATGTTCGTGCGTGACCATCTGCCACGACGCTCGCACGGCGTCGTACGGCCGCTGCCGGATCAGCGCGAACTGGTCGCCGCCTTCGGCGGGCACCCGAGCGAGTCGGGCGAAGACCACCCCCTGGTCGGCTGGGCCAGGACGCTGGCAGCGCTGCACCGGCAGCGCCACTCCGATCCGCTGGCCGCCGCTGGAATAGATTGCCGCCGCGCCGAACTGGTGGCCACGATCGATGCGTGGGTGGTCGACCGACTGCCCCGAAGGCGTGCGACCGACCATTTGCGCAGCGAATCCATCGGCGCCACGGTCGACCGCATGGCCGCCGCCCACGTCCACGCCAGCCATCTGCTGCACACCGCCGAGAAAGTGTCCGACACCCGGGTGCACGCAGCCTGGTACCGACTGGCGCTGCTGGCCGACGAATGGACCGACCTGATCACCGGCGGCGTCCGCGAAACGGTCCGCGGCAGGAGACCGGCATAGGCGTTCGGCCGGAAGCCGCCGTGACTCGGCTTCCGGGTTCGCCGCTCGCCGTGGTCTCGTCTACTTCCCGATGTTGCCCGTGCTGAGGAAACCGAGCAGGTCGTGGCGGGTGATCACGCCGACGGGCTTGCCGTCCTCGACGACCATCAGCGCGTCGGTGTCGGAGAGCGCCTTCGTCGCGGCGGAGATGGGCTCGCCCGAACCGATCAGCGGGAACGAGGGGCTCATGTGCTGGGCCACCGAATCGGTCAGGTTGGCCCGGCCCTCGAAGACCGCCGACAGCAGGTCGCGCTCGGACACGCTGCCCGCGACCTCGCCCGCCATGACCGGCGGCTCGGCGCCGACCACGGGCATCTGGGAGACGCCGTACTCGCGCAGGATCTCGATCGCGTCGCGCAGCGTCTCCGACGGGTGGGTGTGCACCAGGTCCGGCAGCTCGCCGGACTTGCCGCGCAAGACGTCGCCCACGAGCGGTTCGGCCGTGCCGTCCAGCCGTTCACGCAGGAACCCGTAGGAACTCATCCACTCGTCGTTGAAGATCTTCGACAGGTAGCCGCGTCCACCGTCGGGCAGCAGCACCACGACCACCGCGTCCGGGTCGCGCCGCGCCACCTCGACGGCCGCGACGACCGCCATGCCGCAGGAACCGCCGACCAGCAAGCCTTCCTCGCGGGCGAGCCTACGGGTCATCTCGAAGGAATCCGCGTCGGAGACCGCGATGATCTCGTCCGGCACGGCGGGGTCGTAGGCCGACGGCCAGAAGTCCTCGCCGACGCCCTCGACCAGGTACGGCCGCCCGGTGCCGCCCGAGTACACCGAACCCTCCGGGTCGGCGCCGATGATCCGCACCTTCCCGCCGGAGACCTCCTTGAGGTAACGGCCGGTGCCGGTGATGGTGCCGCCGGTGCCGACACCCGCCACGAAGTGGGTGACCTTGCCGTCGGTGTCGCGCCAGATCTCCGGGCCGGTCGTCTCGTAGTGGCTTTCCGGGCCGCCCGGGTTGGAGTACTGGTCGGGCTTCCACGCGCCGTCGATCTCACGAACCAGGCGGTCGGAGACGCTGTAGTAGCTGTTCGGGTGGTCCGGCGGCACGGCGGTCGGGCAGACCACGACATCGGCGCCGTAAGCCCGCAGCACGTTGCGCTTGTCCTCGCTGACCTTGTCCGGGCAGACGAACACGCACTTGTAGCCGCGCTGCTGCGCGACCAGGGCGAGGCCGACACCGGTGTTGCCGGACGTGGGCTCGACGATGGTGCCGCCGGGCCGCAGCTTCCCGGACCGCTCGGCGGCGTCGATCATCTTCACCGCGATCCGGTCCTTGGAGCTGCCGCCCGGGTTCAAGTATTCGATCTTGGCAGCGACCAGCCCCGCGTTCGGTCCCACGACCGAGTTCAACCGGACCAGCGGCGTGTTGCCGATGAGATCCACGACATGATCCGCGATGCGCATGGCCCCCATAGTTGCAGACGCACTAACTGTGAGTTCGCGCACGCCGTGTGCAGCGGCCGCGGACTACCGGCGAACCGGGGCCCGCGGCCTTAGGATCGCTGCCATGAGGCAGCCGAACATCGCCCGCGCCGCAATGCTTCTGGCCGGATCGGCAGTGGCCCTAGTGGTCGGATCCGGCGCTCCAGCGGAGGCGTCCACCGTCGAATTCCCGCAGGTGCCGACGCTCGCGCGCGGCGGCCTGTGCTGGACAAGCATCCGCACCTGGGCCGACACCGGCCCGGAATGGCCCGGGCGCGCCATCCTCAACGTGCGCGCGCTGCCCGTGAACGGCATCGGGCCGGGCTCCTACCCGCTGGCGCCGCTGTGCGAGGTCCGCACCACCGTGGCGTGGCGCAACGTCACCACCGGCGCGACGGGCAGCTACGACAACATCGTGGTCACCGGCATCTACGGCAGCATCCAATACGCGCTGTTCCAGGACACGGGCCCCGGCCTGGTCGAGGTCACCATCTCCACCGACGCGGCGAGCATCCCGGCCCGCGGCAGCTTCGTCGTACCGGGCTGACCTCGGCGGATCGCGACGCGCACATTTCGGGCCTGCCTTGCGGCGACCCCGCCGTCGCGGGTCCCGAGCTGACCCGAGCGGGTGTTATCCACACACGTTTGCCGACGACAGTGCGGGGTCAGAGGATCGCAGGGCAGCTGCGCCCCCTACTCAGCAGCAGCCGAAGCCAGGTCCTCGATCCTGCTGCGACGCGCTGCGCACACGCGACGGTCCGCGATCACAGAACGCTCCACGCGCACCGGATTCTCGATGGCCGACTCGGCGACCGTCCGGCTGCTGATCGTCGGTGGCCTATCGCCCGACCATCCGTCGACGCACCCGCGACGCCTGGAAGCCCGCAGCGGCTGCCGGTGCGCCTATGTTCGCCGCTGGTCGACTGGGCGGATTTTCGTAAAATTCCTGGCGTGAGCGCACCTCAGTTTCGCTGGCGCGCGGCCGCGCTGGGCGGTGCCGCGGCCGTGCTCGCCGGTTCCGGCGCGGGGACCGCGTGGTGGGCGACCTACCGTCTGCTCATGGCGCAGGCGGGCGTCGCGCGCGGAATGATCGGCCGGGACACCTCGAAGCCGCCGGAAGCCGACGGCATCTACACCGCGGGCTGCGCGGAGCCCGAGCCGTGGCGTGCGGGCAAGCACGCCGACCTCCATCTGATGATCTTCGGCGACTCCACCGCGGCGGGCCTCGGCTGCGCGGTGGCCGACGAGGTGCCGGGCGTGCGCCTGGCCCGAGGACTCGCCGAGGCGACCGGGCAGCGGATCCGCCTGAGCACCAAGGCGATCTCCGGCGCCACATCCAAGGGTCTGGCCGGGCAGGTGGACGCGATGTTCGTCGCGGGCCCGCCGCCGGATGCCGCGGTCATCCTCGTCGGCGCCAACGATGTCACCAAGAAGCACTCGATCCGCGCCTCCGCGCGCAGGCTCGCCGCCGCGGTCGCCCGGTTGCGCCGCGCCGACGCCGTGGTGGTGGTCGGCACCTGCCCGAATCTCGGCACGGTTGCGGCCATTCCCCAGCCGCTGCGCACCGTCGTGCAGAACTGGAGCGTGCGGTTGGCCAAGGCGCAGCACGTGGCGACGACGGTCGCGGGCGGGCAACCCGTCCGCATGGGTTACCTGCTCGCCCCCGAGTTCCGCGCCGCGCCGGAGCTGCTGTTCGCCGCCGACGGCTTCCACCCGTCGGCGGCCGGCTACGAACTGGCCGCAGCGCAATTGCTCCCGGCGCTGCTGGAGGCACTGGGCGGGACAGGCGCTTTCGGTCCTCGGCGACGGGACGTAGATTCGGTACGAACCCGTGAGTAACAACTCCGGTTCGCCAGAACCGTCCGACCCAAGGAGTCCTCATGCCTGAGGCCGTCATCGTTTCGACCGCACGCTCCCCGATCGGCCGGGCCCGCAAGGGTTCGCTGGTCGACCTGCGGCCCGACGATCTGACCACGCAGATTGTGCGGGCAGCGCTCGACAAGGTGCCTGCCCTGGACCCCGCCCAGATCGACGACCTGATCCTGGGCTGCGGCTCGCCTGGCGGTGAGCAGGGCTTCAACATCGCCCGTGTCGTCGCCGTCCAGCTGGGCTACGACTTCGTGCCGGGCACCACGGTGCACCGCTACTGCGCGTCGTCGCTGCAGACCACCCGCATGGCCTTCCACGCGATCAAGGCGGGCGAAGGCGATGTGTTCATCTCCGCGGGTGTGGAGACCGTGTCGCGCTATGTGAACGGTTCCGCCGACAGCTGGCCCAACACGCAGAACCCGCTGTTCGCCGAAGCGCAGCAGCGCACCGCGAAGACCGCCGAGGGCGGTGCGGGCATCTGGCACGACCCGCGCGAGGACGGCCTGATCCCGGACGTCTACATCGCGATGGGCCAGACCGCCGAGAACGTGGCGACCTCCACCGGCATCACCCGCGAGGACCAGGACCGCTGGGGCGTACGGTCGCAGAACCGCGCCGAGGAGGCGATCAAGAACGGTTTCTTCGAGCGCGAGATCACCCCGGTGACGCTGCCCGACGGCACCGTGGTCAGCAAGGACGACGGCCCCCGCGCCGGGGTCACCTACGAGGCGGTGTCCGCGCTGAAGCCGGTGTTCCGCCCGGACGGCACCGTCACCGCGGGCAACTGCTGTCCGCTCAACGACGGCGCCGCGGCGCTGGTCATCATGAGCGACACCAAGGCCAAGGAGCTGGGCCTGACGCCGCTGGCGCGGATCGTTTCCACCGGCGTGTCCGGTCTGTCGCCGGAGATCATGGGTCTCGGCCCGATCGAGGCGTGCAAGCGCGCGCTGGCGCTGGCGGGCAAGACCATCGACGACATCGACCTCGTCGAGATCAACGAGGCGTTCGCGGTGCAGGTGCTCGGCTCGGCGCGGGAGCTGAAGATCGATGAGGACAAGCTGAACGTCTCCGGCGGCGCGATCGCGCTGGGCCACCCGTTCGGCATGACCGGCGCCAGGATCACCACCACGCTGCTCAACAACCTGCAGACCTACGACAAGCAGTTCGGTCTGGAGACCATGTGCGTCGGCGGCGGCCAGGGCATGGCGATGGTCATCGAGCGTTTGAGCTGACCCGCGGACGAAAGGGCGGTCGCCGGATATCCGGCGACCGCCCTTTCGTCGTATCGGCTAGTCGTTCTGGAAGTAGCTCAGCAGCCGCAGGATCTCCACGTACAGCCACACCAGGGTGACGGTGAGGCCGAGTGCGACGCCCCAGGCCGCCCGCTCCGGAGCCTGCGCGCGGATCAGCTGATCGGCGGCGTCGAAGTCGAGCAGGAAGCTGAACGCGGCGATGGCGATGACCACCAGGCTGAACACGATCGCGAGCGGACCGCCATCGCGCAGGCCGAGGCCGCCGTCGATGAAGAAGCTGGCGACGAGGTTACCCAGCATCAGGACCAGGATGCCGATCATGGCGCCGACGATGATCCTGGTGAATCGCGGCGTCACGCGGATGGCGCCGGTCTTGTAGACCACGAGCATGCCCGCGAAGACACCGAAGGTGCCCAGCACCGCCTGACCGATCAGCGCGCTACCGCCGACCCCGCCGAACTCGATATTGGTGAACATGAACGACAGGGCGCCGAGGAAAAGGCCCTCCGCGACGGCGTAGGACAACACGATCGCCGGGTTGTCCATCTTGTTCGCGAAGGTCGCGATCAGCACGAGCACCAGGCCGACCAGGCCGCCGCCGATCACGAACAGCGGCGCGAGCGAGGTGTTGGCGTTGGTGAGGCCGTAGGAGACGATCGCGGACAGCGCGAGCACCGCGAGGGTGATGCCCGTCTTCGTCACCACGTCGTCGATGGTCATCGAGCGCGTGGTGGGGGGAGCCTGCTGGTACTGGCCGTACTGCTGCGGGTATTGGCCGTACTGGTTGCCGAACTGGCCGGCGGAGGTCACGCCGGAACCGAAGCTGGCGTATCCACCGCCCTCCTGCCTTGGCAGGTTCCTGAAAACCGGATTGCTCGTGGTACGCATGTGAACGGCGTCCCTTTCTGGAGTCGTTGCCGCTGTTCATCGAGTTGGTTCGCTCGATATCCAACTGCCCTGTCCAACGTTTGTCATCCGTCGCGAGTTCCCGGGGAGTCGCACAGAGCCGGACAATTCGGACTCTACCTTTGTCGTGGGTCGTGCAGACCACGCACCGACCGAGTCACGGTGAATTTCCGGTTGCGGCCCATCACTTCGGTCCGGCCCACCATCCGTTCGACTACGGCCCGATAGTTCAAATGCGAGTTGTACACCGTCCACAGCTCTCCGCCCGGGCGCAACACCCGCCCGGTCTCGGCGAACATTTTGATGGCCGATCCGGTGTGCACGGCCGCGCCGATATGGAACGGCGGATTGCACAGCACCAGGTCGGCGCTGTTGTCCGCCGCCGAGGACATGGCGTCGTCGCGCACGACGCACACTCGGTCGGCGACCCCGTTCGCCTCGGTGGTGGCCCGCGCCGAGGCGACCGCGGCGGCGGATTGGTCGGTGGCGATCACCTTGATACCCGGCCGCGCCTTGGCCAGCGCGACGGCAAGGATGCCGGTGCCGCAGCCGAGATCGATGGCGTCGCGCGCGTCCGGCTTCATCAGTCTCAGGTGCTCGAGCAGGAACCTGGTGCCGATGTCCAGGCGGGCCCCGGAGAACGCCGCGCCGTGCGCGACCACGTCGAGACCGAGTTCGTCCAGCCGGTCGCGCACCGGGAACGGTCGACCGGCTACGGGTTTGGGTCCGGCCACCAGCAGGGTCCGCGACTTCTGCCTGCCGCGGCTTGCGCGCACCTCGGAGAACGACTGCGCCAGAACGTCGTTCATCGACTTGGTCAGATATTTGTCCCGCCCGCCCGCGAACACCTCGACCGCCGGATCCGCGTAGCGCGCGATCGTGTCGGCGACCTCGGCCAGACCGGCCAGCATCCGGGGCAGGCGAAGCAGGACCACCTGGGCATCACGCAGCAACTCGGGGCCGAGCGGGTGCGCGGTGTAGCGATCCGACAAGCCCACCGCGCGGGCGTTGTTCGCGAGGGCGAGTTCGCCGGTGAGCAAGTCCTGATGTACCCGGACGTCGCGCAGATCGTGTCCCGCGATAGCGCCGAGGGTCAGTGCACCATAGGCGTCACCGATGATGGCTACTTTCCCGCTATCCACAGTCGCGAGGGCGTCGGCCGCGACGTCGAGGATCAGCCGATCGGCGGCGTCGACGGCGTAGAGGTTCAGCGCCTCCACGTCCGGATACCGCCGCAACCGGCCAAGTACGTCCTCGACATTTCCCACGCCTCAAGTGTGCTAGATCGTTGCCGCATGGTCGCGCCCACCCCGCCCTATCGATCCCGCCGGATTCCCGGCACGGCGCTCCGCACGCTGAATCCGGTCAGGACAAGCGGTTTCGCGGACGCATCGGCGAATACGGCATTCGATCAACCGCCGATCCTCTCGGGCTCGACGGAGGGGCGATCCGGCGCCGGCGCTCACTCCGCCGGCGACGGCAGGACTCTCGCACACAGGACATGAACCATGGCAATCAAATAGCAATTAATCGGGCTCGGCAGGCCGACCATTCGAGGTGCACGAGTGTTCGCACCTCCGCGTAGCTTGCGGCGGACCGATCGCGAATGCGCCGCAACGCTCTCCGGTTACGCCGTCCGAGGCCTTTCGCTGAGTAGCATCGGGCCATGCGCAACAGGATGGTGCTCATGGTCGCGGTCGCGACGGCACTGCTCGCGGGCTGCGGGGACGGCGAGTCGGCACCGGGCCCACCGGCCGCGTCGAACACCGCCACGTCGGTCGAGGTAGCGCAGGCCCCAGCCCCCGGGGACACCGCACCGAAGCAGGGCAAGCCTTCCGGCGACGCCGCGCTCACGGTGACCGATGTGCGGCTGGGAAGTCAGCCCGGTTTCGATCGCGTGGTCTACGAACTCGGCGGGGCGGGCACGCCCGGTTGGATCGTCCGGTACACCGACCGGGCGGTGCAGGACGCCAGTGGCAATCCGGTGGACGTGGCGGGCCGGTCGATTCTGGAAGTACGAATCCTGGGCTCGGCTTACCCGTTCGACAGCGGCGTGACACCGTACGAGGGCCCGGACCCGGCCGTCGACGCGGCGGTCTCCGGCATCGCGGGCGTCTACCGGACGACGGTGTTCGAGGGCGTGACGCAGTCGTTCATCGGCGTACGGGCCGACCGGCCCTCCTTCACCGTCACCACGCTGTCCAACCCGACCCGATTGGTCGTCGACGTCGCGAGCTCCTAGATACCGGTACCGCCAACGGGTATATCGAGAGCGGGGGCTAGACTCGGTACTCGTGGTCGACCGCCGCGCACTTCCCGCCGCCGGGCTCGCCCAGCTCCTAGGGGTGCTGGCGTTGGTCGCCGGGGTCGTCGCGATGCATTCGGCGGTCTTCGGCCACGCCCACGCGGCCGGCGTGCACACCCTCGCGGCCGCCTCCGACGCGGTAGCCGACGGACTCGAACGAGCTGCCGCCGCGCCCGGGTTTCCTCATCGACACGCGACACCGCAATCCTCGGGCGGCGCTCCGACCGGCCACGATCGACCTCAGGACAGGGCGCACCGCGACGACCGGCAACGCGGCCAGGAGTTATCGGGCACACCGGGCGTATCCGCACCGGTGGCCGCTTCCCGCGACTCGACTACCCCGCCAGCTGTCCGGGCAACCCCGGGCGCATCCGCACCGGCCGTCGCTTCCCGCGACTCGACTACCCCGCCAGCCGTCCGGGCAACCCCGGGCGCATCCGCACCGGCCGTCGCTTCCCGCGACTCGACTACCCCGCCAGCTGTCCGGGCAACCCCGGGCGCATCCGCACCGGTGGCCGCTTCCCGCGACTCGACTACCCCGCCAGCCGTCCGGGCAACCCCGGGCGCATCCGCACCGGCCGTCGCTTCCCGCGACTCGTCTGCGCCTCGAGCCGTCGAGGCGAGCTCAGGCGCGTCATGGCACGCGACCGTCGCGGCGAAGATGTCCCACTGCGCGGGCGGCGGGTGCGACGGCGAGCACAGCGCACTGCACGGCTGTGTGTTCATCTTGGCCGCCTCCATCGCGTTGGCCGCGTTGGTGCTGCTCCGCCGATTGGCGTTCGATCGCCCCGGCGGCGGTGCGGCACGACCGCGGCACTGGCGGGCGCGGCGTGCGCGACCGCCGCCGTGGACCGTGCTCACCTTGGCCGAACTGGCGATTCTGCGGATCTGACAACTCCGTCGCCGCCGTGTGTCCGAACCACGGTGGCGGCGCAGTCCACTCCATCCTCAGACTTCGCACTTCGCAAGGAGCGACCCCATGTTCATCACTCGCACCCGATCGGCCCTCGTTCTCGCCGCGGCGGCCGCGGTGAGCCTCGCCGGATGCGGCGACGCCGACACCGGGCACACCACCGAGCACGGCACCTCGACCACCACCGCGGCCGTCACGACCGCACCCGCCCGTGCGGCGCACAACGACGCGGACGTGATGTTCCTCCAGATGATGTATCCGCATCACGCCCAAGCCGTCGAAATGGCGCGGCTGGTGCCGACGCACACCGACAACCAGCAGCTGCGTGCGCTCGCCACGCAGGTGGAGCAAGCACAGGCGCCGGAGATGCAGCAGATCACCACCCTCTTGCAGAGCTTCGGCAAACCGGCGCCCACCCCGAGCGAGGGGCACGGCGGCCACGAGATGCCCGGCATGATGTCCGCCGAACAGATGGCGGCGCTGGACGCGGCATCGGGTCCGGACTTCGACCGTCAATGGCTGACCATGATGATCGAGCATCACGCGGGCGCGATCGCCATGGCCCAGACCGAGCTGGCCGAGGGCGAGAACGCCGACGCGAAGGCGCTCGCTCAGCGGATCATCGCCGCCCAGCAGGCCGAAATAGCGCAGATGCGAGCCATGCTCGGCCAGAGCTGAACCGCTCCCCGGCGCCGATATCGGTTGGCCATCGTTATCGGCGCGGGCTCGGCGTGGCGGGTCCCCGCGACGTACCTTCGGATTGTCCGGCTCCGTTCATCCGTCCCGGCCGGACTTCCGAGGGGAGCGAGGGACCGACCATGCGACGACTCGAACGCGCGGGCCTGCTGGTGGCCGCCACGGCCACCGCGGCGGGCGCGCTGACCATCGGCGCCTGCGCACAGCAGATCTCCGGCACGGCGGAGGTCAACCGGACCGACCTGGCCGCGTACGCCTCCGAGGTCACCTCCTCCTCGGCCGCCGCCTCGTCGGCACGGGCCGCCGCCGCCGAACGCGCCACCAAGTCGGCCTGTGACGCCTTCCTGGCCGCGAACGGCAGCTCGGTACGCGCGTTCAACGACTACATCGATGCAAGCAACACGAAAGGCCGCGGCGATCCCGATACGAACGGCAAAGCCGACGCGGCTGTCACGACGCTGCGGAACAACGGGCGCTCGGTGGACCAGAGCGTGACCAGAGAAGTGCCGTCCGGGATCGCCACCCCGCTGCGCGCCTACCGCGACGACACCAACGCCTTGGCCGACACGCTGGCCCGCCGCGCCGACACCGACACTTGAACGCCGCGATCGACCGGTTCAACGCCACGAAGAACACCGCGCTGACCGCCTGTCAGGGGCACGGCACCCGCTGAACCGTGCCGGTCGGGCTCACGCGCGTGCCAACGGCTCGCGGCACGCGCCGCCGTTCGACCGGAGCGGTATCGCCTTCTCATCGTTGAGGAATCCCGCCGTGCGGCTGTAGCATCTGGCCGTTTACTGCCACGCGGAACGGGACGATTACATGACCAGCGGTATCCGGGATACTCGTCCACCCGCCCGGAAAGGCCGCCGCCGCAGATCCGCCGAATCGGCCACGCCGACGTTCGCCGCGCTGCTGGCCGCCGCCGCGGAGCACAATCCCGACGGCGTCGCCGTGGTCTGCGACGACAGCGAGATCACCTACCGCGACCTCGACGCGCGCTCCTCGCGGCTGGCCCGCACGCTGATCGCCGCGGGCGCGGGCCCCGAAACAGCGGTGGCGGTGGCGCTGCCGCGTTCGCTCGATTCGGTGCTCGCGGTGTGGGCGATCGCGAAGTCCGGTGCGGCGTTCGTCCCTGTGGATCCGGCACTTCCCCTGTCCCGCATCAAGTTCCAGGTCATCGACAGCGGTGCCGCGCTGGGCCTGACCCAGGCCGCCCACGCGGCGACACTACCCACCGAGGTGCGCTGGCTCGCGCTGGACGATGCCGAAGTGATCGCACAGGTGGCGGCGAATCCCGCGAGCCCGATCGCGTATTTCGAACGCCCCGTTCGACTTCGCGCCACCCACGCGGCCTACGTGATCTACACATCGGGATCGACCGGACGCCCGAAAGGCGTCGCCGTGACCCATGCCGGGCTCGCCCCGCTGTGCGCCGAACTGGCCGCGCGGCAGGCGCTGGACAAAGACGCGCGGGTGCTGCACTTCGCGTCACCGAGCTTCGACGCCTCGGTGCTGGAGTTGCTGCTCGCGATCTGCTCCGCCGCCACGCTGGTGATCGCCCCACCGACCCTGTACGGCGGCACCGCACTGGTGGAACTGCTCGCACGGCAGGCGATCACCCACGCTTTCCTCACTCCGTCCGCGCTGGCCACCATCGAGCCGACCGGACTGCCCGCCCTGCGTTCGGTCATGGTCGGCGGCGAGCCGTGCCCGCCGATGTTGCCCCGGCACTGGGCGGCCGACGGCCGTCTGTTCCAGAATGCCTACGGCCCCACGGAATCCACCATCATGGCGACGCTGAGCCCGCCGTTGTCACCGGACGCACCGGTCACCATCGGGTCGGCTGTGCCGGGTATGCGCTGCCAGGTACTCGATCACCGGTTGCGCCCGGTCGGCGTCGGCGTCGTCGGCGAGCTGTACGTGTCCGGGCCCGGGGTGGCGCGGGGGTACCACGGACGCCCGGATCTGACCGGACAGCGGTTCCTCGCCGATCCGTTCGGACCGCCCGGCTCGCGGATGTACCGCACCGGCGACCTCGTCCGGCGCACCACCTCGGGCCATCTGGACTATTTCGGCCGGGCCGACGACCAGGTCAAGGTCAGGGGTTTCCGGATCGAACTCGGCGAGATCGACGCCATCCTGTCGACACAGCCCGGCGTCCGGCTGGCCGTGACCGTCGACCGCAAGACCGCCGCGGGCGAGACCACGCTGGCCGCCTTCGTCCAACCGGAACCGGGCCATGCCCCTGACCCCGCCACGCTGGCCGACGCGCTGGCCGCGCTGCTGCCGAAGTACATGGTGCCCAACACGATCACGGTCGTGGATCGGATCCCACGCACCCCGACGGGCAAGGCCGATCGGCCCGCGCTGCGCGTGCGCGCCCTGGACGAGCCGGACTACCGGCCCGCCGTCGACCTCGGCGAGGAAACGGTCGCCGAGGTCTTCGCACGCGTGCTGCGCCGAGAGCGGTTCAGCGCGGACGCCGATTTCTTCGCGGCGGGCGGCAACTCGCTGCTGGCGACGCAGGTCGCCGCGCGCCTGAGCGAAACATGGCGGCTGCGCATCCCACCCCGGCTGGTGTTCGACCATCCGACAGTCACCACCTTGTCCAAGGCGATCCGCTCGCAGCAATTCGACACCGCACGCCCGGTGTTGCGCGCACGGACCAGGCCGGAGCGCATCCCGCTGTCGCCGGCCCAGCTGCGGTTCTGGCTGCGCAACCAGTTCGACACGACGTCCTCGGTGGACAACATCGGCTTCGCGCTGCGGCTGTCGGAGCTGGATATTCCCGCCTTGCGCGCGGCATTCGCCGACACGGTCGAGCGGCACGAGTCGCTGCGTACGAGTTATCCCGCCGACGCGAACGGACCGCGGCAACTCATCCTCGGCACCGAGCAGGTGGTAGACGATTTCGCGGTGGAGGAACTGTCCGACGACGCGGTACCCGACCGCGTCCGCGCCATCCTGCGGCACGGGTTCGACGTGTCGGCCGAGGTGCCGCTGCGCGTCCGGCTGCTGCGCACCCCCACCGAGTACGTCCTGGTCTGCGCCCTTCACCACATCTGCGCCGACGGATCCTCGCTGGCGCCGCTGGCCCGCGACGTCGCTTTGGCCTACGCCGCCCGCAGCGCGGGAGCCGCCCCGGCCTGGCTGCCACCGGATGTGCAGTACGCCGACTACGCCCTGTGGCAGCAGGATCTGCTCGGTTCCCGCGACGACCCCGATTCCCCGCTGTCGCGGCAACTGGCGTACTGGACCGGCGAGCTGGCCGGTCTGCCCGACGAACTCGATCTGCCCGCCGACCGGCCGCGCCCGCCGGTGGCCACACTGCGCGGCTCGGCCACTCAGCGGACGGTGCCGGCGACCTTGCACCGCGACCTGCTCACCGTCGCGCGCGCCCACCGATCGACGCTGTTCATGGTGATGCGCTCGGCGCTCGCCGTGCTGCTGGCCCGCCTGTCCGGAAGCTACGACATCGCGATCGGCGTGCCGATGACCAACCGGGCCGAGCCCGCGCTCGCGGATGTCGTCGGCATGTTCGTCAACACCACCGTCTCCCGGACCAGGATCGAGCCCGCGGAGAGTTTCACCGCTCTGCTGCACCGCACCAGGGAACGGGATCTGGTCAACTTCGCGCACTCCGAGGTGCCGTTCGAGCACGTGGTCGACGCCGTCGATCCGACCCGATCACCCGGACGCCACCCGCTCTACCAGGTCGGCTTCGCCTTCCAGAATTTCACGCAGGCCACCTTGGACCTGTCCGGGCCCAGCGTGTCGTTCCTCGACGTGGACGCCGACACGGCGAAAACCGATCTGCACATCGGCGTGGTCGACATCCGCGACGACGACGGCGAGCCCGGCGAGATCATCATCCGATTCGGTTACAGCACAGACCTGTTCGACGAGCACACGGTGCAGCGCTTCCTCGACGGCTACATCCGCACCCTGCTGCGGGTCGCGGCCGAGCCCGACGCCGTGGTCGGCGACATCGACATCATGGACCCGGTCGAGCACAAACGCATCCGCTCCTGGGGCGCCGGAGCCGAGCACGACGTGCGGGCCGAGCCGCTCACCGCCGCGACGGCGCGGCAGGCCGCGGCGACGCCGGACGCGATCGCGGTGGTCTGCGGATCCGAGACGCTCACTTACGCGCGACTGCTCGAACGATCCGCGCGGCTGGCTCGCTGGCTGATCGAACGAGGCGTGGGTGCGGAGACCGTCGTCGCGGTGGCGATGCGGCGGTCGATCCAGCAGGTCGTCGCGCTGCACGCGATCGTGGCGGCGGGCGCGGCCTGGGTGCCGATCGACCCGGGACACCCGGCCGAGCGCATCCGGTACGTGCTCGAATCGGCGGCGCCCCGGTGCGTGCTGACCACCGCGGCGGACGGTTTCACCGCGGCCGAGGCTTACGACGTCGACACCCTGGACCTCGACCGCTTCGGCGCGGAACCCGTGCTCGACGCCGAGCGCCGGACACCGTGGCACGCCGACCACCCCGCCTATCTCATCTACACCTCCGGGTCGACCGGCCGCCCCAAGGGCGTGGCGATCAGCCATCGGGCGATCGTGCACCAGCTCGCTTGGATGCAGGCGGAATACGTTGTCGACGCCACCGACGTCTATCTGCACAAAACTCCCGCGACCTTCGACGTGTCCCTGTGGGGCTACTTCCTGCCGCTGCGCGCGGGCGCGCGGATGGTGCTGGCCGGACCGGACGAGCATCGCGACCCGGCGGCGCTGTCCCGGCTGATCGCCGAGCACCGGGTGACGCTCACCGATTTCGTTCCCGCGATGCTCACGGTATTCGCCCAGCAGGCAACGGCGGACGAACTGTCCTCGCTACGAGCTGTTTTCGTCATCGGAGAGGCGCTGCCGCCGGAAACCGCGCGTGCCTTCGCGAACGTGACCACGGCCGAGTTGCACAACCTGTACGGACCTACCGAGGCCGCGGTGAGTATCACGCGACACGCGGTCTCGGCCGCCGATCGCACCGCGGCCGGCGTTCCCATCGGTGTGCCGGAATGGAATTCGCGCTGCCACGTGCTGGACGACCGGTTGCGGCCGGTTCCGGTGGGAGTGGCGGGCGAGCTCTACCTCGGTGGCATTCAGCTGGCCCGCGGTTACCATGGCGCGCCGGGTCTGACCGCGGCCCGGTTCGTCGCCGATCCGCTGCACCCGGGCGAACGGATGTACCGGACCGGTGACCTGGTGCGCTGGAACCGCATCGGTACCCTGGACTATCTGGGCCGCACGGATTTCCAGGTCAAGGTCCGCGGCCACCGCATCGAACTCGGTGAGATCGAAGCGGCTTTGCTGGCCGACCCTGCGGTGGGCCGGGCCGCGGTGGCGGTCAAGGGCTCCGATGCCGGGGACCGGCTGGTCGGCTACGTCGTCGCGGCGCCGGGGGCCACGGTCGACCCGGATGTCGTGCGTCAGTCGGTCGCTCGCGTGCTGCCCGGTTACATGGTGCCGTCGGCGGTGCTGGCGCTCGACGCGTTCCCGGTGAACACCAGCGGGAAGCTCGACCGCGCCGCGCTACCCCAGCCGGTATTCGCCGCACGCACCGGTGCGCAGCCCGGCACCGCACTGGAGCGCGCGGTCGCGGACGTCTTCGCCGACGTGCTCGGCGTGTCCCCGATCGGGGTGGCCGACGACTTCTTCGAACTCGGCGGGTCGTCACTACTCGCGTTCACATTGCACCAGCGGCTGTCGGAGCGGCTCCGCCGCGACGTGCCGATGTCGGCGATCCTCGCGACCCCGACCGTCGGCGGCCTCGCGGCGCGACTAGCGGGCGGGTCCGCCCCCACCGCGGCGACGCCGGAACGCGACGCCGTGCTGGAGCCGGAGATCGGCATCGGCGGATGCGAGCCCGCGCACACCGGTCCGCCACAGGAGATCCTGCTGACCGGCGCGACCGGCTTTCTCGGCGTACACCTGCTGCAAGCCCTGCTGGATCGCACCGAGGCGAGGGTGTGGTGCGTGGTGCGCGCCGCCGACGCCGAGGAAGGCATCGACCGAATCCTCGGTGCGCTGAGCCACTACCGGCTCTCCGGAACCACCGCCGCGGAGCGGATCGTCGTCGTCGCGGGCGACCTCACCGCACCGCGCCTCGGCCTCGACCCGGCCGATTACGACCGATTGGCCGACAGCATCGACGTGATCTATCACAACGGCGCGCGCGTCAATCACGTCGATCCTTATGCCCGGCTACGGCAGGCCAACGTCGAGGGCACCCGCGAGTTGTTGCGGCTGGCGACGGCGCGGCGGGTCAAGCCGTTCCACCTGGTCTCCACCATGGGCGCGGCCGTCGCCGCGACGCCGGATTCGCCGGTGGTCACCGAGGACATCCGCCTACCCGCGGGGCAGGTGTCCGGCAACGGCTACCTCGCCTCCAAATGGGCCGCCGAGGAACTGGTCCGCCAAGCAGGCGAACGTGGTGTGCCCATCGCCATCTACCGTCCGAGCACCATCTGCGGTTGCCCGGACATCGGCGTGAACAGCCCGCAGGATTCGCTGTGGAACATGGTGCGAGCCGCCGCGATGCTCGGCATGGCGCCCGACGTGGGCGAGGCGACCGTTTCCTTGGTTCCGGTGAGCTATGTGGCGGGCGCGATCGTGGAGATCTCGGCTCGTCCGCGCTCGGAAACCGTCTATCACCTGGTCAATCGGGCCCCGGTAGCGGTCGGGGAGATCCTCGCCAGTCTGCGCGCGCACGGTTTGCCGGTGGCGACGATGCCGGAGGACACGGTGCGCGCGGGCCTGGCCAGGGAAGCGCGGCGGCGCGACGCGCTCGGCGACGATTCGCTGGTGCGCGCGGCCCTGCTGAGCCACGACTTCGCCGGACTCGCCGGTCACCTCGACTGGGCCGACGAACACACCCGCGCCGCGCTCGCGGACACCGGCATGGCCTGCCCGGAGATCGACCGTGCGGTGGTGGACACCTTCGTCCGGGAGTTCATCGAGTCGGGTTTCCTGCCCCGGGATTGACGCTCCTCAGTACCCCGGCGGCACGGTGGCCCGTTCGGCGGGCGGTGCGGCGTGCCTGCGGGCCCGCACCTGCTCCAGCACGATCAGGCCCACCCCGATCAGCAGGAAGACGACCGTGATGATCGCGGCCACGACCGAGAGCCTGCCGAACCCCCAGCCGGCGAGCACCGCCGCGGTTATCGCACCCGCCGCGGCGACCAGCAGCAACCCGTACCCCGGCCAGTTCCTGGTGTCGGCCATCGTCGCTCCCGGCGGCGGCGCGGAGTCGCGCGCGATATCCGGGGCGTCATCGATCGGAGGGATCTCCCATGGGCCGTCGTCCGCTGTCACTGGTCGTTCCTCCCGCCGCGATACCGGCCGTTGTTCCGGTATCTGATGCGAAGAGGGTGCCCGGATCCTCTCCACCGAAACGCTAGCGGCGATCCGCCCCGGGTTCAGTTGTAGGACTTGGTTACTCCGTCGAGCAGGTGCTCCAGGGTGTCGTAGGTCGGGGTGGCGACGACGTCCAACAGGTCCGGGGCCACCGGGACGTTGCGTTCGGCGACGACCTTCGCGAACTGGGCGCCGTCGTTGGTGCGGAAGCCGTGCTCGGCGGCCAGGCGCTGCAATTCCGGGTCGGTGGACAGCAGGCGCCCGAGCCGGTCACCCGTCGCGCCGAACGGCACCAGCGTGTGCCGGGACAACACCGTCGGTGACGGGTACAGCAGCGTCATCTCGGGTTTGATCTGGCCGCGCACGGTCGCCTCGACGTACTGCGCCTCGTAGATCCAGGCCATCGGCGTCGGGCCCATACCCGTGGCGAGGTAGTTGTTGAACGGGCCCTCGGTGGTGTTCTCGGTGTAACCCTGGCCCACGAAAAGCCGCGACACCGCGGGGAGGACGGCCTGCTCGGCGTTCTGCCCCTGCACGATCGTGTTGTTGTTCGCGACATAGCTCGCCGCGGCCAGATACATGGCCGCGGAGTTGGAGCTGCGCGGGTCGGTGGTGGAGATCAGGATGTTCTTGCGCACCGGGTAGGTGGTGTTGTCGGGCAGTTCGTCCCAGCGGGTGCCGTTGCGCACCAGCTCGAGGTAGCGGCGCAGGTCGAGCGTCGGCACCTGGCCGGGGCGCACCGCTCCCGCCCGGGTGAGCAGCTCGGTGATCGGCGCGAACGTCGCGACGGCCATCGGCGAGGAGAACGGCGTGTATTTCGCGGTCACGTTGCGCTGCCGCTGGATTCGCTCGGCGGCCGGTTCGCTGGACGGGAAGGCGAAATCGAATTTCGTGAGATCGATGGACGTGGCGATCTGCCGCGAACCGGCGGGCTCGACCTCGACGCGCACGCCGTTGCGCGCCAGCGCGTCGATCACCTTGGGGTCGGAGAAGAACGGCATCTTCTCCGAGCCGACCACACCGTGGACGACCGTGAGCGCCGCGGCGGGCGCGGGAGCGGCGGCGGGCGCCTCCGGAGCGGGTTGCCGCACGGCGAGAACCACGGCGATCACCGTCAGAACGACGACGGCGCCCACGGCGTACGGTGCGAAACGCTTCTTGGACGACAAAAGCTCACGGATCTCCGACAGTTTCCCGGGAGCGGCGGCGGGGGCCTGCGGCGACTTGTCCATCGGGACCGTGGTGGGTTGCACTTCCGCCTCGGGAGACTTCTCCAATTCCCGCCGCACCAACCGCTCGATCAGAATCGGAACGAACTGCCGCACCGGGCGGCCCTCGAATTTCCGCCGCGCCGCACCGACGGCGCTCTCGATATGGTCCGGAGAATAAGTCTCGGTGTAGTTTTCGACCAGCCGCTCCGTCATCTGACGGATCGCCTGTTCCTCGCGGACGGTATCGACAACCACCACAATCTCCTCGGCGTCGGGGGTAACGCGGCAGCGTCTCCGGCCTGCACCGCGCCGGCCAACACTAGCCCCATCCCTCCACCGCCGACATCCGGAACGGCTTCCCTCCGGTGAACGATTTCGACTGCGCCGGTGCGCATCCCACGTCGCCATGCACACCCGTCCGCCCAGCTCACAGGCCCGCGAACCACGCGAGCGCGGCACACACGACAGCCCGCCGACGCCACGTCCGGGCTCGAACCCGCCATGCAGAATTCAATGGGCAATATCCGAGCCGCCACCACGTGTTGTACTCCCGTTTCCCACCGCCATTGGGCCGGGCGGGCATCGACGCCGCGTTCGTCGTGCGGTCGGCTCCGCAGCACATCGACGGCACCGAAGTTACTTTCTGGTAGCACAGGGCGAGAGCTGACGATATCGTCAGCATGTTGCCGTCGAAAAGGAGCGTTATGTCTCGCGTCGCTGTGGTCACCGGTGCGTCGTCCGGAATCGGGAAGGCTACGGCCGCCGCGCTGGCCGGGCGGGGGTATCGGGTGATCGGCACCAGCCGCAATCCCGACGCCATCGGTTCGGACGCCGTGCTGCCCGAGGTCGAGTACCGCGCGCTCGACCTCACCGATCCGGCTTCGATCGAGGCCTTCGCCGCCGGTCTGGACCACGTCGACGTGCTCGTGAACAACGCGGGCGAGAGCCAGGCGGGACCGCTGGCCGAGTTGCCCACCGACGCCGTCGAGCGACTGTTCCAGCTGAATGTGCTCGGCCCGATCGCCCTGACCAAGGCGGTGCTGCCCGGCATGCGGGATCGCCGCTACGGGCGCGTCGTCATGGTCGGGTCGATGCTCGCCAGCTTCCCCATGCCCTACCGCTCCTCCTATGTCGCCACCAAGGCGGCGTTGCGCGGCTTCGCGGTCGCCGCCCGCTTCGAGGAATCCCCCTTCGGCGTCTGGATCACCGCCGTCGAGCCCGGCCAGATCGACACCGGCCTGCGCGAACGCCGCACCAAGTACCTCACCGACGACTCCCCCCACACCGCCGATTTCACGACCTTCATGGCGAAACTCGACGAAAACCAGTCCAAGGGCATCACCCCCGAAAAGGTCGCCACCACGATCGTCAAAGCGATCGAAGCCCCGCGCCCCCAACCCCTCTACGCCGTAGGCAGCAACGCCCCCGCCCTCTTCACCCTCCGCCGCCTCCTCCCCCGCACCGCCATGGAGCGCATAATCGCCCGCGCCCACGGACTTTCCCGCTGAAGAGGCGACGGTCGCCGGATACGACGGCTCGCATACCGTCTTCCTGTGCCCGTCAGCCGAACGAGCTGACCCAGCCGATCACGCACGTGTGGGATCGTCATCCGGCATGCAAGAGCAGCCCTATTGTTCGATGCCCCGATCGTTGGAGGTTGTCGACCCTCACTCTTCCTCGTCGGACCCCAAACGCGACGGTGCGTCCTTCGGCGAGACCGGCGCAGCGGAGACGGGCGCGCCTAGCCCGATGGTTTCCAGCGCTTCGTGCAGATGGTCGCGCAGAACATCCTTCGCGGCAGAAAGCGCCTGCTGATATGCGAGCTGCGCGGCCGCGCCACCGGCGGCTCCCGCCCGGTGATATCCGCCCCACCACTCGACCACGCGATATTCACCGTCCGTCGGGTCGATGCGTACCACCCAGTACGTTCGACCTTGTTTGCGAACCGTCCAGTAAGTGCCATCCGCGGTGTAGTTCCGATAGCCACTAGGCCGTGGTTTCGACGCCATGCTCCCACTTTCCCCGCAATAGTGCTGTCCCCGTGCAGAATTCGGTGACTCACGTCTTCTCGAGCCGCATGACGGTCCATGCGTGGGATCGACAGGTCGAGTTGCAGTGTCCGGCAATACCCTGCGTTCACTGCACCTACAGTGCAGAAGGCGGCCCGTCTTCTTCCTCGATGCGCTGGCGAATCGCGTCCACGGTCAGCCCCGACACGATGGCTTTGTTCGAAGTTGCCTTGGCACGGTGCTACGCCGAAACGGGCGACAAAGTCCAGGCCGTGAAGGCGCTTCGCCGAGCCGAGCCATGGATCATGCCCGAGGCAACGACGGAGATTCCTCGATGGGCCGCGCTGTTCTGTCCGAACAAAGCAAGCGCGACCCGGCAGACCGCGAAAACATTCCTCGCGATCGGCGACTTGGCCGAAGCCGAGCGCTATCAGCACATGAGCGCGACGATCTGGCATCCCAGAACGCACACCCGGATTCACGCGATCAGCCTGGCCGAGACCGGACTCATCCGCTGGCGCATGGGCAACCACGAGGACGCGGCCAAACTCTGGCGCACCGCGCTCCCCACGCTGACCTCCATCAGTTCGGAACGAGGGTCGAAGCTGCTGCGCCGCATACGCAGGGCCGCCCCGAATTGGTCGATCACACCTGACCTTGACGAAACACGCGGATACAGCGAACCTGTCCGAATGGAAGACCCAGTTGGTTGATAACGACCTGGCTCGGTAAGGATTCGATGAAACGTTGATAGCGGGCCGATCGCCGGGCCTGAACCGGCTGTTCCCGCGTCCGCGATCAAGGAGCACAGCCGACGATGTCACCGAGCGAGCGCACTACCGATCGTGTACTGGCCGTGTGGGTGCCCCCGGAATTCGTGTCCGACGGCAGCAACGGAATTCTGAGTTGGGTCGGACCAGCGTTGCGTACGCCCACCGGGTTGCGGCTGTCCCTCGCGGCGGAAGTGGTCGGCGATGCCGCGCCGTCGTTGCGGAGTTACCAGGTCGGGGTGTCGGCACTGGCCAACGGTGTGGCCACCGACGTGGGCTGGGGAAGCGGCTCGTCCGACACCCACGCCGGCACGACCTTCACATTGCCCGACCTCGGCCCGGATACGACACCGGTCGATATCGAGCTGACCATCGACGACGTCACCACCGACGGTCCCTGGGCGAGGCGACTGTCTCGGCCGAACGACATCGTCTACTCAGCGCCGCTGGGCGATCCACGGGGCCGATTGGCCATGCTGACGAATCCAGCTTTCGTCACCGACGAGGATGGTCCGACCGAGGCCTGGATCGGACCGATCACGCTCGATCCCAACGGAATCGAGTTCCTCTACACCGCGACCGCGCTCGACGAACGCGCACCATCCATCTGGGACTACGAGGTCGATGCCGTCCTGCGCGCCAACTTCGGAACCTCGGAGGTGGTGGCCGGCGAATCGACCTCGGCGACGCGAACGATCAGAACCTTCCAGGCCCCGATCCCGGACGACATCGCAGACACGCCCTGGGACTTCGAGCTGACCCTTACCGACCACACGGCAGGACTCATTTGGTCGACCGAATTCTCGTGGAATGGGCCGACGTCCTAGCGCTCGCACTGCCGGCTTCCTGGTACAGGTCGGCACAACAGCGCGACCCGAGGACTGCGGACCGAGGGCGTCTGCACGGGTGTGAAAGGCAGCGAGGAAAGCGATCTACCTTCGGCTCACGAACTCGAACCGGCACTTGGCCGATTTCGAGGTTGCTTTCCCAGATCGTTGCAGGTCACGGTAGCGTCGGCAATTGCCGACACAGTAGTGCGACCTGGCAGAAACTCGCTGACGTGGCACGGCCTAGCAGCGTTCATACTGACGCGCATAGGGTTGCGACTCCGGTGGAACGTCGCGCGAGGATGGCTGGCAACCGCCGACGAAGACCGCGAAAACGGGGTGGTAGGTGTCGCCGATCGTGTAGTCGACCACGGCACCGGGCTGGGCCAAGTAGGGAAGATGCCGTTCGGCGAGTTGTGTTGCCTGCGCAGCGGTGAATTGCTTTCCAACAGGAGGGTATATCGCGACATCCAGGGTGCGGCCTGCTTTGCCGGGCGGGTCGTATACGGAAATCTCGACGAGGAACGGGGTGGGTTGATCGGTCAGGAACCACTCCCACATCTCGAGTTCACCATTGGACGGGAAGCGGGGCCGGTTGTGCGGGAAGCGGAGTGGTCGGTCCGTGTTGAGCCACCCGGGTTCCAGGCTCGAGTGATTCTTGAACCCGCTCTCCTCATGAACGGTGGACACCGTCCAGTAGCTGGATGCCAGTTCGGGGAAGTCCTCGATGATTCGGCGCATCGCCGCGGTGGCACGGTGGGGTTCGGCCTCGGAGCCCGCTGCAACGCCAATATCGTTCCTCATCTTGTCTACGTCGATGCCGCTTGACCTCCAGCCCACCTGTGTGCCGGGGGCCGAGACTCTCACCCAGGTGTGTGCCGAGTTGGCTTCCCCGCTCACGTCCCGACCGAACCGCCAATTCGCATAATAAGAGTCCGTCCTCCGGTCGATGTAGACCTCGGTCTGGTCGCCTTGGTAGTGCGGCGGAAGCTGCTGGGTGCCCATGGCACCCACCACGGACGCGGCCTCGTCCGGTGTGGCGCCATCTTCGAGCTGCACTTCGAGCCGGGAATGGTACGTGCGCGACTTGCCCTCGTAATCGAACCGATGTGACGCATCGACGACCCCGGGAAGAGCCCGGATGGCAGTTTCGATCACGCGTGACCAGCTGTCACGCTCGGCCTGGTCGGGTCCTTGTGTCGGTATAGAACATCCTGTCAACAGGACTGCCGCCATCATCAATATGACGGTCGGGGTGGTTCGGCGCATAACGTCTCATTCTGTCCGATCAACACACCTGGGTTGGAACGAAGCGCATTGCGTTGAGCCAGGGCTGCGTGTCGAGCGCCATCCGGAAGACGAACGAGTCGTAGCGGTCTCGTGGATATGAAACCTCCGAGATCATCAGTACTTCACCATCGGCCGCGAGGAAGCGCTGATGGACCTACTGGACGAGTTCGCCTGACGGCACCTCGAGCCATACGGCATGGGTCGGCACCCGGTCGCGGACGCGATGAACCGGGGAGCTCCGGCAGCTACTGCGGACTCACTGCGGACCGAGGGCGTGGACGCGGTCGAAGCGAATGGCGGGAGAGGGAATCTACCTGCGGTCGTGAGTGCCCCCAGTCGGACTCGAACCGACACTTGGCGGATTTTAAGTCCGCTGCCTCTGCCAATTGGGCTATAGGGGCGTCCGGGACAGCGTACCGAGTCGTACGGCTGTACCGGAATTCCGACAATTTGTCGGGGTGGCGGGGCGTCGGCCGTGGCCGGGTGCCGGACGGCGCGGTCGGGTGACCGGTGCCGGTGGCGGTTGTTCGCAGCCCGGGTTGGCAGGCGTCCCAGAGAACTAGATCGGTGGCGGCGGGCTGGTGTTAGCGTCCGCGCGTCATCTCGGCGTGTCGGATGTTCGCGGCGGAGTGTCAGCGCCGGGGTGGCAGCGGGATCCTGGCGAGGTCGGTGGCTATGTGGATCTCGCCGGAGAAGTACTTCGCCGCTTCGGCCAAGTGCTCGTCGAGGTCGCGGTAGCGCTGGGAGAAGTGGGTGAGCACCAGGGTGCGAACGCCCGCGTCGGCGGCCACCCGGGCGGCTTGGCCCGCCGTGAGATGGCCGTATTCGAGGGCCAGGTGTTCGTCGGCGTCCAGGAACGTGGCTTCGATGACGAGCATGTCGACGTCGGCGGCCAGCTCCCGGACTCCGGGGCACAGCCGGGTGTCCATCACGAAGGCGAAGCTCTGACCGGAGCGCGGTTCGCTGATCTCCGCCAAAGTGATCGTGCGCCCCTCGAATTCGACACTGCCGCGCTGTTGCAGTTCGGAGATGATCGGGCCGCGCAATCCCAGGGCGCGCAAGCGGTCCGGCAGAATCCGCCGGCCGGGCGGCTCGCTGAGCCGATAGCCGAAGGTGTCCACCGGATGGGAGAGCCGCACCGCCGTCACCGTGAACGCCGCCTCGGGCAGGTCGACGGGACCTGGGGCGAGGATCGGGCGAGGCCGCAGCTCGGCGCGGTGATAGTACGACGTCGCGTTGACCAGGCGCTCGTAGTACGCCGCGCCGGACGCCGGGAAGCAGACGTCGACCGGATGCGGCACGCGGTCGAGGTTGATCCGCTGCACCACTCCGGCCAGCCCGAGACTGTGGTCGCCGTGGAAATGGGTGATGGCGATCCGGGTGAGCCCGGTGACGCTCACACCGGCATAGGTCATCTGCCGTTGCGTGCCCTCACCGGGATCGAACAGGATCGCCTCGTCGTCCCACCGGAGCAGGTACCCGTTGTGGTTTCGCTGTTTCGTCGGCACCTGACTAGCGGTCCCGAGAACAACCAACTCACGCTGCGACACGGCGTCAGGCTATCCGCCGCCACCCCACACCCGAACTCCGGCCGCGTACTAGGTGACGGAAGCCTTCCGGAGCACGGAGTTGTGCCGCGAGTAGGCGAAGTAGACGACGAACCCGATCACCATCCACACCAGGAACCGCAGCCAGGTCTCCACCGAGAGATTCAGCATCAGCCACACGCACGCCAGCACCGCCAGGATGGGGATCAGCGGTACCAGCGGAACCCGGAATCCACGCGGCAGGTCCGGACGCGTGCGTCGCAGGATGAGCACGCCGACCGACACCAGCACGAACGCGAACAGCGTCCCGATGTTGACCATCTCCTCCAGCGTGCCGAAATCCACGAACCCGGC